>CAZXDN010000003.1:15437-79081 GCA_964639235.1 uncultured Methanotrichaceae archaeon | reverse complement strand
TGGACGAACGCCACCCTCGACAGGTGGCTCTCTTGAATGCACTCTTGAATGCACTCTTGAATGCACTCTTGAATGCAACTTTCTTAAAAAGGCGATCTCCTTGAACGTGCCTGAAAGCTTCCTCTACCACCTCAGTGCCCACGAGGGCTGCTCTGACTCCATAATGCGCCGCGCATCATGCCTGAAGGCAAGAGACCTGGAGCTGGCAACAGACAGGGAGACTGTGCGCATCCGGAAGATGGTCTACTCAGTGATGGCCGAGACCTACAGGATGAGAGGGTTTGTCAGGCTCAAGCCTTTTGGCGATAAAATCCTGTACGGCTACCTCAAGCCAGTCCACCACATTGGCCAGAGGACCTGCGATTTCTTCGCCAGGAGGTCGCCCTCCACAATTGTTGCCCTGGGCAACAGCCAGGAGAGCTGGGTCTCTCTATTCACAGGCCGGGAAACACTTCGATATCAAGGTCGCTCTCTGGAGAGCACTCTGGAAGAACTTAAAGAGGCATTGGGCTGTGTAGAAGACAAATCGGAGATAGAGCGCATCTGGGAGGCATACTACTCAAGCCAATACTGTCCAGAGCGCAGAAATATGAGAGCGTTCAACAGGCGCATGCCCAAAAGCTCGCTGGACTCTGCGGGCTTAAGTTTGGAGAGGAACAATAATGGGCCTACGCTTGATGATTTCTTTTAAGGCTAATTGACATTAAGACCAGTGGACTGGCCTCAAGACCAAGCGACAGCCTGATCTCAAGGCTGAGCATTTGGCACCTTACAAAGAGGGCCCTGTGATGGAACCCATCGATTGTGAAGAGACTTAATGCCTGGTGATGAGATATTTATTGAACAAGCCCAAGCTCAAAAGGATGCGAGAAGATCAAGGTCATGCCTGCAAAGAGCTCTAATCATGGCAACGTCTCAGAATCCGATCTCCTGAGAGTCGCAGCCAGATGGAGAGATGATCTGGCCAGAAGCATTGCCTTGAGGAATCCTGGCATTGGTCCAGCAAAAGCATCCTTTGCAGCTCGGTCGATTCTTGAAGAGATCATCTTTCTTCGCCTGTGCGAGGCCAGGTCCGGCTGCACCTCCTCAAAGCTGGGAGGCGTCCTCAACTCAGACGGTATTTATCATCAGCTCTGCGAGCTTTTGGCGAGTTTAGATTATATAGTCGTGGACGACGAGGCTCTGAAAAAAGCGATCTTTGAAATCTGTCTCCAGGGCAGCTGCGACTTCTCAGCCATGCCCCCAAACATCCTTGGCAGAATACACGAGCACCTTCTCGGATCTGAGATCTGCCTGCCAGGCCCAGGAAGCGCCCCTGCTGGAAAAAGGCAAGCGGCCAATATCAGAAAAGCCAGCGGGATCTACTACACCCCAGACTACATAATCGATTACATAGTCGAAGGGTCTCTGAACAATCTCCTCAGGGACAGGAATCCAGATCAGGCTTCAGAGATCAAGATCCTGGACCCGGCCTGCGGATGCGGGTCTTTTCTGACCATAGCTTACAGACATCTTCTGGACTGGCACCTGAACTGGCATCTAGAGAAGCTGGAATCTGAAAATAAAAGCGCTGCGAGCAAGTCGAAAGGGGACAGGAGATTTCAAAACTGGCCTGGAGGAGATGTGCCTGAGAGCGTCAGCACTGAAAAGCTGCCAGTGGCCAGATCGAGAGACGGGACCTGGAGGCTCACGATTGCCGAGAAGAAAAGGATACTTCAAAACAGCATCTTCGGTGTGGACATCGACCCTCAGGCCGTAGAGCTAACTAAGCGCTCGCTTCAGCTGATGCTCCATGAAAAATCACTGCCAGGAGATGGCATGCAGCTCTCACATCTGGACCTCAGAAACATCAAATGCGGCAATGCGCTCGTCGGACCTGGATTCTCAGATGCCTGGGAAGATTGCGATGAAGGTGTCCGAGCTGAAGACGGGAAGTTCAACTGGCAGGTCCAGTTTCCAGAGGCCATGAAGTCAGGAGGCTTCGATGCAGTCATTGGAAATCCACCATACGTCCGGCAGGAAGTGCTCTCTCAATCAGAAGGCTTGAAGGGCTACCTCAAAGATCACTACCAGGTTTACCACGGGGCGGCAGACCTTTACTCCTATTTCATAGAGCGGGGGGTCTCGCTTCTAAAACCCGGAGGTGTCCTCTCATATGTCACAGCGAACAAGTGGATGAGGACGAGCTACGGCCTGCCACTCAGAAGATGGATGAAAGGCCTGAGGGTCCTGGAGGTGGTGGACTTCGGAGACCTGCCGATATTCAAAAAGGCATCAGCCTACCCATGTATCCTCACAATCTCAAAAGAGCCTCCTGGACTAAAGCCAAGACTCAGAGCCTCAAAGGTGAGGGGCTCATATGTCACAAAACCAAGTAGCTCTGAGGAGATGAGTGGATATAGCTGTGACAAATTAAGCAGATGTTACTGTGAGGAATTTGGCAAATGTCGCTATGAGGTTGACATAAGCTGCCTTGAAGATGCAGGCTGGACTCTCACAGGCGAACTCGGCCAGGCCCTGCTCTGCAAGATCAGGTCCAGGGGAGTTCCCCTGGGAACATGTCTTGAGGGCAAGATCCACAGGGGAGTCTTAACCGGCATGAACAGGGCCTTTGTCATAGATCAGAGAACCAGAGACAGGCTGATTCAAGAAGACCCAGGAAGCAAAGAGCTGATCAAGCCAGTGGTATCGGGAAAAGAGATAAAGCGCTATCACGGCCTTGAGAACAAAAAGTTCCTTATCTTCTCCAGGCAGGGCACTGATATAGAGAAGTATCCTGCAATCAAGAGGCACCTGGAGAAGTTCAGGGAAGATTTAGAGCCCAAAACCAAAGAAACTGAGGCAAAAAGCGACGGCTTCAAAGCTGGAGAGCCCAAAGGCAGAAAGCCCGGAAGATACAGGTGGCACGAGATCCAGGACCCGATAGTTTACCATAAGAAATTCGAGGAGCCAAAGATCGTCCTTCCAGACATCTCCAAAAGCGGCAACTTCACCTTGGATCCGGATGGCAAGATATACTGCCTCAACAACGCCTACTTAATCTCAAGCCAGAACCTCTGCCTTCTGGCCATCCTGAACTCAAGCCTCATCACATTCTTCTGCAAGGCGATCTGCTCGACATGCAGAGGAGGCTACCTCAGGTTTACTCTGCAGTACTTAAAACAGCTGCCAATTTACATGCCTGAGGCGTCCTGCACAGAAGACCAAGATAGATGCCTTTGCCTGGCAGATCTGGCAAAAGAGATGCTTGAGCTGCATGTACGCCTTGCAGAGTCCAAGCATGATGAGGAGAAAGCCCAGATTCAAGAACAGATATCTGACACCGAGATCCGGATAGATGATTTGGTCTGTGAACTCTACGGCCTGACCGAGGAAGAGGCAGACCTGGTTAAAAAATCAGCTTGAAATATCGATCTGACCGGCTGTTATTTAAACCGGGCAGTCGAGCCTCTGCCAGCGAAGATCTGGAAGTTGAGACATGCACAAGTACGCAATAGAGATCGTATACAGCGAGAGGGCTGGCGGATACATCGCACTGGTGCCAGAGCTTCCTGGCTGCTCTGTGCTTGCAGACACCCATGAGGAGGCGCTCCAGGAGATAAAGAACGCCATGACCATCTGGCTGAGCTATGCAGCGGTGGAGAAAAGAGTGATTCCTGAGCCGCTCGGCGATGAGATCCTGTCAGAGATTTACAAAAATATGGGCAACAGGGCGAACAAATCCAGCAGCGAGGCAAATGCCAGAGAAGAGTGAGAGTTGAAGTTACTAATCTCAGTTTAGCGCAAATTAGATATAGCAAAGTCCCTTGGTTAGGTGTATAATAACCACTGCCGTTCTTTGGGATGGCAGCCAATTATCAACAAGGTGGGAACTTTTTTGAATAATCGCGCGGCAGTGTTCGTCGACGGAGCATATCTGACAAAAATTTTAGACGTAGATTTTGGCAAACCCAGGATAGACCTGGCAAAGTTCTCAGACATCATCTGCGGTGACTCCGAGAGAATGAGGACTTACTATTACAACTGCATGCCCTACCAGAGCAATCCACCAACGGAAGACGAGAAGAGGAGGTTCTCTGCAATGGACAAGTTCATCTACACCATACAGAGGCTTCCCAGGTTCGAGGTGAGGCTTGGAAGGCTGGGATGCATCGCAGGGGAGTTCATCCAGAAGAGGGTGGACATCTCGCTGGCTGTAGACCTAGTCAGGCTCAGCTGCACCAGGTCCATCTCCAAAGCGGTCATTGTTGCTGGAGACAGCGACTTCGTGCCTGCGATCGAGGCTGCCAAAGATAGCGGCGTAGTGGTTGTGCTGTACTACTCAGAAAGCTCGATACACGATGAGCTTCTCTCAGCTGTGGATGAGAGCTTCGTCATGGACGAGAGCCTGATAAGACAGGTAACAAGGCAGTAGGAGATCACAAAGCAGCAGGAAATGGCAGCAGGAGCAGGAAATGGCAGCAGGAAATCTCATCCTTATAAGCCCTAAAAAATCTGGTAGTCTACCTATATTGAGTTGTTGAGTACAGAAACCATAGCTGGACAAAACAACTCACCACAGAGACGCAGAGAAGATACAAAAAGATTCAGAACAATAATATTAAAATCTCTCTGTGCCTCTGTGTCTCCGTGGTGAATACGCTTAGGCTCATTGAATCAACTCAATTGCGGTAGACTACCAAAAATCCGGTCTTCACTTCAACCCAGAAGCTGAAGACAGCTCATCCCTGACAAATCCGGATATGCCCCCAGGGTAATAGACCTCCAGAGCATCAAGTTCAGTCTTATGCTTTGGGTTTAAGCCATGAGGCTTGAGGCACGTCTTGTATCTGGACCGGTGCTCTTTGCTCTTGCTTCTGCTCACATCTATGCCTGCATCTGCGCTTGCCTCTGCGCCCGCCGCACCTTCAGGGTACATGGGAAGCTTCAGCTCGATGACCTGCTCAGGAGTCAGGCCCAGGCGCCTGATCTCTATCTTATCGCCAGCGCCCCGGCTTGAGATCTCATCGCCCAAATCATCGCAGAAAAATAGATCGTCTGGGCCGAGATCGGATAGGCAGAGAACCTGGGTGGAGGCAGAGTCAGGACTGCTCGCTCTCCTGATCAGCGAATCTACTGCCTGATTGGAAGCTCTTTTGCCCACAGACACCAGGTTGATGCCCAGCTCTTGACAGATCGGAAGCAGGAAGTAGTTGAGAGAGGATTTGTTGATCCAGAGCTCTGTGCGACGCGAAGAGTCTCTGCAGGCCCGCTTCGAGGAGAGCTCGTCTTGGATATCAGGCGGGCTGAAGAGATAGGTGTGCTCTCCTGGGGCTTCGTCGAGTATGGCGTCTTTTGGGATGTACCCTAAAAGTCGCGCCTTGCCGACCCACTTGGCCAGACGGCTGCCGTCGCTCTCGTGATAGCGCCTGACCACCCTGATCTCGCCCACAAACCCGCCGCATATGGGATAGTCGGGCTCATCTCTTTTCATGGCGAAGTAGAACAGAGACCTGACAGTGGTCCTGGGCCTGCAAAACTCCTCGAAGGCCTTTGCCACCCACTTGGACTTGGTCCTGGCGACCTCTGCGTCCGCGAAAGCCTGTGTCATATCCGGAGTTGAGTTGACTTTAAGAGATATTAATCGATATGCTTGTGGGCTGGGCTATATGCCTAGCTCAAGCGGCCTAGCGTATGTGTTTTCTGAGCCCACGAAGCCTGGGAAATGCAAGCACTTCTCCCTCGACCTCGACTACGGGATACATCGCCCCAGCATCGATCCCCTTCAGCAAAGGCGAGAGGAGATCGCGCCCGTCCACCTGGTTTATGGTCACTCCCTGACAGAGAGGATTGAAAGCCGGAGTTATCACCAGATCTTCGCCTCCAACCACTCCTTCGCCCAGGAGAAAGCAGGAAACCCTGGTCATCTCGATATCTATCACAGGGTGCTCGTGGCCCATTATCAGAGTGCCGTGGCCTTCGAGAGAGGCATGGCCGTGGGCAAAGGTATAGCCATCCAGATCGTGCCTGTCTTTGACCTCCAGCTCCAGGCATTCGAGCATCGTGTCGTGAGAGCCACGAAGCAGGATGACTTCGCATCTATTCTCCAGAAGCCTCAATATCCCATTGAGCTTCTCTTTGACCCTGTCATTCATACTGCTAAATGAGTGGAATATATCGCCGTTGAGGACGAATGTGGATGGCCTGAACTTTGCAAGAACCTCGCTCAACCTGTCTGTTAGAACCTGCTCTTCCCTCAGGGGAAACGCCAGACCCTGTCTCTTCAGCTCGTCCTCAAGGCCTATGTGCAGGTCTGATGCTGCGCATATCCCAGGCTCTCTGATGAAGAGGCAGCCGTTCAGGAACCCCAGCTCGCTCTGGTTCAAGCTCACGTGGCATCCTCTCCGGCCAGCTTATCTCCAGATAAATTATCCCTGGCCAAGTCATCTTCCTGCAGTTTATCCCCAAGCCTGTCTCCATGTATCTTGTCCATGACTCTTCTGTGGAACTCTTTCAGCAGGGAGAGCTTGTCCTGAGCATAGACCACGTCGCTGGCGCCAATCGATGCTATGCCAAAAGCCATTGGGCTGGGAGACTCAGATATCTTCTCCGTCACCTCGATCTCGCCAGATCGAATGCCTGAGAGCACCTCCAGGATGTTCTCGACCTCGAACTTGTCCTCGATGATCTCCCTGTAGCTCTCCTTCAGGACTGCGAAATCATCCAGCTTCCTGGCATAGTAGATGAGCATGTCTGCGCTCACCTGCTGGCGCCTGGCGGATTTCTTCTTGCCCATGTAGTTTCGAAGGATCATGAAGGACCTGCAGGCGTTAACTCTGAAGAGGCTCTTGAGAAGATGGGTGTTTTCCACAGCCTTTTCCAGGACCTCCCTGCAGCTCTCTTCATCTATGGAGGCCAGCACCTTTCGTATGTTCACCTTTCCATCTATTGGAACTGAGAGCATGAACCCGGAGTCAGAGATCGAGACCAGGACGTTGCTGGACACCTCTCTCGAGATCACGTAGGCTATCATTCTCGAGAACCCATCGTTGAACTTTACGCCATAGTTGGTCAGGAAGTAAAATATCCTCCTGAAACTTTCCCGGTCTAGATGCTCTTCTACAACCAGCCTCCAGTCTGTGGGAACTGAGTCGTCGCCAAGGTAGCGAATCTGCTGATCGAAGATCTCATAGATTGACCTGGCGCTGTTCTCGTCTATGGGGTAGGCTTCAAGAAGCCAGGAGATCACTTCCTCCCTGGATCTGCCATTCATCATCCAGATCATGTCTGCCTTGAACCGAAGCGCATTTCTTCCCAGGTCAAATGACAGAGGCAGCTTTTCAGAGATCCAGACAGGAATGTTGGGCCGCTCAGAAGTCAGATCTGCATAGATGTTTCCGCCGCGCCTGTAGCAGAACTTGTAAGACTTTCCGCCTATGACGAAGACATCGCCTTTGCTGAGCTTCTCCATATACTTCTCGTCCAGGTTGCCCACCCAGCGGTGCTCCCTGGTCAGGACGTCGCAGGAGAACTGGTCCGGAATCATGCCCGTGTTCATAAAATAGATCATCCTGGCGTTTCTTCCCCGCTTGCCCATCGTCCCAGCCTCAGGATCGTGCCAGATCTTGGAGTAGATGTTCCTCTCTTCAAGCCCTGCGTGCTTTCCTGAGAGGTAGTCGATCACAGCCATGAAGTCTTTTTCTGGCAGGTCCCTGTAGCAGTAAGACCTTCTGGCGAGGTCCCTGACATCTTCCAGGCGCCAGGTGCGCTCCAATGCCATTCCGAATACGTGCTGACACAGGGCATCAAGACAGTTCGTGGGTATGTGGATCTTGTCTACAAACCCCGACTTTCCCTTCTCAAGCATCACAGCGCACTCGACAAGCTCGTCTCTGTCCAGGACGATTATCCTTCCCTTAACAACCTGGTCCAGGCTGTGGCCAGCTCTTCCGATCCTCTGCAGCAGAGCTGCAACTGACTTAGGAGAGCCTATCTGCAGAACAAGGTCTACGTGAGGCATGTCGATTCCAAGCTCAAGAGAGGTCGATGACGCGACCACCTTGAGCGCTCCGGTCTTCAGCCGATCCTCGGTCTCGAGCCTGCCCTCTTTTCCCATAGATCCGTGGTGGCAGCCTGAGTTTTCGTCGTTGTAGAAATCCGGAAAGCGAGTCCTGAGATTGAAGAGCACCCTTTCAGCGCCGTTTCTGGTGTTGGTGAATACGAGAGTGTTGTTATGATCCTGGATGTGCTCGTGGAGGGTCTGGTAAAGCCTGTCTCCAAGCTCTCTTGAGGTCGTGAAGATGAGGTCAGGCACTGGACAGATCAGCTTCAGGTCGAACTGCCTTGAGAATCTCGTGTCAACTATCTCAACTGGCCTGTAGTTTCCAGCAAGGAACTGGGCGATCTCCTCCAATGGCTCGATTGTGGCTGAACAGCCGATCCTGGCAAAGCTTCCCAGGTCGGGATCTGCTTCAGGGTCGAACTCCTTCTTGAGCTCTTCAAGCCTCTCAAGGCTCAGTGTCAGGTGAACGCCGCGCTTCGACCCTGCCAGGGAGTGGATCTCGTCTACCACCACCCAGCGCACTGTCCTGAGCTTCTCCCTGAACTTAGGTGAGTTGAGCAGTATGCCCAGGCTCTCAGGAGTGGTGTTGAGGATGTGAGGCGTCTTCCTGAGCATCCTCGCCTTGTCCTGGGCCGAGACGTCGCCGTGCCTTATGGCGTGCCTTATATCCTGTGTCTCGATGCCATTTTCCCTGGCGAGGGCCTGGATCTCTGAGAGCGGCCGCTCCAGGTTCTTGTGTATGTCGTTGGCCAGAGACTTGAGGGGCGAGATGTAGAGGCAGTATACCGAGTTCTCCAGACCATCAGTTCTGGAGAGGACGAAGAGCTTGTTTATGATGGAGATGAAGGCTGACAGGGTCTTTCCTGAGCCTGTGGGAGAGCAGATGATGACGTTCTTCTCCTCATGTATGAGAGGTATGGCCAGCCTCTGCGGTGGTGTGAAGATCTCGCTGTGCCCGGAGAAAGATCTCTTCCACCATTCGCTGACTGTTTCGTCGAAGAGGTCGAGGATCTCATCATCCTCAAGATTTGGGCTGGCTCTGTCTGCGGCCATAGTCGGTCTAGATGGTGATAACAGGTATATCTTAGAGCTTGTGGTGGCATATATCTGTTAAATATTTTTCTTTTTGTTTAGAATTAATGAGAGATGATCGTCGAATTTGCGGGGAAAAACAATCGACAGTAGTCTGAAAGATCTGGCTTCTGAAATGGCGACAGTGCAACTTTCCTATGGCTGTTTTTTAAATCCAGTCATGATAGAAAGGACAAAAAAGGGATGAGAGATAGGGAGCGAATGCCTCATGCGCGGCTCTGATGTCTGCTCATATGCTCACCATAAGATACAGCAATGCTCACCATGAGGCACAGCAATGCTCACCATGAGATACAGCAATGCTCACCATGAGATACAGCAACAGAGGTGGTGGCCAGGCGCTAAGCCTGGAGATCTGAGGCAGTCTCCTTTCCAGTTTCAGTTAAGTCCGATGTGCAGTGCGGGCACCTTGTGGCCTTCAGAGAGATGCTCTCTTTGCAGTATGGGCAGTCAGTGGTCTCTGAAGCAGGCTGGGGCGGGGGCGGCAGAAATC
The DNA here is from genome assembly GCA_964639235.1 of uncultured Methanotrichaceae archaeon. Lineage (GTDB taxonomy): Archaea > Halobacteriota > Methanosarcinia > Methanotrichales > Methanotrichaceae > CAZXDN01. Next base: position 69,455 of record CAZXDN010000003.1, on the reverse strand, counting down.
TGTTGACCTGGCTGATCAGGATAAAGATTGCAAAGGCCACGATGAGGAAGTTGATCACAGCATTTATGAAGACGCCATAGTTCACAGTGGGGGCGCCAGCGGCCTTGGCTGCGGCCAGCGACTCGTAGGATACGCCATTTAGGGATATGAAAAGATCCGTGAAGTCCACTCTGCCTATCAACATGCCAAGGGGCGGCATGAGTATATCGTTGACCAGAGAGTTGACTATGCCTCCAAAGGATGCTCCAATGATCACGCCCACAGCCAGGTCGAGGACGTTTCCCCTCATTGCGAACTTCTTGAACTCGTCGATAAGTCCCATGATGCTCACCCACATATTGCCAGGTTAATGGAGAAGAAAACCGGTCAGTCTCGTTGTTGAATGAAGCTAATGCTGCTCAAAGTATAAAATCTTTTTAAGCACAAAGCCACAAAAACCAAGCCGTCTGCAGATGAGGCGTGCCAGAGCACTGCGCTCGTATCCTGAGGCAGGCTCTGGCGAATATCCAATGGCATTCTAAGATATGCTCACATCTCAAGCCAATTGCTGCCTGGCTGATACGGCCAGGTTCCTGCGCACCTCCTGCATCTCCTCTGGAGTGAAGGCTGCGCTGGCCACTGCCAGAACTCTATTCCTCCTATCCAGGACCCGGACTCTGTCCCCAGACTTAATCTCAGGATCTGCATATATCACCTGACTTGGGAAGATCCTGCCACCGCGCGCCACAAAGGGCACAGCCTCATCAGAGACCACAAGCCTGCAGCTTGGCATCCCTTGCTCTCTCTCAGCTTCCGTTGTTCCACACTCGGACATTTCATCCCCACCCATGATGTTGTATTACGAAATTCAATATAGTATAACTAAGTAATAAGACTTTTGGTTATAATAATATCTAACAGGACCTGACCAGGCTATGATATTATGACCTCATATTGATGCGGCAATAAGTCGAATGAGGAAACACAAATAGTTATCGATATAATTTAAGAAAAAATAATTTGTCTTTGACTGCTGGATGTGCAAAGAGCAGTTAGCCAGTGCCATGTCGCATTTTCCACCAGATCTTGACCCTGACAGAGGACCCTGGCAGGATCAGAGAGCCCTCATCTTCCCTCATGGTGCGGCTCAGGTATTCGCGAAATATGGATTCCTGTTCAGGAGTCTCTATCTGGGCCTGGGACTTCAGCGCCTCGAAGGCCTCCTGCACAGACGAATAGCGCTGGTTGTGCACGAGCCTGAAGACCCTGATGTGCGGGTAGATGCCCATCTGGTAGAGGACGTTGTAGAGAACGTCGCATTTTGGACCTGCGAAGTACTCCCTGCCGTGCAGCTTTGGCCACAGCTCCTTCCACTGGATATCCCAGGAGGTGTCTCCCGCGAAGTGGTAGAGGTATATGTTGCCTGAGGAGGCCTCCATCATCTTCTCTATTGCCTGCCTGATGTCTGGCATGCCCAGAGAGAAGGAAGCGATCACTATGTCATAGGGCGGCTCGAGATCTCTTTTAACGTCGACATCTTCCCAGCGCTTCTGGACCACGGATATGTTCCCTACATCCTGCTTCTCAGCCATCTCTTTCAACATGGAGACCATGCCCTCTGCAGGCTCCACAGCAGTTACATGGGAGACTCTCTGGGCAAAAGGTATGGCCAGCGTCCCAGGCCCTGCGCCTATGTCAAGCACCCTGGACTTAAGGTTGATCTCGGTGCCTGCAATGGTCTTCTCCACACGGTGACTGTTCTCCTGGGACATGTTCCAGAAGCGCTTTGCCATGTCCTTCGTCTCCCATATCCTGGCGCATTCCCTTCCAGGGCTCGATCTTCGGCTCCTCTCCATCTGGGACTTCCAGACATCGTTCCAGTCTATCTCCTTCAAAGGGTCAATCATCAGATCAAACCTCAATATGCATATCCTCGTTCTACTGCTCCTCATTTGCCATCTTCTGACTGCAGGCTATAGCATCTGGGTATAGCATTTCAGAAGGATTCTTAAGTATTTCGACGAAATGTAGTTGCTGTTCAGATGCTTTCATCAGAAAAGGCTACTTCAGGCTCGCACAGCTCTGAGGTCAAGGCGTTTGTAGAAGACTACAAGGAAAGCCAAAAAAGCAGCCAGCATTGGATAGATCAAGGCGATTAATCCCTCTCCAAAGAAAGGGATCGAGATTACGATGGCGTTTATGAATATCAGAAAGACCAGGCATACATGGATAACGGGAAGGACACCTGCCCTGAATCTTGCGGCGTAAAATGAGATGAGAGTGATCAAGGAGAAAAGCGCCGCCATATGGTACATGTACGACGACTTTGACTCCCAACCATCTATGCTCAAACCTGAGAAGTGCACTCCCAGCTCCTGTGGCAGTGAGGGATATGCAAACGTGCAGGTTAAAGCAAAGACTGCGAATAAAGAGGCAGAGGTAACCAGATTGCTCTTTGCCTTGAAATAAGTCGCGATAGAGGCAATAAAGAGCAAAGATAGGAGGTAAAGATGGCGATGCTGGAAATGAGAAAAGAACAGAGTGAGAACTCCGATCAGGAGAAGATAAGAGCCGAAATATCGGTTCGTCCTCCTCCAGGCCCCCTCAGACGTGTAGGCAGCCTTTGCGCGAAAGCCGATTATACCATTCCTCTTGAACGGCACCAGAACCAGCACCAGTCCTAAGGCCACCAGAATGGCACTCATCAGAGCTTCGGCATCCATTGCATCACCAAGCTGTCGTTATAAGGAAGTGTATAGTCAAGCATAAGATATAATAATTTCTGATATAGCAGTGTTTAGATCTTCAAAGCAGGTCGATTGATCCTGTTTTGGTCAACGAGTGTATACAGACTAAACTGCTCTAAAGAAAAACCAATATCGGCAGCACAAAGGCAGAGGCAAAGAAGAGCTATGATAGGCCAGTGGTCATGCCTCTAATGCAAATTAGGGCAAAGCAGGCCAGTTCAACCGCCGCATGGCAAGGCGATCGCTGCAAACCACCGGCCATCAGAATTTTTGCGCCAAATATTTGTCAGTATATAAATCTAAAATGGCCGAGAAGTAGCTGAAGGCCCCACCCTGCGGGCAGGGAGTTCACACCACAGCTCACATCACCTTTCCTTCAGCCACTTTGTACCCGGCGCCGATGACCGCCTTCTTCAGATCGTCGAGTCCAAGCTTATCTGGATCGAACTCGACAAAGGCGGTCTTCTTGGCCAGATCAACCCTAGCATTTGAGACGCCGTCTAGGGATTGAAGAGCCTTCTCCACTGCGCCGGAGCAACCAGCACATGCCATGCCTGCTACCGTCATCTCTGCCTTCTTATTTCCTGCCATAATTCGATAACACCTTCAACAAATAATTCAGATCATTTCCATTTATATCCTGTCCTCGCAGGATCAGTTGGGAGTGGACCCCAGGAACATCTCCTTGTACTCGGCATGCCTTCCAGAGGGAACTGGACATGTGAAGTCCATGCCAGTCTTGCCGAGCATTACGCCAAGGGGCTTTGCCCTCTGGTAGTCCATGGCGCCAGACTCGTCGAAGAACTTGTCGTCTGCCTCCAGATGGACCACCTCACCTATCACCAGTACAAACTTCTCCCTGGCAATCTCCTCCTTGAGGACGCACTCGGCCCAGGCAAGGCAGCCTTCGACTCCAGGAGCCTTAACTCTGGTAGAGGGCCGAGCCCTGAGGCCCGATTCCAGGAACTCGTCGACCTCAGGCGGGTAGTTCCTGGCTGTGATCATCACAGCGTCCTCCATCCCTGCTGTGGGCACGTTTACAACGAACTCCCCTGTCTGGCGGATGTTCTCCAGGGTATCCCTCTTGATCCAGGAGGCCAGTATGACCTCGTCCAGAGGCCTCAGCACCGGGGTGAAGTTGGACCAGGGCGCGACGTTTCTTATCCCTTCCTTGGAGACTGTCGAGATCAGCACCACAGGAAGCGGTAGGATCTGCTCTCTCTGATTTGGTCTTAGAATCATATCTGCACCATTTTGGCCAAATTAATGCTCAATCCAGCTCCTGTGCAAAGTCAGCTCTTCCCTGTCGCGAGGAGAGCATCTGCAACATAGCCCATCTCTCCTAAATCCGGCACCTTCTTTCCAGCCAGGCAGGCCTTGAAGACAGCCCTGTCAAACGGGACTGCGCCCAAAACTTTGCCTGCATCCACCAGATCTGCAAGCTCAGTTGAGTCGTCATCCATCTTGTTGAGCACAAAGAAGACCTCCTTTCCGATCTTTTCCCCCATCTCAGAGATCTTCCTTGAGAGCTGGACAGACTCGAAGCTTGGGTCCACAACCACAAGGATCTTGTCGCACCCCGCCTCAACGCCGCGGCCGAAGTGCTCTATGCCGGCGTCAGTGTCCACTATGACGTGATAGCCATCGGCTTTTAGCTTCTCCAGGAACTCCCTGGCTAAGACGCCCATCGGGCAGGCGCAGCCCTCTCCATAGTCGTGGATCTTGCCTATGGCCACGAGCTTGATCCCGCTCTCGCCCACAACCAGAGCCTCAGGTATTTCATCTACAGAAAACTCGTCCAAGATGTGCAGAGCCTCTCGATTCTCGGACCTCATGCGCGCCATCAGCTTTTCAGTTAGCGCTTTTTTTCCACCAAGAGAGTCCATGAAGTCGGCTGGCTGCTTTAGCCCAAGCTGCTTGTACAGGCCGAAGTTGGACTCGTCCGTATCCACCACTAGGACCCTGTCTCCCCTCCTGGCCAGCTCCATCGCCAAGAGAGCCGAAACCGTGCTCTTGCCGCTTCCGCCCTTTCCACAGACTACAATCTTCATATCAAACCGCTCCATAATCAAGTTATTTTATGGTTAAATTTATTTTACTCGGATCATCAAATAAGCCATATGCCATAAAATTGGGATAATCGAGCGCTCATGCTCGATTACCTGCAAAGATCACTTCACGAAGGATAGCTTGTTCAGGGAAATTGGTATGCCGTTTGCCACTCCCTGCCTTGTGTAGTAGAGGTCTACCTTGCCATCGTGTGCGAAGTAGGTGTCAGCATAGTACAGCGGAAGAGCTGGCAGATCCTGGGCATAGACCACCTGGACCTCGTCTACAAGCTCCTTTCTCTTGTCAGGATCAGTCTCGGAGACTTCCTGGCTCAGGAGGTCGTTCAGCTTCTGGTCTGCTGTGTACCTGGCGCTGTTGAAGGAGTAGCCCTCGCCTATGATCCTGTTGAGGATCTCAGGGTCGCCGCCCATTCCACCGTGGCTGTTCAATGCCAGGTCAAAGTTCCACTCGCCCACAAGGCTGTCAAGGGTCTTGGAGTCGACGCTCCTCAAGTTCACCTTAAACCCAGCTGAGTCGAGCTGCTGAGCGATCATCTCTCCTGGGCGCTCTGTGGTTGCGGTGACAAGCATCTCTATCTCCAGGGCCTTTCCATCTTTGGAGAAGTACTGGCCGTCTTTGGAGTATCCGAGCTCCTTCATCAGCTCCTCTGCCTTGGCCAAGTCGTAGGCGTACTGATCCACATCGGGGTTGTAGTTCTCGTTGTCAGGTGCAAATAGGCCTGGGCTTGCCACAACACCGTATCCCCTCAGAGCGTTTTTAACAAGGGACTCGCGATCTATGGCGTAGTAGAGCGCCTGCCTGAACTTGACATCAGAGAAAGGCTCCTTCTTGTGGTTGACCATGACCTTGGTGATTCCGTCATGCGTCCCCTCGATTACTGTGAAGCCTGCGCTCTTAACATCCTCAGCAGTCTCGGATGGAATGCTCGCTGCGTCGACCTCGCCGTTCTTAATGGCAGCAGCTGACATCTCAGTGCTGACCTTGACGAACTTGAGCTGCTTTACCTTTGGAGAGCCGAGGTAGTAGTCCTCGTTTGCCTCATAGAGGTAAGTTCCCTGGACCTTATCGTAGTCCACGAGCCTGTAAGGGCCTGTGCCCACCAGTGCCTTCTCCTCGTCCATATTTGCGGGGTCATCTACTCCCTGGTAGATGTGCTCTGGAAGTATGGGCAGGGTTCCAGCCACCATGTCCAGGAAAGGCGCATAAGACCCGTTCAGGTTGATCTTGACAGTGTAGTCGTCCAGCGCCTCAGCAGACTTCACCGGCTTGGAGTTGACCCACTGGTATGGGTGATCCTTGATGTAGTCCAGGGTGAAGACGACGTCTTTGGCAGTGAACTTCTCTCCATCGTGCCAGGTGACGTTCTTCCTCAGGTTGAAGACATATGCATCGCCGTCCATCTCCCAGCTCTCAGCCAGGGCCGGAACGATTCCATTCTGATCTTTCCAGACCAGAGTGTCGAAGACATAGCTCATCCTCACATACCCAGGGCCCCTTGCGTAGTGGCCGTAAGGTGTGGGCGATCCCCAATCGCCTGTTGTGTCGGCGACGGTGTAAACCGGTATGCTCTCCTCAGCCAGTGCGCAGCTTGAGAGCATCAGAGCTGCGAAGAGCACTGCAATCAAGCTTGCAGTCAGACTTTTCATTTTCAATGCCATTTCCTCCATCAAATAATTGTCAAAATGCACATGCAAAATTTGGAGATTGAAGGATCACAGAACTCCTGCAACCTTCAAAGGATGCATTCCAGCTCCCTGCATCTGGTCCATCTTTGCCTGGTCCACCTTGAACTCCTTCAGGGTGTCGACTGCCACCTCAGGCTGGGACCAGTAGTCCATCATCTCGACGTCCATGACGAGCATCTGGGCCCAGGAAGGTCCCTTCCAGTTCGCAGTGCCAGTAAGCTCGTACATCTTGGTCCAGTTGAAGCCGAGGACCAGAGCGTCTCCCTGCTTGGCCGTGCTGTTCCAGCGCACGAAGATTCCAGCGACCTCGCTTTGGTTGTACTTCTCCTTGAGGGCCTCAGACTCGGTTGTGGTCAGAGCCATCACGAACATGTTCTTCTTGCCAACTGTCGCGTCCCATAACAGCTGCAGTGCATCGTCTTTGCACCAGGGGGGACAGGCTATGACCTTGTAGCTCTCGCTGTTGGTGTTGTTTATGGGAAGCTTGGACTCGACGTAGTTGGCGAGCATGTAGCCGCTTGTAACTCCTGGGCAGAGGTGATCGTGAAAGGCCGATGCCTGGATGAAGTCAAACGATGCATTCTTTGCCCATACGTTGGAAATTCCCACAAGCGAGAACTCATTGCCGTCAAAAGAGCCGTTGAATGTGGCGTTGCCCTCATCAGTGTGGTTCAGCATGTAGTCCAGGTCTACATTGGCCCTGGAGATCTTGCTGAAGACCTCGTCATCAGACATGGACTTGAGGTCATCCGATGACTGATTGAGCGCCTGGGCACTCGTCTGGACGAAGACAGCTTCGCCAGATGCTCTGTTGAAGAAGTAGAACCACAGCGGCTTCCAGTGGGGCCTGAGCACCTGGAAGAGGTTGCTGTCCCCAATGTTGCACCCAGTGGCCTCTATTATGCCTTTCAGAGCCTTCTGGGTGGTATCGTCACCTGCTTTAACATAGCCGGCATCTGTCAACGCCAGAACGTTCTCGTCTCCCTTCTGGAAGGAGAGCTGGTCCATCGCTATCTTGGACGCTCTGGAGCCCAGCTCTTCCATCGAGGCGTCGTCTGCCAGGGCCAGCCCAGGGACAAGCGCCAGGATCAGTGCCACAGCAATTATACAACCCACATTTGACGTCTAAACTCCTCCTACGATATCCTGACTAAAGCTCCCTATTTATGACCTTTTCCATCATTTGTATTACAAATTCGCTTTTTTCTGATGTTAGATGTCAATTGTTAAGATTACGATTGTTAAGATTACAATTGTTAATATGACGGCTGCGAGGATGTTCTGCATCAATAAGCATTCACAACGGAGCTGACAAAGGTGTAGCAAAGCCGAGAGAGGCTGCAGCAAATATCAACGAAGAGATATGTCAACGAAGATATCTTCGGCAAATGACAGATGAGCCGACTCCGCCAGCGAAAACAAAAAAATTTAACCAACAGCCTTTGAGCCGCAGATCAAGCCTCTTGCTGCTGGCAGGAGAGCTTCTCGAAGCAGTCCTTGCACACAACCTTGCCGCCTATGGTCCTGCCCAGTATCTCCATGAACCCCTCGCCGCACTCCTGGCACTTCAGAGATGGGTAGATCCTGGCCTTCTCAGGAGCTGGAATGTCCACCTCCTTTGCAGAGAGGAGATCCTCATCAGGAGCCGTCAGTATCCTCTGTATGACCGCTTCTCTCATCGACTCGAACTCTTTCTTCTCAGACTCGTTCAGCTGTCCTTTGAAGTACCTCGACCTGATCTTGTCCATCTCGCCGGACAAGTCAGCCTTGAAGTAAACCCTCAGTGCCTTTCCCTTGTCCCTGGAGTAGAAAGTGAACGCCTGCTTGCCGTTGTCCTTGAAGACCAGGTTTCCCTTCCCAAAAGTGCATCCAAGGAGGTCCTGAATGGCGTCAACGCTGCACGACTTGTTCTCCACTATCGCCACCAGCTCCTCGTCCTCCGACCTGGGATAGTGCTCTTTGACGTATTTCGCAATTCTGTAGCCTATGGCCAGGCCTGGACAGGAGTGGCCGTGAAACTCGACTGCTCTCTCGTAATCTGCGTCCATATACTTCACCTTGGGCTAAATAGTTCAGAACATCTGGAAATTTAAGAGTTAACTGCGATGCTATCCCCTTTATCTGCTTTGCTCCATGAGGTCTGGCCATGACTTTCCATCCTGCCGGGCTTTATGCCAGATGCGCTGCGAGCTGAGTCTACAAGCATCCTGGTGTAAGGATGGCTCGGAGACGCCAGAACCTCGCTTGTGGCGCCCTCTTCAGCTATCGCCCCGTCCAGGAGGACTGCTACTCTATCGCTCACCTTCCTGGCGAGGGCTATGTCGTGGGTTATGAAGAGGATGGCCATTCCCATCTCCTCCTGAAGGTTCATGAGGAGCTTGAGGATCTTGGCCTGGACGCTTGGATCCAGAGCGGATGTGGGCTCGTCAGCCACCAGGAGCTTGGGTCTCAGGACCAGGGATCTGGCTATGGCAACGCGCTGTGCTTCGCCGCCGCTGAGCTGGTGAGGATAGCATTTGAGAAAATTTTCATCTAGAGGCAGCTGAGCCTGCTCCAGCGCCGTCAAGACCCTGGAGAGGCGCTCCTCTTTTGTCCCGATCTTCTGCACGTCCAGAGGTTCCCTCACGGCTTCTAGCACGCTCAGCCTGTGGCTGATGGATTCTCTGGGGTTCTGGAATACCATCTGGACAAAGCGGCATCTCTCTGCCCCTGAGGCTGACCCGCTCTCAAAGACCATCTTGCCGGAGTCGGGCTCGATGAGGCCCATGATTATCTTGGCCAGGGTGCTCTTTCCAGAACCGCTCTCTCCAACGACTGCCAGCGTTTCGCCCTCGTAGAGCGTCAGGTCAACCCCGGAGAGCACTTTTCGCCTGCCAAACGACTTCTCAATATCCAATACCTGCAGCAGCGGAACTATCCCGCCTCTGTGGCAGGCGATTTTTCTGCCATCTATCTCTCGAAGCCTTGGAGATTCACAGCTGCATGCGTCTATGCTCTGGGTGCACCTCTGGTGAAATGGACAGCCCTTTTGTCCCCTGGACATCCTTCCGGGTATGCCCTGCAGGTCCCTGGTAGAGTCCATGCCTGGGTAAGACCTGACCAGGCCGCGGGTATAGGGGTGTCGGGGACTTCTGAGCAGGTCTTCTGTGCGTCCCAGTTCGACTATTCTACCCCCGTATAGCACAGCCATCTTTTCGGTCAGCTCTGAGGCCAGAGAAAGGTCATGGGTGATGGCCAGTGTGATGCGGCCGTATGACGCCGACCTGAGGAGGTCGATTATGTCGGCCTTGGTGAGAGCATCCAGCGAAGCAGTGGGCTCGTCCAGGATCAAGACCTCTGGATCATTTATCAGGGCCATTGCAATGAGAGCCCTCTGCCTCTGGCCACCGCTTATCTGGTGGGGGTACAGCTCAGATATCTCGTCTTCCAGGCCAACAGCTCTGAGCATTGCCCTTGCCCTTTCCAGAGCCTCCTTTCTCGGAAGAGGCCTGTGGGAAAGCACAGCCTCTGCCACATGGTCCACAACGTTATAGACAGGGTCAAGCGAGTCCTCCACGCCTTGAAAGACCATAGAGATCCTGTCTCCGCGAAGGCGCCTCATCTCCTCATCAGACAGGTCCAGGAGATTGCCGCCGTTGAAGATCACCTGGCCAGAGACAGATCCTTTCACCAGCCTCATTATGGCCATGCCAAGAGTGGTCTTTCCAGCTCCAGACTCCCCGACGATAGAGATAGACTCGCCAGGACTCAAACTGAGGTCCAGATGGTCAATTACCCTGCTGTTGCCATAGGCAACTCCAAGTCCACGGATATCAAGCATCGCAGCACCGCCTCCAGGGCAATTCGCCCAAACTCAACTGCTCTCCTCCTGCTGCAGCCTGGGATCCATCGCAGTCTCCAGGCCTGCTCCTATCAGGCTGAGTCCCACCAGCGTGATGGATAGGGCAAGGCCTGTTGGCACAAGCCACCATCTCCAGACGTCCAGGTAGGTGAACCTCAGAGCCTGGTGCATCATCACGCCCCAGCTGACCACTGTCGAGTCCGAGACCCCCAGAAATGCCAGGCCTGCCTCCATGAAGACCGCCTTCATGGCGTCCTGGATCATGACAGCTATGATGATTGGCCCAAGCTCTGGAACCACGTGCCTGAAAAGGATGTAGCTTGTTCCAGCGCCAAATGTCCTGGCCGCGGAGACGTGGAGCCTCTCCCTGAGGGATAGCGTCTGCGACCGAATGATCCTCGCTCCATCAGGCCAGCTGAGGAGAGAGATCATAACTATCATCGTCAGCAAACTCGGCCTCAGGTAAGCAGCTACCAGTATCATGACCACAGTTGCTGGAATGGCCAGCAGCGTGTCCACGACCCTCATCCAGATCCTGTCGTAGAGGCCTCCAATCAGGGCTGAGCTTCCTCCAATTACGATGCTGAGCAGCGAAGAGAGAAGGACCACGCCGCAGGCTACAGCCAGAGAAGTCCGTGCCCCGAAGATGAGCTTGCTTGCTATGTCCTGGCCCAGGTCGTCTGTGCCGAGCAGGTGCTCTTCTGAGGGCGGCAGAAAGACCGGCCCCATCTCTTTTGGAGAGTAAGGCGCAAGAACCGGCGCCAGTGCGGCCATCAGGATCACGAGACCCAGCAGGATGGCTCCAGCCTGAGACGCCCTGCTTTCGAGAACTCCACCCCATACATCAATGTGCATATCTCACCCTCGGGTCCAGCCTGGAGTAGATCAGGTCAACGAGGAAGTTCATGGTGAGCACAGCCAATGCAATCAGCAGCATGACTCCCTGGATCAGGGGATAATCCCTGGTACTGAGAGCTGTGTTCAGCAGCGATCCCACCCCTGGATAAGAGAAGATCGTCTCGATGAAGATCACGCTTGTAAGGAGATGGGTAACTCTCGTTCCCATAGCAGTGACCACTGGCAGGAGAGAATTTCGCCCTGCATGCCTGTATTTCACAGAGCGCTCTGTGCAGCCCCTTGCCCTGGAAGCCAGCACGAAGTTGGCCCTCAAGTTGGAGAGCATCGCGTTTCTGGTCAGAAGGAAGTACGGCGACAGCTGCCACAACGCCAGTGAAAACAGCGGCAAGGCCAGGTGGTGCAGCACGTCTGCTGCCAGGGCCAGGCCAGTTTTTCCAGAGTAGGCAGTCATGGCTCCACCAAGCGGCATTATTCCAAGCATTACCCCAAAGACAAGAAGCAGCATGATCCCTATGAAGAAGCTTGGAAAGCCGCTGAGTAACATGAGCCCTGAGAGCAAGGTGCAGTCGAACCTGCTGCCGTGCCTGTAACCAGACTCGACGCCCAGCATGATTGCAATGGATGACGAGATCACAAGCGAGAGGCCTACGAGAAGAAGTGTCCAGGGAAGGAAGCCCAGGATCACGTGCAGGACCTGGTCTTTGTAATAGTAAGAGTACCCCAGGTCGCCCCTGAGAAGGCACGATAGGTAGGCTGTTAGCTGGTCCTGCCAGGAGAGGTCCAGCTGGAACCTCCTGATAATGTCTGCTTTCATCTCAGGGCTCATGGAGACCAGAGCCTCATCTCCGTAGATGGCAAGGAAGGGGTCTCCCGGCATCATCCTGGGAAGCACGAAGTTGAGCAGGACTATGAACGCCAGTGCGAGGAAGTAGTTCAAGAGCCAAGACGATCGGGCGATAGAGCTCTTCAGATAGCACACTATCCATTGGATACTGGGACAAAATCCCCGCAGGCTATAGGATTGGTTCAGGCCAGGCTCACCTCGATAAAGGTCAGATCATTCAGGTCGGGTCAGGGTCTCACAGCCAAAAGTCCCGCTCCACCCTATACTGGGATTGGATGCAACATATTATTTATTACTTTCTGAGATTTAGTATGTAAAATAGATAACTAATTTTAGACATGTAATAACAATCGTTACTGCTCTGGCATCAGTTAGGATTAAATCTGAATAAGATAGATTGATACAAGATCCCCCAACTGACAAGCTGCTAATACAGGCAAAGGCATGCAAAATGCTCTGTCCTCACATCATGCCTCACATGGCTGAAGATGCCCACATGGCTGAAGGGACACGACACAGGATGCATTGTAGAAGCGCAACAGAAAGTACATTAGGGAACAAAGTGCAGATTGGATGATCACACATGGCTGAAAAACACGATGTATGTCCTGCATCCAGGGCTGGGACGCTTGGCAGCCCACTGCGAAGGCTCATCCAGTCGCCTGAGAAGATCGTAGGCCCATACATACGCAGTGGTGACAGGGTGCTAGACATAGGCTGCGGCCCAGGGTACTTCACCAGGTCAATGGCCAGGATGGTTGGAGACGAAGGATGCGTCATCGCAGCAGACCTGCAAGATGAGATGCTCTCTATCCTGAAGCAGAAGGCACAAGAAGATGGTCTCCTCTCAAGAATCGTCTTTCACAGGACCGGAAAAGACAGCCTTAAACTGAATAGGGACAAGAATGGGCCAATCGACTTTGCGCTTGCATTTTACGTCGTACATGAGGTGCCAGATGCCATTGGGCTCTTCGACGAAGTCTTCTCTTTGCTCAAGCAGGGTGGAGGGATGCTGGTAGTTGAGCCCAGGTTTCACGTCGGCCAGAAATCCTTTGAGGAGATGCTGGATCTCGCAAAAAAGGCCGGATTTAAGCTGGAAGGAGAGCCAAAGGTCTTCTTCAGCCGGACTGCTCTTTTGAAAAAGCTCGTGTAATCATCAATAACATTAACTTTAAGCAAGCCAATAATTAGGCGGTTGATCGCATGCCTATGGCAGAGAGATTGGATGACGCCTACAATAACTTGAGTGTGGAACCACTTAGAGACGCAGAAGAGTTCCGCGACTTCTATGTGGAAAGGCCCATCGATCAGAGGGCTTCAACTATAATGGACCTGAAGGATAGCATAGAGATCGCCAGCAAGAAGGACGTGAGGAGAGACAAATACCTTTTCCTGGGATTTCGGGGTTCAGGAAAGAGCACAGAACTCAATCGCCTCAAAGACTCTCTGGACAACGCTCGATTTCTGGTGGTATGTTACTCAATTCGAAACGAGCTTAACATGAGCGATTTCGACTTCAGGGACTTCTTTCTATCCATGACCCTGAAGATATACGACACTATTACTGGGAAAAATATCGATATTCATCCAGATATCGAAATAGAACTCGAAAAATTCATTAAGGATATAACGAAGATCAAGGAAGAGGAGATCACCCGCAATGCCTCTGCTGGAATATCGCTTCCAGCACTGGTCACGCTTAAGCTGAGCCGAGAGTGCAAGACCAGAGAAACGGTGAGAAAAGAGCTGGATCAGAAGGTTAGCGACCTCATACAGATGCTCAACTGGCTCATAATTGAGATCGAAAGCGAGACTAAAAAGAGGCTCGTGGTGCTAGTTGATGATCTGGATAAGCTGACTCGCGGACAGCAGTCAGAGGATTTCTTCTACAAGAACTATGAGCTTCTGCTTCAGCCGAATTGCTTTATCGTATATACATTTCCCATACCTCTTGCGTTTCATCCCAAGTATGTGAACGTCAAATATGCATTCACAGATGAGGTGATACTGCTCCAGATTCCTGTTGTGGACAGACATAACGATGCGATCCCCGAAAATAAGAAATTCTACGAGGACGTAATCTCCAGGAGGATGAAGTGCGACCTCTTCGAAGAAGGCGTCCTCGACAAAGCCATTGAATCCACTGGCAAGCTGTCTGAGCTTGTGGAGGTGGTGAGGGATGCGACGCTTAAGGCCTACAGAGCCAGGAAAGAGCGTATATCCATGATAGAATTGGAGTCGGCTCTTGAGAAGCTCAGGATGACCTACGACCGCACCCTCACAGAGGCACACAAGAAAAAGCTTCTGGAGATTTATCATAGCAAAGAGGCCAGAGATGAGGATTCCGACTCTCTTATCATCAGAGAGCTGCTCTTCAGCCTGAATGCAGTCGAATACTACGATAGCGAGGGGAGATGGTGTACGATAGATCCACTGCTGCTGCCACTAGTAGAGAAATGGAGCCGTTCTCCAGAGAAAGTATAGAGGACCTCGATGAGCCTGAGGATCTGGAGAAAATAAAGGATTTGGAGGAGATCGAATCGATATTGACTGAGCTCAGGCTCTCCAAAGGCAAGGGCAACCTCATTCTCTGCACGGTCATATCTCCAGCTTATCGAGGAATGGTCATCCAAGTCATTAAAAAACGGTTTAGTTCAAAAGTTCTGAGCATAGAATATGGAGATCAATTAATAAGCACTCTCAGAAAAGAAATAAGTACTCTTAAAGAAGAGGAACCAAATGAGTCACAAGTTCTTGTTTGGATATTGCCTGAGACGCTAGATGCAGGTCTACTAGAAGCGCTTAATAATTTTAGGGAGCTTTTCTACGCTACAAAAAACCCTAATTTGCTGTTTCTAACTCCATCTGCCCTGGAACAGGTCATCAAGCAGGCCCCTGATTTCTGGAGATATAGAGGGGGATTTCACGAATTAAAAGGAAGAGAACAAGGGCTTGTTTCTGATGCTATGGAGGTCTTAGCTACTCCTCTAAAATATCGCAATAAAGAAGACCTGCTTAGGAGGAAGAGAATAGACGAACACCTGCTAGGGGCAATTAAAGATAATGGGGAGAGATTAGGAATTATTTCTGATCTTGGCACGGTATTATTTCTGCTAAGTGAATACAAATGCTCTATAGAGATCTATGAAAAAGCAGTCGCTCTTGCTCGCAATATCGGGGATAAACGGAGCGAAGGGAATGCTTTGGTAAGTTTGGGCAATATATATTCCTCACTGGGACAAACTCAAAAAGCTATCGTGCTTTATGAGGAAGGATTGAAGATTTACTGCGAGATCGAAGATAAAAGTGGTCTAAGCGCAGCTCTATGTAACCTCGGATTAGCTTATGCCAAACAGAGAAACGCCCGAAAAGCTATAGAATTTTATGAAAGGGCATTAGAAGTTAGCCGTGTGGCTAGAGAGAAGAGCATAGAGAGTGCAATTTTAGATAATCTGGGCAATGCCTATTCTGATTTAGGAGATTCCAAAAAAGCAATCGAATTATACGAAAAAGCGCTGAAAATCGCTTGCGATATTGGAGATAAAAGGGGAGAGGGCATCGTTCTTGGAAATTTGGGCAATTCCTATGCTAGCTATGGGAATACTCAAAGAGCAATCGAATTCTACAAAAAAGCATTAGATATCAACCGCAAAATCGGAAACCTCCTGGATGAGGGTGGAGACTTATTCAACATAGGCCTATTGCTGGATGCGCTTGACAAGCGTTCACAGGCGATCGAATATGCAGAAGCTGCACTTAAGATTTTCAAACAAATCGAAAGCCCAAGGGCAAATAGAGTAGAAGAGCTGCTAAGAGAATGGCACATGCAAGAAAACTCAAACTCGCTTTCGTAAAAAGGATGGGTGGATCTGAAATAAGCACATCAACGCCTGTTCTCGACTTTCTCCAGGTAGAGCCTTCCAGTCTCAGTAAGCCTGTAGATCTCACCAGACCTCTCAATTACAAGCGCTTTTTCAAGCATCGCCAGGTGATGCTCAGACTGTGCACTCGTGAGGGAAAAAGCCTTCTCGATCTCATCTAAAGATCTGGCCTCGAAGCTTATGAGCTTCAGGATCTCTCTTCGTGCCCTCAGCTGCAAGACCTCAAGCGCGAACCTGTGGTCTTCTGCAGTCTCCCACCACTTGGCGGATCGTTTTTGGTCAGGGGACTGCAGAAGATCATCTTCATCAGAATTATCCATGTCAACCCTAAAGCCAGCTGAAGTTAAAGGTTAATTAGGGAGAATAAAGCCGAATATATCGCTCAATCGCCCTTTGTCCTGGACCCGTGAATCTCGCAGGCGCCTGTGGACATCTCGCAGACCCTGCATATATCCCTCTCCTCATCCAGGTCTCGCGTGGCTGTCGCAAGCACGCTTGCGTTTACCAGGTTTCCTGCAAGAAAGATCGTGGCTGCTATCTGGTCGTCCGGGACTCCCAGGTTTCTCGCCACCCTGATGTGGAGCTTTAAGCAGTGGCTGCACCTCATGGCCACACCTACAGCGATCGAGATCAGCTCTATGGTCTTCATGTCGAGCGACGAAGACCTGAGAATTGCGTTGTTGTGGAGCATCTTTGTGATCAAGAGCTCCGGGTGATCTTTCATGAAGTGGAAGATGTAAGGCACCTCGCCATAGGCGTTCTCCACCATCTTGATCATGTCTTCTGCAGACTTATCCACTCCCTTGTCCAGAATGCTGTCTAGATCATCCTCAAGTGTCATCTTATCACCGGCAGTGCCGGGCCGGGCGCCTAGAAGACGAACCCGGTCTCGGACATGGGCTTTATCTTCACGAGTATGTAGTCCTTCATCTTGGAGGGCAATATCGAGGCGATCTCTCCCAACGAGACTCCCTCGTCGAAGGTCACTGATGCCACCCTGTCCCTGTACTCCTGGTAAGGGAGCTTGACCCTCACACCATTTAAGTTAAGGGCAATCGGCAGCGGAGAGAAGGAGTACTCCACCTCTGGAACCTGCTCTCTGACTGCATCCATGATCCTCGGAGGCGACGTGGTCAGTGGGTCCTTGGCGATGTCGGCCCTGGTCCTGTCCAGAGCTTTTCCAACTGCTGCAACTATCCTGTCCAGAGTGCCAAGCTCTGTTGCCTTCTTGAACCTGTGAGCAACTCTTCCTGATGTGGACACGTACTCGAATGCATAGGGCATATCTTTCTTATCGATCTCAGGCCCGCCGGTGACCACCACAGGCACAGATATTCCCCTGTAGAGGTCCTCCTTCTTCTTTATGCAATCTGCGAAGTTGCCGAAGATGAAGACTGCAGCGTCGTGCTCGTTTATGAGCGCAGTCTCGTACTCATTTATCTGGGCGATCTCCCTTCCAACGCCTCTGGCGAGCCCCATCATGTTCGATTTGGCGCCGTTTCTCCTGAGGTACTCAGCTATGTCGCATGCAGTGTGGGGCAGGTGGTGAATTGCAAGAGTTGGAGTCACTACCGCAACTTCAGTTCCGGCAAGCGGCGACCTGACCAGCTCTCCCCTGAGCTCTGAGACCTGGGCCTGGAGCGCAGGCATGTCCTCGGAAGGCACCAGGATCAGGAGTATGACCTCGCTTTGTGTCACGTTCTTCTGAAGGACATACCCGCCCAGATCCTCTATCAGCTCCATCACCAGGTCGTGCTTGTACACTCCACCGGTGAACATCACAGGTTCAAGAACCATTGACCATTCCCCCGATCTTGGCCCTCATCTCCTCCAAAAGCTCAGGGGTGATAGTCTCCTCTGCAGCTATGAAGAAGAAGCTCTTCTCTGTCATCTCATTTCTTCTGTTCCTGAAGCCCTCAGGGACGATCCTGATCAGGGCATCGGTCAGGTCCTGGCGAAACTCGGCTTCGAGGTCAACCACAGTTAGCTCTGAGGGAGACGTGTCAGAGACGATGATCAGCATGTCCCTCGAAGGCTGCTCTACCCTCTCCCTTCCATAGTTCGTCCAGAGAACGTTTAGCAGGTTTGACATGTGCTCCTCGTCGTTGACCTTGATCTGGTAGCCGGCCTCGGTCTTTGCCACATCCCCTATGTCCCTGACTTTGAGAGGCGGGATGCCGGTTCGAAGAAGGCCGTAGATTGCAAACGCGGGCTTTCCTATGTCCACGTAGACGTAGAGCCTGCCAATGGACCTGATCAGGCCCAGGTCCTGGAGTATGTCCTGGATGACCTCGCGGTATTTTTTCTCTCCGTACTCCTCTCCAGGGGCCTCTACCTTGAAGACCTCCATCGGGTCCATCTCAACCCTCCAGCAGCCCTGAGACCAGGAGGGCAGCGCCTACGGCGCCTATGTATTGGGCATACTTGGGCACGATCACTCTCTGGCCGAGGAGCTGCTCCATCGCCTTTGGCAAGCCCTCAATCAGGGATGTGCCTCCAACCATGATCACAGGCTCTTTCACCTCGACCTCCTGGAGCTGCTGCTCGTACACCTGCTCTGCGACGCTGTGGCAGGCGGCTGCTGCCACGTCTTCGGGCTTGCAGCCCATGGAGAGGCTGTTGACCAGGCTCTGGGTTCCGAAGACTATGCAGTAGCTGTTCATGGCCACGTTCTCGAAGTTGCCTTTGAGGGCGAGCTTGCCTAGCTCAGTTATGTCCACTCCAAGGCGGCGAGAGGTGAGCTCCAGGAACCTTCCAGAGGCTCCCGCACATATCCCGCCCATTGTGAATCCGCCAGGTATACCGTCCTGGACGGCTATTGCCTTGTTGTCCATGCCCCCGATATCGATCACAGTTGCAGGGCCCCTCTGGGCATCCGCCAGGAATACAGCGCCCTTGGAGTTGACTGTGATCTCCTCCTGGATCAGCCTGGCGTCCACGTGCTTTCCCACGAGGAACCTGCCGTAGCCTGTCACTCCTATGGCCTGAACCTCTTCTCTGGTCACTCCCGCCTCTTTGAGCGCTGCTGCAAACGCGTCATCTGCGCTCTTGAGAACTTCAGTTGTGGGGACCCAGCCTGTGCCTATGACCTGGTTGTCCCTCATGATCACAGATTTTGTTGTGGTGGAGCCCGAGTCTATGCCGGCTGTAAGCCCTGTCTGCTTTTCCCTGGCCAGGAGGCCCCTGTACTTGACTGTGGTAACAAGCGCCTCCATCCTTGTGAGGAGAGTCTCGGCTGTGGTCCTCTCAGTGAAAGAGTAGCTTAAAACTGGAAGCCTGGACTTCTCGTGGATGAACTTCCTGATCTCGGATCTGACTATGGCTGCCTCAGCGCACCTGAAGCAGGTCATGACTATAACTGCGTCTGCCAGGTCAGGGTTCTCGACTATGCGCACAGCTCTTGCCATTGCCATGTTCAGGTCGCCGCTGGCCACAGACACCCCGAACTTCTCCTCAACTGAAAGTATGTCCTCAAGCGAGACTTCAGGATAGATTATCTTGGCGCCGACGGTCTCTGCAGCTCGCTCTATCTCTTTTTGAATGCCGCTGTACTCAGGTCCGCAGGCAAGCTCAGCAATCCTAATCACTTCAATCCCTCCAGGAACTCCCTGATCCGTCTGACGAAGGCCCGTGCCTCTCTCTCATCCTCAGGATAGGCTATCTCCAGAACCGGCATTCCCTTGGTCTTTATGAGGAGCCTGACCAGCTCGTTCGTCCTGGCGCAGCCTGCGCAGCCTGTGAGCACAGGCTCTCCAGTCATTATAATTCCTGCATCAGCCTCCTCGATGA
The DNA here is from genome assembly GCA_964639235.1 of uncultured Methanotrichaceae archaeon. Classification (GTDB taxonomy): domain Archaea; phylum Halobacteriota; class Methanosarcinia; order Methanotrichales; family Methanotrichaceae; genus CAZXDN01. The sequence continues at coordinate 49,761 of CAZXDN010000003.1, read as the reverse complement.
GGGGGCCTATGAGCGACATGCGTCCGCGGACCCCGGATGGGACATCAACTGCTGCCCACCTGAGCCCTTTCTTGGGCTCCTCAGGGGTCATGTTTAGTGGCGGAGAGCTTATCTCTTTGGACATTACCTTCTTTCGAACTTCCCCAGAAGCCACGAGCGGCTGGTGGCCCGTCCTCTCCACCAGGTCGTAGAGTATCATGCTCGTCGGGGGATAGATGATGACTTTAGCCATTGAACACCTCAGGAAAACTCGCCCTCGATTATCTTCTCCAGCGATTGTGCGTCCAGAGGCCTCTTCTTTTCAGGAGCCGAGAGTGCCTCCTCTTTCGTATCCTTTGCCTCCAACGCCCTGGAGATCAGGGGCAGTATCTTGGATTCGGACTCTATTGTGTAGAACCCAGGCCTGGCGCCTCCGCCTCTTCTTCCTCTGCAGCGCCTGGGGTCGCCTGGGGGAAAGCCGCGGTCCTTGATGAAGATGCCACTTGGGTCCATTGCCCTTATCTCTCTTAAAATCTCGTTTACAGGACCTTCTTCGCCATCGACAATTACTCCAAAGCAGGTCTCTTTGACGTTTACGTCCTGCTTTGAGCCGTAGATCTTCATGGCTATGTCTGATGGGAGGATGTCTGACTCAGGGGACGTAATGATGTACTTTGTAATTCTCAATATCGCACCTCCATCACGTAGATGGTCTCCCCCTCTTTGACGTTCTTCAGCTTATCGGGCTCCAGGACCCTGCCTATCACGTTTGTGGCCTCGAACTTCTCTCCCGAAGGGCCATATCTCTTGTCGTCCACGAGCTTTACCCCGACCAGACCGATCTTCTTTGCAACCTGGTTCGAGACTGCTATGGTGCCAGCTGGCACAGGACCTGTGGGCTTGTTCTCAGGCAGAAGCTCCTTGTATCTCGTGGCCTCTACCTCTGGCTTGAAGAGAAAAGTGTTCTCGTACATGAAGTAGACGGGAAGCGGACCTACTGGCCTTTCTTTTAAGCCGGTCACGTGCCTGAAGTAATCGAGAGTTTTGGGCGCCAGATCGCTGTAAAGCTCAATTGAGATGAGGTGGTTTGCAGGAATCGAGGTCAGTGCCACTTTTCCCGCTCCCAGGATCTCCATTGTGGTGTCTGGCTCCTGTCTTATCACAACGGCGTCTTCTCCTGAATATCCCTGGACATCAGGCTCAATTCCCCTCTCCTTCAGAGCATCGAGGGCCTTTCCAAGGGGCATTCCCATGAGCATGATCCTCTCAGGCCTGACTTTGACCGTGATGAGATCTCCAGGCCTGGCCAGCTTTATCATTTCCATGCCTGAGGTGACCCTTGCCACAACTGAGTGCCCTGGGTTCGAGGTCCTGTCCGATTTGTAGATGAAGGTCCGGCCAAGGCCTCTTCCGCTCGTTCTGACTGTGACTGTGCCCTCAAGCCTGGGCTCCCTGTGCTCGAACTCTATGGGCTCTGTCAGGAGCTGGTCAGACGAGAGGTACGAGCTAGATACTGCGTCTACCCTGAAGGTGCCGTCCCTGGTGAGAGCCAGGAAAAACTCTGAACCATCAGGAGCTGCGCCGATAAGCTCTGCCTCGAACCTGGTGTAGATCTCCATTCCCTCTTCCAGAGGAGTTGAGAGGTCGGAGGTCGCCAGCTTGTCGGTTAAAGCCTCCCACTCAACTATGGGCTCTACAGACAGGATCCTGTCATCTTTTCCCAGAAGATCCAGCGTGCTCTTGCCGCCGACAACTTTGGCGAAGACACCCCTGTTCGCAGAGGGCACGCCGTATGCAGCTGTGTGCCTCTTCCTGATGAATATCGCCTGGGTCTTCTCAGAGGTGAACCCTGCAGCGCCCAGGACCACTTCCCAGCGGTCGTATTCATGCGCACCCCTCTCAGGGGCCAGGTTTGAAGAAAACGAGCCAAAGGCAGTGGAGTCTGCAGACGTCCACCTGGCTTCAAGGCCAGGAATGCTGCCTATGCACTCGTGCCAGACCTTCTGGAGGTCGTTTTCCAGAAGCTCGATCCTGATCCTGCCCTTCGTCGTCTCCAGCCAGTAAGAGTTTGTCTGCCTGGACTTCTCAGACCTGCCTCTGATGATTCCAGTGATCGCGCCTTGTCTTGGAGCTGCTACTGCTGCCTCCAGCGCCTGGCCGAGGTTGGCTCCAGGTCCAAGGTCGACTGCTTTTCCGTCTACAGAAACCTTCAAATTAACTCCCCAGCATCGCCTGCTCTTCCTCTTCTGTGATCTTTGCCAGAACCTCATCAGGCTTGCCTAAGGCCACGGCCCTGCCGTTTCTCATCAAGAGCGCCCTGTCGCAGACGTTCTTGACGAAATCCATGTCGTGAGAGACTATCACGAAGGTCTCGCCAAGCTCTTCTCTGGCGCTCAAGATCGACCTCGTGACCTCTACCTTGGTTATGGCATCCATCGTGCCTGTGGGCTCATCCAGGATTACAATGCTGGGCTCCTTTATTAGCACTTGCGCCATAGCGACCCTGTGCCTCTCTCCTTCAGAGAGTTCGTCAGGCATCTTGGCCAGGACTGCATCCGCCTGATCTTCAGTGAATCCGACAGTGGTCAAGGTGTGTATGGCTTTCCTCTCAGCAAGCTCGAAGGGCAAAGCCAGGCCAATGGCCTCGGTCAGGTTGTCCAAAACGGTCCTCGATGGATAGAGTGTGTACTCCTGATGAAGCACTCCTATATACTTCGTGGCCCTGCCCCTTCCCTCAGCGCCAAGCACAGTCATGTCCACCCAGTCGTCGCCCACCCTGACATACGCATTTCCGCTTGTGGGAGTTATGATCCCGCTCACCAGCTTAGAAAGAGTGGTCTTGCCGCCGCCTGAGACTCCTACCAGCCCGAAGATCTCTCCTTCCATGACCTCGAAGCCGACGCCGTCTACAGCCTTCACAACGCCGCGATCAATGCTTATGTACCTCTTGGAGAGGTCCCTCACCCTGATTATGGGCTCTCCAACCTCGATCTCATCCCTCTTGGCAAGCTCGCCGGCCATTGCTCTGAACTGAGCTGCTATATCTTTTGGCTCGCCTATGGCCTTGACTTCTCCGCCATCGAGGATCAGCGCCCTGTCGGTCAGGTCGACCATCACGTCTTCCCAGTGGCTGGTGATGATCAGGGTCATGTTGAAGTCCTTGACAGCATTTCTGATCGACTCGTGGACCAGCTTCGCGGTTGCAGGGTCCAGAGTTCCTGTGGGCTCATCCGCCAGAAGGACCATGGGAGACTTGGCCAGCTGCCTTGCCAGAACCACGCGCTGCTTCTCGCCGCCTGAGAGCTCTCTTGCAACGTGCATCATCCTGTGAGAGAGGTTTACCTCCTCCAGGAGATCTGCAGCCCTGTGGACGCTCATAGAGCCGCCTGAAGACTCTTCGACCGCCCTCATCACGTTTACTATGACGCGCTCGTCGCCGTAAAGGGCAAAGGTCCTCTGCAGCATTATGGCGATCCTCCGGACTATGTCCCTTCGCATAGGATCGTTGATGTCAAGCTTAGCAAAGTCGGCATCGAACAGTTCAAGGACTCCGCCGCACCTGCACTTCTCGCCAGTGTGACTGGGCGGCTCGACGTGCCTGCAGGCCTTGCACCTGGCTACGTGGTAGATCACGCTGCCGCTCATGCCTGGGAAGGACTCTACTCCTCTTAGCACGTGCATGAGAACGCTCTTGCCAGAGCCGCTGCGACCCAAAATTCCCACAGACTCGCCCTCCTCTATGACCAGATTGACATTGCGGAGAGCCTCGACTTCGCCAAAACGGACTGTAAGATCCCTAATCTCTATAAAAGGTGCCAAATTATCATGCCCCGTAGACTGAGTGTGATGTAAATTCCATTCGATATAGCCCACTTGGAATGATGATACTTAAGTTTATCCGAGAGGCACTGCAACTGCCGATAACGATCGTTACCGGATCTGAGCCTAAGTGGTTCTGAAGTTGTGAGTTTGACTTCATCTACGATTATAGTTATCATAGCTAGAATTTTAATATTGTGATTTCTTCCCGGAGATGCTCTCTATCTCCACCTTTATGACCACAGTCGAACCCAGAGCTTCCTTTGAGTAGAGGAAACTTCCACCCGAAGGTCGCGCCCCAAGATAATGGCGCATTATGGCATCAAAAGCCTCTCTCTTGCCATCGGGATCTTCCACAAACGACGCCTTGCCAGACCCGATCACCGATTTGTACTTCATCGACCAGGAGCAGGGCTCCTTCGACTCAACAACCTCAGAGCTGATATCCGCCTCGAAGCACACACGGGGGTTCTTCCTGAGAACATCCAGCTTTCTGCCTTCCGGCGCAGAGTGAAAATACAGTGTGCTGCCCTCATATCCAAAGCAGAGGGGGACAATATAGGGCTGCCCTTCGTCGCACATGGCCAGATTGCATACTGAAGCAGCATTCAGTATGGACCTGACCTCATCGAGGTCCACGACCTCTTTATCAGCGCGCCTCATTTAAGTCGGCGAATCCAGATCTCTATGATGAATCCCAGGTCTATCATATCAGGCCTCATACAGCCAGGCCGGCCGTCATCTCCTGGCCTATGGTCATATTTGCTCTGCAGGCTGTTCTCATTATGAAGTTATCTCCCTGTGCAGCTATCTCCCTGTAAAGCTATCCACCTGTGCAGCTATCCTCCACTGAGGTCCTGGAGTCCAGGCCCTGCAGCATGCCTGCAGCGGCTTAAGGCACAGATCAGGTCATCCATCTGCACGGGCTTTGCTATGTAGTCGTCCATGCCAGCATCTATGAATTTCTTTCTATCGCCCTCAAGCGCGTAAGCTGTCAGAGCAATTATCCTGGGCTGCGTCTCAGTCGAAAATCTCTCCCTTATAGCCTTGCAGGCCAAGAGCCCATCCATCTCAGGCATCTGGATGTCCATGAAGACCACATCGTATCCCTGGCGGTCCAGCGCCTGCAGAGCCTCAAGGCCGTTGGCGGCCACATCTGCCCTGTAGCCCAGGCGCCGCAGCATCAGGATTGTGACCTTCTGGTTGACAGGGTTGTCTTCTGCCAGAAGGATTCTGAGAGACCTGTCCAGCTCCTGGCCAGGACCCAGGGCCAGGACAGGGCGATCCTGGCCATACGGCTCTAAACCGGAAGACCCAGTGGGCGCTGTACCTACAGTTATCGTGAAGTAAAACGTCGATCCAACGCCTGGCTCTGACTCAACCCAGATCTTTCCGCCCATAAGCTCGACTAGCCTGCGGCTTATGGCCAGGCCCAGGCCGGTTCCGCCGTACTTCCTGGAGATCGAGGCGTCGACCTGGCCAAAAGATCTAAAGAGGCATCCCAGGCGATCACGAGGTATTCCAATGCCTGTATCGCTCACAGCAAAGCGCAGGTCGCAGCTCTCGGGCCGGGCGCTATCGCAGCTGACACGTAGGTTGATCTCCCCTGCCTCTGTGAACTTGACAGCGTTTGCCATCAGGTTGAGGAGAACCTGACGAAGCCTGGTTGGGTCGCCTACAACCGATATCGGCACGCCTCTCTCCAGGCTGTGCTTAAGCCTCAGGCCTTTATCTTCGGCCTTTGTTGCCACCAGCTCTGTCGAGCCCTCAATGCACTTGCGCAGATCGAAGACCTGGTTTTCCAGGACCATCTTCCCTTCTTCAGCCTTGGAGAAGTCCAGGATATCGTTTATCACCGCCAGGAGGGCGTCTCCGCTGTTCCTTATGATCTCGATGCACTCGCGCTGCTCAGCTGAGAGGTCCAGGCCAAGGAGAAAGCTGGTCATGCCAATTACTGCGTTCATTGGGGTCCTGATCTCGTGGCTCATGTTTGCCAAAAACTCGGACTTGGCCCTGGTTGCAGACTCTGCTGAGTTCTTGGCCTCCTCAAGCTCGACCTCCATTCGCCTGCGCGATATAGCGCCTCCCAATGACGATGCCGCAACCTTGAGGATAGAGACGTCGCTGTGGCTCCAGATCCTCTCTCGATTGGAGTCCACGAACTCCAGGAACCCCCAGAAACTGCCGTCGATGGCAATGGGCACAGCCAAAAATGACATGATGCCAACGGGCCAGAGCATGACCTCGCTTGCACACTCAAGGAGATCGCTCAAATTGCCCATCACCGGCTCGCCGGAGGTGAGGGAATCGTAGAATCCTGGGAAGAACTCGTAGGAGATCTCCTGGCCTTCTGATGGCTCTGGATCCTCCGCCAGGTGAGAGCCGGCCTCGCCCACCCACTGGAGGTGCAGCCTGTGAACGTTCTCCTGGTCATCGCCTCTGAAGTTCTCGCATATGTACACCCTGTCCACATCGAGGGCCAGCCCCAGCACCTCTACAGCCTGCTTTATGGCAGAGGTGATGTCCTTCTCAACCAGGAGAACGCTTGCAGCCGAGGCAACGGCAGCAAGGAGCCTGTCTTGCCTCCTAAGCTCGTCTTCTGCAAGCTTCACCTCAGTTATGTCCCTTCCATTGGACTGGGACTCGACCAGGCAGCTCCGATCGTCGACTATAGCCCTGTTCTCCCCAGCACGCCTGACCAGATAGAGCGCTGAGCTGTCCCTCAAGAGAGCCATCTTCACGCAGAGGCTCATCTCTGACCCGTCCCTGGCGAGAAGGGCCCAAGAATGCTGGCCAGAGCTGATGACCTCAGCTGCCTCCTGGCGTCTCAGATCTGAGGAAAAGAGGTCGAAGATGCTTGTACCCATCAGCTCCTCGCCTGTATATCCAAGCATGCTCAAGATGCACTGGCCCGCCTGGATGATTCTGCCATCGCCATCGAGAGCGAAGAGGAGATCGTCAAAGCAGCTGAAGAGATCGCCCAAGTCCTGCCGCATAAACGGAGCTTCTTCTAACCTTGCGGCTACACTATCAGCGCCTGATCGACTATCACTGGAATCTTCCGGAAGTAGATCAGGGCTAACTAAGCTTTTGCTGACATGGCGGTCGAGACGCATGCAATCTCCAAGATTAGTATTGAGACTCATTGCGCAGGCAAGTTTATAAAGATTGTGCAGAGGTTTCCAAACTTATGACAAGAGTTATCAAAAAATACAGCCTGTTCTGGGCAGAATTGATGGAGAAAAGAATTTTTTGATAACAGGAGCAAGAGAGCACGTGGCCATAAGTCCTGGCTGTGAATCCAGATAGTGAATAACCCAGGTTATGAGCAACTGAGGCAAAGCTAAGTTCAAGCTCTGAGCCTGAAGAGACTCGTGGCCATGATAGGGCCAACAGGCCAAGAAAGAGGCGTCTGATGGATTCTAGGAGCCTGCGAAAGCAGAAAAGAAGGAGCTAATGGTGCTCAGGAGCACCTGTCCCTGCCTTGACCTCCAGGAAGGCCCTGTTCTCATAAGCCTCATGGCTCAGCTCTAGGCACTGCTTGCATATGTTGAAAGTTGTATCCTTCAGGCCGTGGATTGTCGCCTGCTTAGCCTTGACTGGCACTGTCTCCTTATCTACGCCGCACAGCTGGCACTTCATCTAATTCACCTTGGACTGCTGGTCTGATCCCCACCGTTATAAGCATTTCCTTCTCCCCATCTCCTGACCAGGTCATTTGCCAACCCCAGCTGGTCCAGAATTCTTCCCACAAAGGCGTCCACGAGTTCCTGGAGGCTTTCAGGCCTTGAGTAAAACCCTGGTGACGCAGGCATTATCACAGCTCCCGCCTCTGCTGCACTGACCATGTTTCTCATGTGTATCAGGCTTAAAGGCGTCTCTCTTGGCACCAGCACCAGCTTTCTTCTCTCTTTGAGGCAGACGTCTGCGCTCCTGAGAAGCAGGTTGTCAGACACGCCGGATGCAATCCCTGCCAGAGTCCTCATGCTGCAGGGAGCGATGACCATTGCGTCGAAGATGAACGACCCGCTGGCCACAGGCGCTGTGAAGTCGCCCTGGTCGTAGACGTTGTCCGCCATCTCCTCAACTTCCCCTGGAAGGTAGCCCGTCTCTATCTCCATGATCTTCCTGGCAGACTTTGTCAGTATCAGGTGGGTTGTGCAGCCCACAGCCGCCTCAAGAAGCCTTATGCCGTAGATTACGCCTGAGGCCCCGCTTATGCCTATTACCAGATCCAAGAGATCGCCCTCTTAATCCTGCGAAATGCTCCTCAACTGATGAAATGTCCTCACCTAATTAGACCGCCTGAGGTAAATCAACCTTTAGGCCTCTCAAGCATCAATCTCTGGACCTCTCAAGCCTGGTTAAGGTGGAGGCAACTATCAGGGGGAAGTTTATGGTGGCGTCCCCGTAGACTGTGACGTGCCTGGCCTCAGACGAGATCTTGCCCCAGGAGACTGCCTCAGAGAGCGTCGCCCCAGAAAGGCCTCCTGGCTCCGGGCGGTCAGTCGTCAGCTGGATTGCTAGGTCAAAGCTCTTAGGGGTGACGAGCATGGACTGCAGCGCAAAATTTTTCGGAACTCCTCCGCCAAGTATCATGATCCCGGCCTTCTTCGCACCATAGCATATGTCGACTATCTCCTTGATGTCGGAGATGGCGTCGATCTGGACCTTCCTCGTCTGGGAGGCGAGCCAGGCCTGCAGCCCGATCATGGAGTCAGACATGGCCGGGCAGAAGACTGGAATGCCCTTCTCGTAAGCAGACCGAAGAATCGACCTATCATCTTCAATTTTCGATCCAAGAGCCTTCATGAACTGGCACCCTGACAGGGGCTCGCTTGTGTCAGGCAGGATGGACTGCATGACCTCCTCGAACTTGATGAAGTTCTCGTCTGAGAGATACACGTCGTAAATCCTGGACTGGCCTGAAGAACGCAGAGCTGCGTCGTCCGCATCGCAGTTTCCAATGCTGTGAAAGCCGAACGACTCTATCACATCGTGAACCAGGTTGGCGCCGGTGGTCACCAGCACGTCTATGTGCCCTCTCCTGATCAGCCCTGAGACCAGGTTCCTCATTCCAGCAGGCACCATTGCGCCCGCCAGTGCGAAGAACTTCGTGTATTCTCCAGAGAGCATCTCCTCGTAAATATCCACAGCTTCAGAGAGCCTTCTGGCACCAAAGCCGCAGCTGGCCATGGCCTTCACAAGCTCATCCACACCCATCCCAGGCACTACATCCATCTGACAAACCCTGTCCACTTCATCACCCATAATCATGATAATATCCGACTGCATGCTATTCTTACACAGCCAAAAAATACTCAAAATGAGTCTAGGCTATGCGAAATGATTTTTCATAAACCTTTTATACCAGACCTTATGTTTAGCCTTTACGGAGGAGAAACAATGGCCGGCGAACCGATGGCAGTGGATTACTATATACCACTTATTGTGTTTCTGTTTATGGGTGCCATAGTGCCCATAGCTGCTCTAGCTGCCGTAAAGATCATATCGCCTCTAAAGCCGAGTCGTCGCAAGTTAGCAACATACGAAGGTGGACTTTCACCAGTCCGCGATGCCAGGATTCAGTACAGCGTACAGTACTACCTCTTCGCAATAGTTTTTGTTATATTCGACGTCGAAGTTCTGTTCTTGTACCCCTGGATCTACGTTTATGCTAACGAGTACATGCAGAGGTTTATGGTCTTTGGTATGAATGTGGCAGTGTTCGAGATGATCATGTTCATAGCGGTGCTTCTTATAGGACTGCTCTATGCTATGAAGAAGGAGGCCTTGCGTTGGGTATAAGCGATGTAATACCAGTACCAGTAGCCGTAGACAAGGAACTAGAGAAGTGGACGATCTGGGGAAGGCCAGTCACAGATGTCTGGTTTACCACAACAGAGAGCATTCACAAGATCATAGAGATGGGCCCCATAAAGAACGTCATAAACTGGGGCAGGAAGAACTCCGTCTACTTTCTGATGCAGCCGATGGGCTGCTGTGGTGTGGAGATGTTCGTCTTCGGAGCCTCGCCCTACGACTGCGACAGGTTCGGATGCATCCCTAGAAACACCCCTCGCCAGACCGATGTGATGATCATTTCTGGCTACATCACCAGGAAGTACTTGCCTGCGGTCAAGAACCTGTGGGATCAGATGCTCGAGCCCAAATGGTGCATCGCAATAGGGGAGTGCGCCATTTCTGGAGGTCCATTTTACGACTCTTACAACATCATCCAGAACACGGCCGACTTCTTCCCAATAGACGTCTTCATACCTGGATGCCCGCCCAGGCCTGAGCAGTTCATAGAGGGACTGATGAACCTTCAGGAGAAGATCAAGCAGCGCAAAGACAAGCGAGGCTACTAAAGGAGGAATTTTTCCTTGACTACGGCAAGTGAGGTCTTAAGCCAGGTGCAGTCTGCTTTCCCTGGAGCAGTTCTGGAGTCCAGGGTGGAGTCGGACAGCAGGCTTTGGGCCACAATCGATCCCAAGAAGATCGTAGACGTATGCAAACACCTGAAAAATAAGCTGAGCTTCGACCACTACTCCGGCGCAGCAGGCTTGGATTGGATTGCCAAAAATGAGATGGAAGTAGTGGAGATCATGGCCAGCCACGGCGCCCATAAAGTTGTGGCTATGCTCAAAGTCAGGACTCCAAGAGAGAACCCCTCGGTCAAATCCGTGGCCGGGCTCTTCTGGAACGCCAACTGGTACGAGCGCGAGGCCTGGGAGATGTACGGGATCAATTTCGAAGGCCATCCTGGACTGTACCCATTGCTGCTTCCGGACGAGCTGGTCGGTTCCTGGCCCTGGAGAAAGGACTTCAAGGGCTATCCAGACACCACCACAGGCCAGAGGATAGTGGAGAAGACCACAGCTGACGGCTATGCTGAGTACTCCATCGCTCCAACGCCTGCAGAGATCGAGGCAGGCACTGTGCCCAAGGAGAGGCCCCAGTATCCCAAGTTCAGAGAAAGAGAGGAAGCAGAGCTTCATTCCGACTCTGAGATGATAATGCACATAGGCCCCCAGCACGCAGCTCTTCCAGGACCGTTCCTTCTCGACGTCCTCGTGGAAGGCGAGAGGGTCAGAAAGGCATTCCTCGACATGGGCTATATCCATAAGGGCATAGAAAAGATAATGGAGAACAGGACCTGGCTCCAGGGACTGGTCTACACAGACAGGATGTGCTACGTCGCTTCTCTTTCCAACAACGAGTGCTACTGCGGAGCCATTGAAAAGATCCTGGGCCTAGAAATCCCAGAGAGGGCGCAGTACATTCGAGTCATAATAGAAGAGCTCTCCAGGATTCAGAGCCACCTGATAGGTACAGGCGAGTTCCTGACCCTGATTGCAGGAGTTGGATACGCACCCTACAATCTGATGATCATAGACAGGGAGCACATCATATCTCTGATAGAGAGCGTGACAGGCGCAAGGCTCACCCACACATTCGTCCGCTTCGGAGGAGTCAGAAACGACCTTCCAGAGGGGTTTGCAGAGAAGTGCAGAACCACACTGAAGTACATCGAGGCAAGGACGAAGGAGTATATGGAACTCTTTGCCCAGGACCCAATCTATTACAAGAGAATGGCGGGCGTCGGCACCCTTCCTGCAGATACCGCCAAGCGCGTAGGCATTTCAGGCCCACCGCTGAGAGCCTCAGGCGTAGATTACGACATGAGGAGAGAGGATCCCATACTGCTCTATCCAGACCTGGACTTCAAGGTGATAACAGGGAAGAACGGAGACTGCGCAGACAGGATCGACGTCAGGTTAAAAGAGATTTTAGAGAGCTGCCACATCATAGAGCAGTGCCTGGATAGGATACCTGAAGGCCCGATCAGGCCAGAGGCCAAGATTCCAAAGAAGATCCCGGCAGGCGAGGCTTACTACAGGGTGGAAGACCCGCGCGGAGAGATGGGCATGTATGTCGTCAGCGATGGCGGAGACAAGCCATATCGCGTGAAGGTCAGAGGCCCAGTCTACGCTACACTACAGACACTACCACCGCTCCTCGAAGGGGTCTATGTGGCCGATGTGGTAGCCATCGCTGGCAGCATGGACGGCTGTCCGGCTGAGGCCGACAGGTAGGAGGGAGAAGGAAATGGTTGGAATAATTGAAACCATAAGTTCGTTTGCCTCCCAGGAGCCAGCGATCTTTGCTCTGATCATAGGCGTAATCGGCGCTGCCGTAATCGCTGGAGTGGTAAACGTCGGAGCAATGCTCGTGATCTGGGCTGAGAGGAAGCTTCTTGGAGACTTCTGCGGCAGGTTCGGTCCAAACCGCGTCGGCGGCAGGTGGGGAATACTCCAGCTGGGAGCAGATGCAATCAAGCTCTTCACAAAAGAAGACAGCATCCCATACAACGCTGACAAGGGAGTCTACGTCTGGGCCCCGATAGTGGCATCGGCCGCCACAATGCTGGTCGCTGCAGCCATTCCGTTTGGCGCCCTTCACATAGATGGAAAGGACTACCCATTGGTCGTAGCCAACATGGACATCAGCGCCCTGTACGTCGAGGCTGCGCTCTCCATAATGACCATTGGCGTCTTCATGGCAGGCTTTAGCTCCAACAACAAGTACTCCCTCATGGGAGCGTTCAGGGGCATAGCCAGGATGATCGCCTACGAGGTCCCAATGGGAGTGTGCGTCATATCTGTAGCCATAATGGCACACAGCCTCAACCTTGTGGAGATAGTCCAGAGCCAGTCTCTCTGGTATGCGTTCGCCCAGCCTCTGGGGTTCGTAATCTTCGTCATAGCCCTGATCACGGATCTCGGCAGAATCCCATTCGACCAGAGCGAGGCTGAAGAGGAGCTCATTTCAGGCTACAACACAGAGTACGGCGGAATCAGGTGGGGCCTGCTCTACTTCCAGGAGTACAACAACATGGTCCTGGGATCGATTCTCCTCGTGCTGATGTTCCTCGGCGGCTGGCAGGGGCCCATTATCCCAATACCAATTATCAGCATAGTCTCGCCACTGATCTGGCTCTTCATGAAGGTAGTAATCGTGATGTGGTTCTTGGTCTGGACGAGAGCGGCTCTCCTCAGGTTCAGGATCGATCAGGTCACTGATCTGGGATGGAAGTGGATGCTTCCGCTCTCCATTGTCAACCTGGGATGGGCTGTGTTAGTTGGATCTTACTTCGCGTGAGGTGGCAAAAGAGATGTTGAAGAGAAAGATGTTGAAGAACTTCGCCTGGCCATTGAAGATCGCCTCAAGCGGGACGGAGTTCACCAGGCTCTATCCAGAGGTGATGATTGAGCTGCCTGCAGCTGAACGCGGCATTCACGAGCTGGACGCCACCACATGCATAGGGTGTGGAACCTGCGCCAGAGTCTGCCCCAACAGCTGCATAGAGATGGTGCCATTCAAGTTCGGCAACCCTCTCAAGAACAAGAAGCTCCAGTTCCCCAAGATAGACTACGGAAGGTGCCTCTTCTGCGGGCTGTGTCAGGACGAGTGCCCAGTCGAGTGCCTCAAGATGGGAAAGAAGGTCACAATGGCAGGCTGGGAGAGAGAAGACATAGTGCGCGGGCCTGAAGAGTTAGCTGTCAAGAAGTTCACAGCCAAAGAGGTAGCAGACCTGGAGGCTGAGGCCAAGAGGCTTGCTGCTGAAAAGAAGAAGAAGGCAGCTGCAGCCAAGGCAGCAGAATCAAAGCCTGCTGCAGCAGAGGGCAAAGAGAAGCCCGCCAAGAAGAAGGCTGAAGGAGGCTCGAGCTAATGGCAGAGAAGAGCGTAAACGTAATTCGATCTATCTTCGATCTGCTGGTAATTTTAATCGGCCTGGGAGTGATCTTCGGCGGTTTAGCACTGATCATATTCCTCTCTCCCTGGTCGGCCACAATTCTGGAGAAGGCATTGCAGTACGATGTCAGGTTCTTCATAGAGCTTCTGGCATTCCTAGCCATTGCAGCCATCATTGCCCTTTTGGCGGTTTTGGCAGTGGCCTCCAGCAACATAGTACACAGCGCCCTTTACCTGCTCGGAACTTTCGCTGGAGTGGCAGCGCTTTACATATTCATGAACGCGCCATTTCTCGGAGTCGCCCAGGTGCTGGTCTACATCGGAGCTGTGGGCGTTCTGTTGCTCTTCGCTGTAATGCTCACCAGGAAGACTATCATGGAGGAGTCTCATGGTGAAATATAAGACGCTAATATTGATACTGGCCTTCCTGGCTGTGCTGTTCGCATCCCTATCCATAACGCCATGGGAACAGGGCCAGAAAGAGCCGTCCCAGTTCGTGCCCAGAGAAGGACTCAGAGTTCCTGAAAGCGGCATAGGAGACATAGGAACTGAGATCTTCACGATCTACGTGTTCTCCTTCGAGGTGCTGGCTCTGGTATTGACGGCTGCCCTGATAGGTGCGATATATGTCGCCAGGAAGGACACCGTCTGAGGAGGTAAAGAGAGAGATGACGAGGAGGGAGATGGATTTATGATCCCAGTAGAGCTTTACTTGCTGCTATCATCGGTTATGTTCACCGTTGGCCTCTATGGTCTCGTGACCCAGAGGAACGGTATCAAGCTGATGATATGCATTGAGCTCCTGCTTAACAGCGCCAACGTTAACCTGGTTGCCTTCTCAGCAAACCAGCCCAACGTGAACGGCCAGGTCTTCGCCCTGTTCTCCATTGCGCTTGCCGCTGCGGAGGCTGGCATTGGCTTTGCCATTCTGATCTCGCTGTACAGGCTGTACGGAACCATAGACCTCGACAACATACGCGCAATGAGGTGGTGACGTTTGTACTCCGATTATGCATTTCTGATCGTGGCGCTGCCTGTTCTGGCATTCATACTGTGCCTCTTCATAGGCTGGCGTCTGCCTGTCGGCGGAGGGTTTGTGACAGCCCTTGCCACCTTCGGAGCCTTGATAGTATCTCTGGGCATAGCCACAGAGATCTATCCAGACAAGATCATTCACCAATCAATTCCGTGGTTCGCCAACTTCAACATAGGCATACTGATAGATCCACTGGCGCTTGTGATGCTATTGATGGTCACGCTCGTGGTCACCTTGATTCACACATACGCCAATGGATACATGAAAGGAGACCCAGGAGCTGCGAGGTACTTCGCTGAGGCTGCGCTCTTCACCGCATCAATGCTCGGCCTGATCTACGCGGATAACCTGCTCCAGCTCTTCATATTCTGGGAGCTTGTGGGACTGTGCTCATACCTGCTCATAGGATTCTGGTACAGGAAGCCCTCGGCTGCAGCTGCTGCCAAGAAAGCATTCCTGACCACCAGGGTTGGAGATGTCCTCTTCCTGGCAGGAATTGTGCTTCTCTACAACAACATGGCAAGCCTGAACCTGAACCTGGCACCGGGCGAGTACCTGCTCCAGTTCCCAGTGATATACGCACACCTGGCTCAGATACCCCCAGGGCAGCTGACGCTTATAGCGCTCTGCCTGCTCGGTGGCGCAGTAGGCAAGTCAGGTCAGTTCCCGCTGCACGTCTGGCTCCCGGATGCAATGGAGGGCCCAACAACGGTCTCTGCCATGATCCACGCAGCCACGATGGTTACAGCAGGCGTTTATCTTGTTGCCAGAATGTTCCCGCTCTTCTACGCAGCGCCTAACGCTTTGACGGTCGTTGCACTGGTAGGCGGGTTCACAGCGCTCTTCGCAGCAACAATGGGCCTCACAGCCTTCGATATCAAGAGAGTCCTCGCCTTCTCCACAGTGAGCCAGCTTGGCTTCATGATGTGTGGTCTGGGCGTCGGAGCCGTTGTGGGAGCATTCGCAGTTGGAGTTGCGATATTCCACCTGATCAGCCACTCTTTCTTCAAGGCGCTTCTCTTCCTCTGCTCAGGCTCGGTCATCCACGCTGTTGGGACAAACGACATGCGCGAGATGGGGGGCGTTGGCAAGTACATGAAGTGGACCGCCTACACAATGCTCGCAGGGTCTCTCTCCCTGGCAGGATTCCCCTTGACATCAGGGTTCTTCTCCAAGGATGAGATCATAGTCATAGCCTACGAGTACGGAATAGAGGCCAGCTTATTGCCCTACTTGTTCCTGATACTGGCGGCAACACTCACAGCCATATACACATTCAGGCTCTGGTTCGTGACCTTCACTGGAGAGCCTAGGTCTGACTACCACAAGCACGAGTCTCCCTGGATAATGCTCGGCCCGTTGGTGCTACTAGCCATATTCGCTCTCGGATTCGGAATTACTGCCCAGAGCGGCTTCTACAGCTACCTTGACACCAACTTCGAGCACTACGATGTGAACTTCGAGGAGCTTGGAGTTATAGGCGGACACATCCACGAGGAGGCTGGAGCTGCTGAAGAGGGCGAACACGCAGCTGCTGAAGAGGAGCACGGAGAGCCCTGGTATGTACAGATTCTGCCTTACATCATAGCATTGGGCGGAATACTTCTGGCGGCGCTCTTCTACTGGAAGAATCCCTACCTGCCGAAGCTTGACCCAAGCAGGGTCACGGGTGAACGGGACCCCATAAGGAGAATGCTCCTGAAGGGCTACTACCAGCATGAGGTCTTCACTGCCTGGTTTGCAGAGACACTGGTCTACGGAACTGCAGTCCTGGCAAACATGTTCGACATAAAAGTCGTGGATGGAATACTGAACAAGATTAGCGAAGTAATAGTCGCCTTTGGCGGAAACTTAAGGAAAGTTCAGACAGGCGTCGTCCAGAACTACATAACAGCCGTAGTTCTCGGAGTAGTGGTTCTAGTGGTAGTGATTAAGCTGGCGATGGAGGTGGGTGCGATATGATCTCGAACGCACTGTCGTTGATGATTGCAATTCCTTTAATTGGAGCTGCGATCACATTCTTCACGAGGTCAAGAGCCCAGGCAAGGATAGTAGCCCTGATCGCATCTATCATACCTCTGATACTCTCGATTCAGATGTACATGGAGTTCGACAAGACCTCCAGGCTGATGCAGTTCGTTGAGAGCTACAACTGGGTTCCCTCAATTGGCGTGAAATACACTGTAGGCGTGGACTCGATAGGCTTTCCCCTGGTCTTACTCTCGACCATAGTCTCGGTCCTGGTGATAATATACTCCTGGGGCGAGGACAAGAAGCCAAACCAGTTCTTCGCGCTCCTGCTCTTGAACGAGGTAGGAGTTCTCGGAGTCTTCACAGCGCTGGACTTCTTCCTGTTCTACATCTTCTGGGAGATAGTGCTCATACCCATGTTCTTCCTGATAGGGATCTGGGGAGGGCCGAGAAAGGACTATGCGGCCATCAAGTTCTTCATCTACACCCACGTGGCAAGCCTTGTCATGCTCCTCGCCATCTTCGCCCTGTACTTCACTTACAGGATGCCAGATGGGTCCAGGACATTCGACATGCTCACTCTGCTCCAGGCAACAGCAGACAAGACCATCTTCCCGACAGGTCTCCTGAACATAATCTTCGCAGGCCTGCTTCTCGGATTCCTGGTCAAGATGCCTGCATTCCCGTTCCACACCTGGCTTCCGGATGCCCACGTCGAGGCGCCAACAGCAGGATCTGTGGTCCTGGCAGCGCTCCTGCTTAAGATGGGCGGATACGGCATATTCAGGGTGATTCTCCCAATACTGCCAAACGTGGACAAGTTCTTCGTGACTCTGATCGCCATAATCGCGGTCATAAGCATTGTATACGGAGCGTTCCTCGCTCTGGCACAAAAGGACCTCAAGAAGCTCGTGGCTTACTCTTCCATCAGCCACATGGGATTCGTCACCCTCGGAGCCGTCGCCTTCACATGGCTCTCGATCCAGGGAGCGATGTTCCAGCAGTTCTCGCACGGAATCATCACGTGCGCCCTGTTCATGTCCGCAGGCACTATCCAGCACACTGTGGGCACCAGGGTAATAGCTGAGCTTGGCGGTCTCGCTGACAGGATGCCCAAGTTCGCAGTACTGATGCTTGCAGCATTCATGGCATCTCTCGGACTTCCGGGAATGAGCGGGTTCGTGGCTGAGTTCATGGTCCTGAGCGGATCATACGCCAGCCTTCCCACCTACACCATGATTGTGGTCTTCTTAAGCGTCGCCTTGACTGCAGCATATCACCTGTGGGCAACGCAAAAGGTGCTCTTCGGTCCTATACTGAAGAAATATCTGGACGTGCACGATGCCCACTCGTATGAGATCTTCTCCATGAGCATGATAGTGCTCCTCGCCCTCTTATTCGGAATCAGGCCCAGCCTGATGACTGATATCATGGGCGTGGCAGCTCAGCAGGTCATGGAGCCGGTTATGACCCTTGCCCAGATGGGGGTGATCTGAAGTGGTAGACATAGCACACTATGCGCCTCTATTTCCAGAGGCACTGCTGACAGGAGTTGCCCTCCTGATCATCTTGCTGGGCTTGTTCACAAAGAGCAAGGGACTCATGGGATACCTGAGCCTTGCAGGGCTGGTTGCAGCTCTGGCCATGGTCTCAGGAACTGCGCTGATTCCGAAGCCAGCTGTGTTCTTCTTCGACACGATGCAGGTCGACGGGGTCTCCCAGTTCTTCAAGGCGACCTTCCTGGTAGTCTCGCTCCTGGTGGTAATAGCCTCTCAGTCCAGGTACAAGGACAACAAGTGGTCTGACGAGTACTACGCTTTGATCCTCACAGCGACAGTCGGCATGATGGTCGTGGCAAGCGCCGTTGACCTGGTCACCCTCTTCGTTGGATTCGAGCTGGCAAGTCTCTCCACCTACGCCTTAGCCGCATTTGACAAGACCAAGAAGAACCTGGAGGCAGCGATGAAGTACTTCATCTTCGGATCTGTCTCCTCGGCCATGATGCTCTTCGGGTTCTCCCTGTTATACGGACTAACAGGAACGACCCAGATAGCAGGCATCGCGCAGGCGTCTCTCGCCAACATGGGGCCTGCAACTCTGCTCGCACTGATAATGGTGATCGCAGGGTTCGGCTTCAAGATGGCACTTGTCCCATTCCATATGTGGGCACCAGATACCTACGAGGGCGCCCCAAGCCTGGTCTCTGCAATGCTTGCAGCAGGCTCCAAGAAGATGGGCTTCGCAGCAGCGTTCAGGGTGCTGTTCGTGGCACTCCTGGCCATGAGGCTTGAGTGGTACATGGCGTTCGCAATACTTGCAGCTGTGACCATGACCCTTGGAAATGTCCTCGCCATCTGGCAGAACAATGTGAGAAGAATCCTCGCCTACTCATCAGTAGCTCAGGCTGGGTATATGTCGATGGCCTTTGCAGTAGTCGGAGTCGCAGCAACCCTTCCAGACAGCAACTACGTTGCTCAGGCGGGAATTGCAGGCGGTCTACTCCTGATCTTAGGCCACGCCCTGATGAAGACAGGGTCTTTCATAGGCACAGCCCAGGTTGCTGACATGGTCGGCAGGAACAGCGAGAACGTAGACGACATCTCGAACTACGCAGGACTCGCAAGGAGGGCCCCAATTACAGCCTTCTGCATGCTGGTCTTCATGCTCGCTTTAGCAGGGATTCCTCCGACTGCAGGGTTCGTGGGCAAGTTCTGGCTCTTTGCAGCAGTGTGGAACGCAGGCCTTGGATGGCTTGTCTTCCTGGCAATCCTCAACAGCGCTCTCTCGCTGTACTATTACCTGAGGATCGTCAGCTACATGTACCTCAAGGAGCCGGCAGGGCCAAAGATCTCAGAGCCAAAGGGCTATGCGCTCGCTCTGATCCTGACCCTGATCGGCGTGTTCTACATAGGAATATTCCCACAGCCCTTCGTAGATTGGGCAATGCAGGCAGCAACAGTTCTGCTGCCTCATTAAACCTTTTTTATCGCCATATTATTTCAGAGCCAATCCTGAACAGCTGTTTTCCAATACCGTAACCCAGGATTCAACGGATGCTCATTCTTTGGGTTCAAAATTGATTAATTTCTCGCATACAGATCCTGTGTTACAATTAAAAATGCCCGTTATTTTGCAACGAATATATTTTAATGCGGAATAAAATCGATAGCTGCAAAAATGCAGATTCTAGAAGTGAATGTGCGGAATGTGGGATCTAATCTATAATCCAAGAATAAAAAATACTTGATGATTCATGGTTTCGCGTATGATGCGCAAATTTCATCGGCGCTTTCTATCTATGATACGAGGATTTTCTCTCTCTTATAGATTCTTTCTCTTCAGTGCTCAGGAAGCAGTTGCAGTTGCCTTCAGTTGAATAATCGCAGTTGCAGGGCTCTATGTGGATGTTGATCGCAGTGTCTGGATACTGCTGCTTGATAGAGATGGACACCTTCTCGGCGATGCCATGCGATTCTTCAATGGACATCGCTGGATCCACTTTCATATGGAACTCGACAAACCTCTGAGATCCGGACTTCCTGGTGCGCAGCCTGTGAAATCCTCGGACCTCCGGAGCAAAGCTGGCTATGTGATTCCTGATGCTCTCCTCTTCCTCTTTGGGAAGGCTAACGTCCAGCAAATCGCGGGCAGACTCAACTGTCAGCTGATATGCGGCTTTGACGATGAGCAGGGCCACTGCAATTGCGGCAATGGGATCTACCCAATACAGGTCTATGCCTGGCAGAATCTGCTTTCCAATCCAAATTATGGCGAGGCCGGTCATGACTCCTGCAGAGGTGTAGACATCCGTCCTCAAATGCCATCCATCAGCCTGCAGGGCCACTGAGTCTGTCTCTTTCCCGACCTTCATAAGCTCTCTGGATACAAATATATTGGCGGCAGAGGAGATCATCATCACTGCAACTCCTAAGCCCGCTTCCTCCAGAGGCTCTGGATTTTTGAGCTTCTTCCAGGCCTCGAAGACGATCCAGCCTGCAGCTATGAATATGAGCAGCGCCTCAACTGTGCCAGATATATTCTCGACTTTGCCGTGGCCGAATGGATGCTCGACATCTGCAGGCTTGCCTGAGGTTCTGACAGCAAAAAAGGCAATCACCGCTGCCAGTAGGTCCACGCCTGAGTGGATGGCCTCAGATATCACAGAGACAGAGCCTATCCAGATGCCAACCGCTAGCTTGAGCAGCACTAAAGTGGCATTCGACGTCACTGAGAGGAGGGCGACTCTCGACTTTCTCTTGTTCTTGTCTGCTGACCCGTTATCTGCCATCCACTCTTCCACTTTCATCTCTCGTTCTTTATTTCCAGGCTATATTTCCAGGCCATATTTCCTGGCTATATTCTCCTGTTTTCAAGACTTATAGCGGGCTAGTGCCTTCTGCTCAGAATGAGGGCAGCTCCCAGGAGGCCTGCCAGGGCAAAGGCGTACTCGAATCCGGGCTGTTTGACCGCCTGGTTTACCTGGCTGTTCAGCTCTTCCTTTGCCTTCTGCCCAACCTGCTCCGATGTCATGTTGATGCTTTCGTTGATGTGATCTGTAGCCTGCTTCACAAGCTGGTCCTTGGTTACATTCACCTCTTGGCTTATGCTCTCCTTGGTCAGGTTGCCCTGTATGATGTGTTCTGCCGCCTTGGTCTGTATGTCGCCTACTGCAGCGTCTAAGTGCTCCTGAATCGGTGCTGCTGCTGCCACAGATAGCAGAGCAGCTATGGATGCGAGTATTGCAAGGACTTGGTATCTCATTTTCATCACATCTCGTTTCTGCTCGAAACAGCTGCAGCTAGGAGGCGCTGCCTTAAAAGATCATCGTCTTAGCGCTAAAACACATCATCGAGTCCGAAATTCGCGCATCCCAAGGCTTAAAAGCTTTGAAAGCAACCAGTTTGTATGATTAGTGATGCAATTTTTCTTAAGGGCGTTGCCGGAGCTAATCTGCATAGGCTGCAGATCTCGAAGATCTTATTCTCGAAGATCTTATGGGTCTGCCTTCTGGTTTCTTTAGCTCTTCCCGCCTGCACAGCCCAGGATTTGGAGCAGGTCATATCATATCGCAACCTGACTCTAGACCTGGGAGATGGCCTCACAACCGATGCCCAGCTGACTCTCCCAATCGTTGGAGACGGCCCCTTCCCAGGCGTCCTCCTGGTACAGGGAAGCGGCACAATGGACATGAACGAGTACATCCCTCCGATGTTGAGCGGGTCAGATGAGCCCTCCAGGCCGTTCTTGCAGATTGCGAAGTACCTGTCGTCCAGGGGCTTTGTAGTGCTCAGGTTCAATAAGCGGGGCGTTGGATTGAACGATACTATTCTGAATATGAGCGTCATAAACGACACCACCTACCAGACATACAAGAGCGATGCACAGAAGGCCCTACTGGCGCTTGAAGCTCAGCCTGAGGTAAACAAGAGCGACATAACAGTGCTTGGACACAGCGAAGGCTCCATAGTCGCTCCCAGGGTTGCCCTTGATAGCAAAGAAGTGAAGAAGCTGGTGCTCATCTCAACCCCGGCTGAGAACCTGCGGGATATACTTTACTTCCAGCTTGAGGTCAGGCCAAGGCTCTATGCAGAGCAGATCATGGACGCCAATCGCGACGGATTCCTGTCGATAAGAGAAGTCGAAGCGACTAAAGGCATTCCGGGCGAGTCCATCGCTCCACTCCAGGCAGCAGGGCTAATTGAGAACACCACAGGCCAGTACCAGTGGCACTCTATCATCAGCGAGAACAAGACTGGCAACATCAGCATCGAGGACGACCTGATGCCCCTGATACACGAGCAGTCCGAGTTCGCAATAAACAACTCGCAGGCGCCCGGATACAAATGGCTGCAGTCTTACTTCGCCCTGGAAAACACCACTGACATCATTGGCAACGTCTCTGCCAGCATCCTGATCCTGCAGGGAGAAAATGATACACAGGTTCCAGCAGCGCAGGCCCTGATGCTTGAGCAGAAGCTGATGGAGGCCAGCCATCCTGATCACACTCTGATAATCTATCCTGGGCTTGGGCACACATTCTACCCTTCGAAGAACTGGATTCAGCCGCTGGGGCCAATCGATGAGAGGGTGCTATCTGACCTGCATTCCTGGCTTACCAGCCCTGAGAGGAAGGTGAGGTACCTCTAGCCGGTATGCTGCAGCTTAGAGGCAGTAGGCCTCAACTCTGCCTCACCTCATGCTGTACCTTTTTTAGCCAAGCTCACCGTTTTCGCCATCAGATCCATCACTTATGATCCATCACTTATATATCTTCCATCCAGCTTTTCAGAGGTCATGTACCAGTGGAACCCCTGCGATTACGAAAAGAACTCTTCTCCCCAGGAGAGAGCGGCAGATGCCGTCATCTCGACTCTAGAACTCATTGGAGATGAGCATATTCTGGACATCGGCTGTGGAGACGGCAAGGTCACAGCGAGGATTTCAGCCCGCATCCCAAATGGCTCAGTCCTGGGAATAGACAGCTCTTCGGAGATGATCGACTTTGCCAGGAATAAGTTTCCTTCATCCAAGTATCCCAACCTGAGGTTCGAGCTGGCAGACGCCCTGAGCCTGAGCTACGACCAGGAGTTCGACCTGGTGGTCTCATTCGCCTGCCTCCACTGGGTCAAAGACCACCTCTCGGTGCTGAGAGGCATAAAACGCAGCCTAAAGCCCGGAGGAATAATGGTTATCCAATGCGGCGGCAGAGGCGCTGAGGATGACATCTTCGCCCTCGCAAGAGAGGTGATCAGGGGCGATAAGTGGTCGAAATATTTCCAGGGTTACTCAAACCCACACGGCGTTTACGGCACCGAAGAGTATCACGCATGGCTAAAGGAGGCGGGCCTCGAAGAGATCAAGGTTGGTGTGAGCGCAAGAGACATGATCTTTCCAGGGAAGGCCGGCCTTGAGGGATTCATCCGCACCACATGGCTCTCGCTTACAGAGCGCATCCCTGAGGAGCTGAGACAGGAGTTCATAAGCGAGATGGCTGACAGGTATCTGGAGCAAAAACCGATCAGGGACGGGCTGGCATATGCGGGGATGGGAGTGCTGGAGGTGGAGGCCAGGCGAACTGTTTAGGGAAGATTTGATGTAATCTGTAGCGTTCAGGCCTTAATGTCCAAGCTTATGAGCTGCGTAGCAGTACAGCCCAACTATCTCATTCGAACATCTCGTTCGAACATCTCATTCAAACCTATTATCCTTAGGGATTGTGATATTGCTGCCTAATTACACATAGGGCTATATCAGAGACTGGTGGTGAAGGGAACAGATGGCCATTGGTGATCCTCCTCATTCCAATTGTTCCCTCCATTATTCAGCTTTGATGGCCGTGAAAAGACAGCTGCAATCGGCTGTTGATAAGACCGCCCTGGTCAATCTGCCAGGCCAGGGCTCACCTCACCTATCGCCAGTCCGGAACAAATGCTGATGGAGGAATCTAGCTGGTCGAGGAATTTATGTGGAGACCTTCGCCCTTTCTGTAAACGCAGCAAGAGACCGCATGTTCGGGGTATTTGTAACTTTGCCTAACTAAGTTCGGACCTCCTTCTTCTGCCTAATTGCATTTGGGTCACTGATTTACGAACCTAACGACATCAGCAGCATCTATCTTAGCACAATGACGGATAGAATGGTCAAACGAGCATATGTTGGTGGAATTCTCAAAATGTCAATGACGAAACATCTGGACGAGCTGAAGCCCGGCGAGGAGGGGAGGATCATATCCGTGTCTTCTTGCGGCTCCCTGCGCTGCAGGCTGATGGAGATGGGGCTCGTAAAAGGCGCAGATCTGAAGGTGATAAGGCTTGCTCCTTCTGGAGATCCAATGGAGATCCTGCTCAGGGGCTACAGCCTGGCTCTGAGAAAAAAGGAAGCAGAACAGGTAGTCCTGGAGGTGGATGCCCGTTGAACAGCTGCGGATCGATTTCCGGAAACAGGCTTCCTCTGGCCTTTCTTCCTGAGGGTGCCAAGGCAACTGTGCTCGACATCCTGGGCGAGAAGAGCATGGCCGGACACCTGGCAGAGATGGGATTCACTCCTTTTGCCAGGGTCACTGTGCTGAAATCATCCCCCCCAGGGTCGGTGCTTGTACGGGTGAAGAACGCGAGGATTGCTCTTGGCAGGGGCATGGCTATGCAAATAATGGTCAACGATGTCGAGGATCTATGACCTCAGGAACTAAGGGTGCAGGAACTGAGGGATCTGGAGAAAAAATCACAGCAGCCCTGATTGGCAACCCCAACGTCGGCAAGACAGAGATCTTCAACCGTCTTACAGGGCTCTCCCAGAGAGTTGGCAACTTCCCTGGAGTGACTGTTGAGAAGAAGGCAGGAAGGTTCGTTCACAAGGGGCAGACGGTTGAGGTAGTAGACTTGCCGGGAACCTACAGCCTCAGCGCCAAGGCTCTGGACGAGCTGGTGGCCAGAGACTTCATCGTTGAGGAGAAGCCGGACGTTGTCGTGGACATCGTGGACGGCACCTGTCTGGAGAGGAACCTCTACCTTACCTTCCTCCTGCTGGAGATAGACGCCAACCTCGTTATAGCCCTGAACAGATGGGATATGGTGAAGTCCAGGGCGTTGGATATCGATTTGGACAGGCTCTCTGGGCTTTTGGGCGTTCCGATAGTAACCACTGTTGCCACCACTGGCGAGGGCCTGGAGGCGCTTAAGGATGCTGTCATCAGCGCTGCGAAAAGCAAGAAAAAGCCAAAGCTAGCGCTTGATTACGGAGACGACGTGGAGGCGAGCATAAGGTTAATCGAATCCGTCATCTGCGAAATGCCCGACCTCTCGAAGAAGTATCCTCGCAGATGGCTGGCCATAAAACTGATCGAGAGAGATGAGAGAATTTTGGAGATGACAAAGGCATGTCTCTCCGAGCCTCAGATGGCGAAGATTCAGGAAGTGATCTGCCGTGAGTGAGTTTTCAGATGATTTGAGCGCTATTATGGCCCAGAAAAGGTACGAGAAGATCGCAGAGATTGTGGATTTGGCAGTTAAAAGAGAGGCAGAGCCGGTGCGCACCTATACCGATATGCTCGACCGCGTGTTTCTGCACAAGCATCTCGGCATACCGATATTTCTGACGGTGCTGTGGGTCATGTTCCAGTTCGCCTTCGCAGTCTCAGAGCCGTTCGTGGTCCTGATAGAGAAGCTCTTCGAATCGCTGGGCCTTGTGGTGGGGCAGAGCATATCCGATCCCTATCTGGCCTCATTCGTCTCCACTGGCATCTTCGGCGGCCTTGGCTCAGTCCTGGTCTTCGTGCCGCCCATCTTCGGCCTCTTCCTGGCACTGTCCATCCTGGAGGACAGCGGCTACATGGCCAGAGCGGCATTCGTTATGGACCGCTTCATGTACCGTTTAGGGCTGCACGGTCGGTCCTTCATACCCCTGATGATCGGCTTTGGCTGCAATGTCCCTGCCATAATGGCTGCGAGGAGCATGGACAGCGAGAAGGACAGGATGATCACCATCCTTGTCAGCCCCCTCATAAGCTGCAGCGCAAGGCTGCCGGTTTATGTGCTGATAGCTGGAGCAGTCTTCAGCTCAGCACAGGCAGGCACTGCGATATTCTTCATCTACGCGCTTGGAATCGTCCTGGCAGTGCTGGTGGCCCAGATGTTACGAAGGACTCTCTTCAAAGGCGAGCAATCGCCCTTCGTGCTGGAGCTGCCGACCTACGCCCTGCCTGACGCCAGGAGCGCCGTCCTGCATATGTGGATGCGGGGAAAAGCGTTCCTCCGAAAGGCGGGCACAATCATATTCGGCACTGCTATCATCGTCTGGTTCCTATCAGTGAATCCCTGGCAGGCAACTGCCGGCGGCCAGCTGGTGGGAGAGTCGTACATAGCCTGGATGGGCCACGCCCTGGAGCCGATCTTCAGGCCGTTTGGCTGGGACTGGATGTCTGCTGTGGCACTTCTCTTCGGCCTTGTGGCCAAGGAGGTTGTTGTCGGGACCTACGGAATTCTCCTGGGCGTAGGCGAGGGAACTCTAGGCGAGTCATTGGTGAGCCACGGCCTTTTCACGCCTCTGTCCGGATTGGCTTTTATGGCATTTGTCCTGATCTACGTGCCCTGCGCTGCCACACTGGCCACAATTGCCAGGGAGACGAACTCCCTCAGATGGCCGGCCTTTACGCTGGCTTTCCAGACGGCTCTTGCATTCCTCGTTTCAGGCCTGATCATTGGGTGTGGGCGACTGATGGGGATGAGCTAATTGAGGCGAGCTGATGGTGGCAAGCTGATGAAGAGAAGCGTGAGAGGAGGCGCAGCGCATCGAGTTTGGGCTAGAGAGTATTTGAGGATGGTCTTGAGGTGATTAAAATATCGGATTTTTCAGCTGGGACTGGAAAGACGTTGGGGGCGTATGCTCTGGTTTTGGGAGCAGCCTATGCAGCAGTGGCGCTGATGGGGTTTTTCAGAGGAGAGTTCCTGATTCCAGGGGATCTCCCCCGCGTGGCAGTTCTCCTGGTGATAGCTGCAACCTACCTGATGGGGGTAAGAAGCCTCATAGAAGGCAGAAATGACGGTCTGGCATTTCTCATGGCCGGGCTGCTGCTCTCTGCCGCGGTAGGAGGGCTATACCTGCTGATGACGGGAGCTGACGCATTGATGTATGTTCTCGGCGAGACAGAAGAGTTCAGCATTTTAGCTGATATAAACCCGGCCACACTGCT
Source organism: uncultured Methanotrichaceae archaeon (assembly GCA_964639235.1). Classification (GTDB taxonomy): domain Archaea; phylum Halobacteriota; class Methanosarcinia; order Methanotrichales; family Methanotrichaceae; genus CAZXDN01. Next base: position 22,510 of record CAZXDN010000003.1, on the reverse strand, counting down.
CCTGATCGTGGCCATGCCCTTGCTGCCAATGGTGAGGAGACTGACAAGCGGAATGGTCTGGTGAATTGCCTTGGGAATAAACTTTTTAGCTTAGAATTTTTATCTTTATGTCAGGCATGAAAAGCAATCTGTCCAGGAAGGCAGAGGACTACCTTGAAGCGATCTTCGTAGTATCCCAGGAGAAGGGGCACGTCAGGGTCAGAGATATCTGTAAAGAGCTTGGGATTAAGCCTCCCACTGTCGTGGAGATGGTGAAAAAGCTGAGCGATCAGGGCTATCTCGTTTACAGGAAGTATGAGGGCGTGTATCTCACTCCTAAGGGAGAAGAGATCGGCAGGGTCATCAAGGACAGGCACAGCACGATACTGGCATTCCTCACGTTCATAGGCGTGCCCGAAGAGATTGCAAACGAGGATGCATGCATAATTGAGCACGACTTGAACACCAAGACTGTGGAGCAGATCAAAAATCTGGTGAGCTTCATCAAGTCCACGCCCGATAACCCTGAATGGCTCGATGACTTCGCATCCTTCTGCGAGGAAGGAAAGCCTCCTTGCTGCAAGACCTGCATCAAGGATCTCCTCAAGGATGCTCAGCCTGGAAAAAGCACCCAGAAGAAGGCCCTGTCGCTTATCAGAAGGATGTGAAATTAGCTCCAGACGATGGAGTAGCTCCAGACAATGGAAGGTCTGGCAAGGAGCAATCTGACCTTTTTCGGCTGAGGGCTTTGGGCATCATCATCATTTGAGTCGCATTTCCGCTTGCATTGCATCTCTAAAGGCGGCGCGACTGTGTAGGTTCACGCTGGAAATCCTAATGCAATTCGGCCATTTTGTTCAGCCCAATTATCTTTAGGGATTGCAATATTGCCACCTAATGGGCAATAGTGGGCTATATCAGAGCACAGAGATGGAGGGAAATAGCAGACCGTCGGCTTCCTCTTCAATCAACCTCTTCTCTCCATTTTCTGCTTTGATTGAGGTGTTGGATTTGGCATTGTGTTCACATTGCAGCAGAGCTGAATTGAGGTTCAGGAAGTACATTGAAGAGATCGGCATTGATCTTGATGGCAGCATTCTCGATATAGCCTGCGGGCCTGTCTCGTTAGGCTGCATCTACGATAACGTTTATGGACACGACAACTCTCCAAAGATCGTCCGCTATCTCAGGGAAAAGGGCATATCTGCCTGCCAGGCGGATATCACACAGCTTGACTATCCCCCAAAGAGCTTCCGATATGTGGTCACCTTCAATCCGCCTATGAAGCCATTCTGCAGAAAGAGCGATTTTCGCTCAGGAATCAAGAGGTTCGTGGAAGATATGCTTCGCATAGCTGAGGAGAGAGTGATCATCAGAAGCGGCCCGGCCATGTCATTTCTGCCTTCTGAATACGACCATCTTGTAGAGAAAAAGGGGGTGAGCTTCGTGGTGTACAATGCAAAGCAATACCAATGAAAATTGCCATGATAATCCGGCTACTCTTGACGAAAGATGCCATCATGGACAATAACAGCAATATTTTGGCCAATTGTGGTTGAAAGGCAGATCCTGGCAAAGGCCATTACCTTAAATCAGTTGAAGTATCAACAGATCCCCGATGTTCTGCGAATACATCAACGCCGCCATGTCCAAAGCAGTTTTTGAGGTCATCGATGACGAAGAGCCCTACTATGGGGAAGTTCCTGGACTCAAGGGCGTGTGGGCCTCTGGAAAGACTATGGAGGAGTGTCGCAAGAACCTGAGAATGGTCATAGAGGACTGGATCGAACTCAGCTTGAAGTATAATCTGCCAATTCCATCAATAGAAAAGCAGATTAAAGGCTGATTCCACGCCTTATGCAGTATTCTTCGAAAGATATGAACTCCTCCTTGTGCTGCTTTGCATATTCGTGAATCTCTTCGGCGCACTCTGATTCATCTTCTTCATCAAGAGCATCGAGATCCCTATCAGTAATCTGGCTCAATGAGTCCACCTTCCACCATCTGGATATTGCTTCTGCACATTTGGGTGCAATGCACCTTTCGGATATTGAAGATAACAAATACGTTGTGGAATTAAAACAAAAAATGCCTTTTCAGGCTGCCGCCTCTTCCCCGCCCAGCAGCCTGTCCACGAGCCACTCTGGCTCGAACTTAACTATATCCGGATACGTCTGCCCCACGCCCAGGAATAGCACCGGCTTTCCTGTGATGTAGGCAATCGAGATCGCAGACCCGCCCTTTGCATCTGCATCGGTCTTGGTGAGAATCGTGCCGTCTATGGCCACAGACTCGTTAAACAGGCGTGCACGCTCGACTGCATCGTTTCCTGCAATGGCCTCGTCCACGAAGATGAGCATGTCGGGCTTTGTGACCCGCACAATCTTCCTCATCTGGTCCATGAGGTTTATGTTTGTGTGCAGCCTGCCTGCAGTGTCAGCCAGGACAACGTCCTTGTTGTGCGACTTGGCGTACTCGATGGCGTCGAAGATCACAGCTGCAGGGTCTCCGCCCGTCTTGTGCTTGACGATTTTTACGCCCAGGGCATTAGCGTGAACCTCAAGCTGCTCTATGGCTCCAGCCCTGAAGGTGTCACCTGCGGCTAAAACTACGGAGTAGCCGTGATCCTGCAGGTACTTCGTCACCTTGGCGATCGATGTTGTCTTGCCTGTTCCGTTGACGCCCACGAACAAGATCTTGACTGGCCTCTCTGCCTTGGCAACGAATTCGTCGAAGTCAAAGCTGTTCTTCGAGAGCATTTTAAGGAGCGCAGACCTGAGGGCCTCTTCAGCCACGTCGCCTGTGTTTGCTGTCAGCTTCTTCTTCTGGCCCACAAGCTCTTCCTTGACATTCTTGACGATCTCTTCAGCTACGGGAAGCGCCACATCGCTCTCAAGCAAAGCCATCTCAAGAGCCCACATGGGGTCTTCGAGGTCTTTCTCATCGATTACAATCTCCTGATCGAATACCAAAGACTTTGCTTTGTCCAGGAATGAGAATTTGGATTTGTTATTGGGCTTGCCGTTTTTGGCCTTATCTTCCCTGGATGTGGCGGGCGCCACCTCTGCTGAAGCTGCCTGCTTTTCCCTGGACTTGCCCGAAGATTTGCCAAATGGGAGCAGCCTGCCTGACTCTGACTTGGCTTTGCCCTTGTTATTTTTGTTTTCTTTATTTTTTTCAGGCGCGACAGCTGCTTCTTCCTGGGCCTCGAACTCTTCTTCAGGCTCCTCTGCCTCAGCTGGAAGGGCTTCTGGCACGGGCTGAGAGGCGCTCTTCTCCTGCAGCTTCGAGGCCAGAGCTTCCTTGAACCCCGAGAGCTTCTCCTTGAACTTGCTGAACAATGCCCTCGCTCCTGGCCCTTAGCCTGCTCTGCCTGGGGTTATGTCGCCTGCGCCGCCAAAGCCGCCTGCCAGGCCACCTTGATCTGCTTCGCCAGCGCCAGGCTGCGCGCTCATCTGATCCTCATAAGCCTGCAGGACCGACTGGATCTTCTGCATCTCCTGATCGATCTTTCCGAGCATCTCTGAGAGCTTCTTGGAAGCGCCTGCAACTTCAGTCCTCCTGGCAGTTAAGGCCTCTTTGGACTCTGCAGTGCCCTTCTCGATGCTTACGCCCGCGCCGACGTTTAAAACGACCTTCTCCTTGGAGGCGAGCTTGGCGTGTATGAATGACCCAGAGCCTATGGGGACCAGGATGTCTTGTCCCTCCTCTGCAGACTCCAGCGCCTCAATCGCGCGCAAAGCCTTGTCGAGGCCGTCCATTGCCACCTGCGTCAGGCTGACCTCCCTGACTATGGCCTCTGCCTGAGCTTGATACTGCTGATAAGCAGAAACGAGCCTCTGAATCTCCTCCTCAGGAGAGGGCCTACTGCTCACTGACCAACACCTCGTCTATCTTGATGAGGTTCCTCTTCAGGCCGTGCTCGCTTCCCATGAGGGCATAAACCCACTCAACAGCTTTCTTCTCGTTATCGCTGTCTATTATCTTTGAGAAGGACTGCCACACGTTGCCTATTTTTCCAGCCTTATACCTTCCCTTAACTTCGTACATGCTCATGTTCTTCCCTACCTCAAGAAACCCAGAGCTTCCTCTATCCTTCCAAGCTCCGGGCCAGTTGTATCATCTCCAGCCAGGTATCCCTTGCTGTTTGCCAGAATGCCGGACCCGACCAGCGGAGAGCTGAAGTTCACAGTTCCAACGTCCACTGGCAGCCCAAATAGATCTTCCAGGACTTTAAGTTCTGCCTCTGAAGTCCGGGGGTGCACAAGCAGGCCCTGGTTGGTGGCTACAGCCGCCATCCCAACAGTCTTCAAGCCGCCCACTGTGCCCTTCATCACCTCGACCTCCAGGGTCTCAGCAATGACCTCGCGCGCCTTCTTGGAGAGGCCTGGGTGAACTAAAGCTGCCTTATCGTTAGCGAGGATTATATTTCCTGCAGCGTTGATCTTTGCAGGAAGCCTTGCCGCCCTCCCGTGCTCTCTGAGCACTTCAAGCGCATCGTCGCTGACGTTGTTGGCGACTACGAAACCCTTGGAGTTGCCGCAGGCCAGAGACCCAATTACAGAAGACCCGCCCAGGACCATTCTGGTGGCCTTGACTTCCAGCGCTTCCTCTACTAGCTGCAGTGCCTCCTCGCTCGTCTCCAGGGGCAGGAGTGCTACCTCCTCAGTGCACCTGGCAAAGACGCCCAGGAGTGACGATCCAGCAATCCTCAGCCTTTTATCGCTCACCGGCAAACTCTGCCTCAACCCCGCCGTCTTCGAACTTGACTGCCCGAACCCTGACTTTAAGCGGTGGCTTCTCTCCGCCCCTGGCCCAGAGAACCTCGTTCAAGCTCTCTCCTATCTTCACGTTCTCTGCTGGAGTCTTCATGTTGGTTGAGAGGTATTCCTTTACCTCAGCCATCGCCCTGTTGGTTCTTCTCCACCTGGGCACTCTCTTTGCTTCTCTTAGTGGAATGGTGTAAATTCTCTCAGTATCAGCCATTATCTGCACCTACTCGAGCGTGCTTCTGCGCCAGTGGCGCCTCTTGGGGTGCGATACTACTCCTCTCAAGGTCTTCATTATGACCCAGCTTGGCACCCTACGATTCTGATTGAATGCCTTGGCAAGCCTGATCTTCTTGCCCTTCAACTTCTTGGACAACTCTCTTCCTCCGAATAACTCTGGTGTGGGTGTGGTTGGTTGGGAATATTCTTTCGACTTCCTCTGCTCCATGCCTCTCTTTCAAGGCATGCCTCAGCCCCACCTCGAAATCTGAAGCAGGGTACTTGTAGGAGAGCTCTTCCTCGAACTCCAGGTATTTGGATGCCATCTGCTTTATGGCTTTTCCACCCAGGCCCGCAAGGGGCCTCAGGTACTGGATGTGCCTCCTGTCTTCGAGGCTTCGAACTGCGCTTGGGTCCATCTTGGGCGAGCGATCGTCTCTCCTTGTGCCGTCGGCGACGAACTTATATTCCCCTGCCATGGTCTCGACTGCGACTGAATGTATGTAGTCCAGGGCATCGTTTGGATAGCCTGTGGACCTCAGGATCTCAATCGCGCGGTCGAGGACGCCTTCATCGAAGATGGCAAGCCTGTGCGGATGTCCTAGAGCCTCTGCAGCATCAGCCGCAGCCTTCCAGGCATCATCTCTCCCGAAGCTGAAAGTCACCAGCTCCAGCTCTTCAAAGAACGGCTCAAGCAGGATTGTAGATAATCCGCTATCTTTTCCGCCGCTGAAGAGAACTGCCACCTTCATAGAACAGCGCCTTAGACTCTCTTAATCTTGATATCTCTCTTCTTGGGCTGAGCTTGCTTGAGTATTGCCTTGAGCTGCTCGTCAGTGATTGCGCTTCTAAGTCGTCCGCTTTGGGCCAGCATCAAAATCTGGCCCTCTATCTGGGCCACGAACTCCGGCTTGGTCATGCGTATGCTGCTCAATCTCTCCCTAGCCTCAGGAGTAAGTATGGTCCTCATCACAGCCGCTTTCTTGGCCTCCAGCTCTGCCTGCATCTGCTCTTGCTGTGCAGCGTACATCTGGGAGTCCATCTGCTGTCTCTGGATCTGCTCAAGCTTTCTTCTTCTTAAGTCTGCAAGCTCGTCGTCAGCCATTTCGCATTACCTCACGATTCTGCGGCAGCCTCAGGCTCAGATGCGGGCTGAACTTCCGCCTTGGGCTTGATCCTGTGGGCGATGTTGTCCATGTAGGACTGGCCCTCTGGGGTTAGCTGCCGCCCAGTCTTAAGTTTCTTTACGAACCCTGCCTTCTCAAGCTGCTGTAGGGCTTCCCTGGCAATGGAGCCGCTGCCCTTGGTGAAGAAGGCTGTGGCCACGTTCTTGCGGTGCTTTCCACCATAGTAGCTTCTAAGTCTCGAAACGCCTACAGGGCCATCTATGTACACCCTGCGCAGCACTGATGCGCAACGCACATACCACCAATCTGGGTTTGTGGGTGGCATCTCCTTATTCACCCCAGTCTTCACGTAGGCAGCCCACTCAGGTGGCTGCACCTTGCCTGCAGCCTTCAAATCCTGAGCTACGGCGCTGATCAGATCATGGGGTGACACGTCATAAACAGTTGTCAAATCGTTCAATCCTCCAAGATGATAAGGGACAAACCAGGAACTCTACGCCAAAACAAGTATAAATGCTTTTTCCGTACCACCCTTTTATGATATGAGTTCCCCTGTATCACATGTCTTTATCTTTGGTGATTAAGTATTTATAGCGGGTAATGATGGCTCGTTTTGGCTTTCAGATCTTTCATTTATGTAATCTACACCTAAATATCTCTTGTGGCTCAGCTTTTGTAGCCAGGCTTCTTTAGCTAACTTCGCTGCGCGGCTCGTGATAACAATCAGCTTAACGACTGCGCTGGAAGCCCCTATCTGGATGGAGGTTGCTTCGTTTCCAGGTGTGGAGCTGTTTTGCATGTTCTCTGATTTTCACATATTCTCTGAGGCATCTTCTTATGTCGAAGAAGATCTTGCTGTGCTGAAGAGACAGAAAATATAGGGCCTTTGAAGGGGCGATAGAGATCTCTGAAGGACAGATGGAAGCCTCTAAAGGGAGTGGAGGTCTCTGAAGAGTATATAGTGAGATCTCTAAAGGGA
>CAZXDN010000003.1:7001-15337 GCA_964639235.1 uncultured Methanotrichaceae archaeon | reverse complement strand
GCCTCTAAAGGGAGTGGAGGTCTCTGAAGAGTATATAGTGAGATCTCTAAAGGGAAGGAATTTTGGGAATGGAGGTCTTCAAGGCATCAGAGTGTGTCCTTCCCTTTCTCAGCGATGCCGAGCACGTTGAGTAGCCCAATTATGTTCTCCCTGGAGATGGATCCATCTGAGACCTTCTTCAAGATCTCCTTGGCATTGAAAGCGACTCCAAGGCCTGCGTTCTGTATCATGAGGCAATCGTTGGCGCCGTCTCCCACGGCCACTATATTATCCGGGCAGATCCTTTCAAGCTTTGCCAGCTCGTTTACAGTCTCGCCTTTGGCCCTCGCATCTATGACCTTGCCCACGATCTCCCCTGTGAGGACGCCGTCTTTTATCTCAAGCTCGTTGGCAAATGTGTAGTCGAACCCCAACCGGTCTTTTAGGACATCAGTGAAGTAGGTAAACCCTCCGGAGATCAGGGCGATCTTGTAGCCCATCTGCTTTAAGTGATGTATCAGCTCTTCGGACCCTGGAGTTAGCTGCAGGTTGTTTGCTATCTCTTCTAGCGTGGACATGGGCGTTCCCTTGAGCAGCCTGACCCTCTGGCGAAGAGACTCCTCGAAGTCCATCTCTCCCTTCATCGCCTTTTCGGTTATGCACTTGACCTGGTCGTCGACCCCGACGCATGAGGCGAGCTTGTTTATGATCTCGAAGTCGACTATGGTCATGTCCATGTCGAAGACTATCATCCTCTTCTCTTTTTTGAGCAGGTCCAGCTTCTGGATGATGATGTCGAGGCCCAGAGCCTCGCACTCTTTCCTCAGGTCCTCTCTGCAAGAAGCAGACTCGCACTCTACGAAGTCCATCACGAACTCTATTGAGATGAGCTCGCCCCTTGCTGTAACTGATGATCTCTCTATGTTGATCTTCATCCTGGCTGCAATGCTTGCCACATCCAGGATTATTCCCACCCTGTCTCTGGCAAGGATCATGACCGAGAACAGGTCTTTCTTGGACTTGTGCCTCCCCCTGTACAGCTCCATAGGAAGGAAGCTTACCTCGATTCCCAGGTCATCTGACCTCTTTTGGAAGAACGACTCCAATTCCTTTGGCCTTATCTCGGCACATCCAAAATCAGCTACCAGGGACATGACAAATATGCCCTGCATAACCCTCTGGTCCATGTCCACGATGTTTACGTTCTTACAGGCCGGCTCTATGAGTATGTCGCGTATAAGCCCAGGCCGGTCTCTGCCTATAAATGAGATCACCCAGAGGTCAGATGCCAAGTATTAAGCCTCCCCATATGTGATTGTTTTGCGCTCACTGGTTAGACGTAAGCATTTATGCCTAAATACTTTTTCAGGCAGGGGAGAAGAGCCGCAGTATAATCTTTTAGGAGGTATAGTACAATCTTTTTATATCGATTACAAGTATCTGAGCACATGGATCGCTTCAAGCGGTACGAGCGTGCTGGCCTCGTTTCAGCAGTCGTTTTGGGATTACTGCTCAGGCTTCTCGCCGGCAGAAATGCCCTTGTGGGCAGTAGCGTGCTCTTCGATGGCTATGACACATACTACCACATGAGAAGGGTGCTGTATACTGTAGCTCATTTCCCCAATACCGTCTGGTTCGACTCATATCTGGACTATCCTCATGGGATGGAGCTGACATGGCCCCCGCTCTTCGATCAGCTGATTGCAGGGACAGCTCTCGCCTTTGGCATTCATGACCAGCATGGAATAGAGCTTGTGGCATCTTTCATCCCTGTGATGCTCGGAGCAGTAGCGGTCCTGGTCGAATATTATCTGGTGAGAGAGGTCTTCGACTGGAAAGTCGCCCTTCTCTCAGCCTTCACCCTGGCCATTGCGCCGTACCACCTCCTGAAGACCATGTTCTCCGCAGCGGACCACCATGCTCTGGAGGCGCTGCTTCTGATGGCGATCCTGGCCTTCCTGGTGCTTGCCATCACCAGGAGAGACAGGAAATATGTCTTCGCAGGAGCTGCAGGCGTATCTATGGCCGCTCTCGCCTACACCTGGGCAGGAGCCGCTGCTTACCTTGGCTTCTTCTTCATCTATGCCCTGGTGCAGATGGTTGTGGATCTGAGGAACGGCGAGTCTTCCAAGGACACCACAGTTATTTTGCTCACAGCATTTGGCCTTGCTCTGGTGCTGATGGCCCCGTTCTGGAACACTCCCTGGATGGCGCCCTCTTTCCTTGGAACTCTGGCTATGGTCGCCGCGATTGCCCTGCTCTTCGGCCTGTCTAAGGTGCTCCTGGACCACAAGGTTCACTGGGCCTTCTTCCCGATGGCGATCGTGATCCTGGGTTACATCTACATGTTGCTGCCTCACATTCTGGGCCAGCTCTGGGTCTTCACTGAGGTGGACTCTCTGGTCAGGTCTGGAGGCGAGTACCTCCTCGGCGGCGATATGGTCGGAAAGATAGCAGAGGCAGAGCCAATTTACGTGCGCACGAACTTCATCTCCTACCTGGGAGTAAATCTCCTGTACACTCTCCTGGGATTGGCTGCCCTTGTGCTCTATGTGGTCCAGCCTGAGATGAAGCCTGAGAAGAGGCAGGGCTCAATACTGCTCCTCGTCTGGATACTCTCGACCCTTGTGCTAACTGTAGGCCAGATAAGGTTCCTCTACATATCAGCCATAAGCACTGCCATACTGATCAGCGTATTATTCTTCAGATCCAAGGACGCAGTAAGCTCAAAGCTCAATGAAAGCGGCAAGAGCATGCCTACAGCAGCCATAGCCCTGATCCTGGTGCTGCTTTTGCTGCCATCTGCCGCTGAGGTGGTCTCCATTGCTAGCGATAAGCCCCAGATCACCGGGGATTGGTACGAGTCTCTGAGCTGGCTTAAAGAGAACACAAACGCCACCAGCTGGTACGATGATCCCTCCAAGACGCCTGAGTACAGCGTCATGGGCTGGTGGGATTACGGAAACTGGATAGTATACGAGGCTAAGAGGCCGGTTGTGGCCAACAACTTCCAGGTGGGGGTCATAGACTCAGCCCAGTTCTTCTTATCTCAGGACGAGAGCCAGGCAGATGCCATCATGGACAGGCGCGGCTCTCGATATGTGATAACCGATTTCGATATGATCTACGGGAAGCTGGCTGCTATCACCTCCTGGGTGGGAGAGGACGCCTCTAGCTATGAGCAGATAACTGACTTTGGAGACTACGTGACAGCGGTACCACTGAAGAAGCTCATGAACACGGCTCTGGCTAAGATACACCTGTATGATGGAAGCGGCATGGGCCACTACAGGCTGATTTACGAATCGTCCACACTCGTGGGAGCAAATCCACCAACCTCCACAGTGAAGATCTCTGAGTACGTCTCTGGCGCGCTGATCACTGGAACGACAGAGCAAGATCAGCCTGTGGGAGTGCTCTTGAACCTCACCTCCAACCAGGGGAGGAAGTTCCAGTACTTCAACATAGGAGCGCCAAACGGCACGAGATATGAGATAAGGGTGCCTTATGCCACAGAGAAGAGGTATGACACCCATGCCGTGGACTCGTACCTTGTCTTTTCAGGCGGCAAGTCGGTCAGGGTCAATGTGAGCGAGAACGATGTGCTGGAGGGAAGGCCTGTTGAGGTCGACTTCTGAAGTCGGCCTCTGAGTCCAAGCTCAAAGCCCGATGATAGCTTCAAACATGAACTGGCATTCCTGCAACTGAGGCGAAACTCAAGAATAGATAACTATTTATTTTTGCAAAGTGAAATGTAGGTAGTGGAGTGGCTGCCTATCCATTACCTACCTCCTGCAATCTCCTCTTCTTTGGCTGCCACTCCCAATCAAGCCATTTTTCTCTGAGCCAAAATGAGCGGCGCAGGGCCAAAAGATCTTCAAATATTTTTAATTCAGTTGGGGTAATTAAAACTGGTCCAGGTGAAGGTCGTCGCGCGAGATATTTAAGAGCCTGCGGACCCCGCCAATCTCTTCGATCACAGATGCTGCAGGTTCTGGCACCAGGCACCTCCAGTTTCCGCCTTCGAGCATCAGGCGCCTGATCTCTGTGCCTGAGTAGATCTCTCTCTTGTACATGGGCGGCCTCTGGACCTCAAACCCAGCCTCAGTGAACAGCTCAACCACCAGGGGATTGTTTGAATAAACGAGGTCGAAGCTGGGTGTCATGGATCTGACATGGGAGACCCAGACTGCGTTTCTCTCCATGTCCTGGACAGGTATCACATAGCACCTCTCCTCGAAGTTCTCCAGGGCCCTGTAGATCATGGTCAGGCGCTCGCCTGCAGTGAACGGATCTTGAACTGTGTGGCTCAGCTGGGCGCTTCCAATTACCACGACAATCTCGTCTACCTCCTCTGCGATCTTTTGCAAGACTGCATGGTGGCCCAGGTGGTACGGCTGAAAACGCCCGATGTAGAGCCCTCGCATCAGAGACCTCTTATAAAACCTTCTTTCCTATCAGCTTTATTGCGCTCTCCTTGTTGGGACCTATGGGCGAGCCCACAACTATCTGGGTCACGCCGGTCTTGAGGAGCTCGTCGATCCTCGCCCTGCAGTTCTCAGGGCTGCCGGATATGGAGAAGGCCTCAACCATTGCGGGAGTAACTCCCGCCATCACAGATCCGAAATCTCCCTTGGCAATTGATGCTGAAATCTTCTTGGCGTCTTCTACAGGTATGCCGTGGCGCTCAAGGACGTTTTCCGGCGAGCCTGCTACAATGAAGGCCACGACCATCTTGGCTGCGTTTACTGCCTTTGCCTGGTCCTTGTCTGCGCTGAAGCTGGCGTAGGCGCAGATCTGAACGTCTTCAGGCTTTCTTCCAGCCTTCTCTGCGCCCTGCCTGATCACAGGCACCGCGAACTTGAAGTCGTCCGGGTGGCTGGCGTTGATCAGAACTCCATCTGCAATGGCTCCTGCCAGCTCCAGCATCTTGGGCCCCTGCGCGCCTATGTAGATCGGTATCTTGCCTGTGCTGAAGTCCAGCTGAGCGCCTTTCATCCCAGCCAGGTTCACCTTCTCCTTTGCCAGGAGGGCTCTTGCAATAGCAACTGAATCCTTCACCTTTGTGAGCGGTTTGTCCCACTCAATGCCCATCTTGTCAAAGGTAGATTTATCACCGGGGCCAATGCCGAGGATCGCCCTGCCACCGGATAGCTCGTTTATTGAGGCTATGCTGGAAGCAGTTATGGCCATGTTCCTTGTAAATGGGTTGGTGACGCCAGTGCCAAGCTTGATCTTATTGGTCAGAAGCGACAGTACTGCCAGGGTGGAGTAAACATCCCTGTTGTTGTAATGATCTGTGATCCACACAGTATCGAAGCCTACCTCCTCAGCAAGCTTGGCCATGTAGCCAATCTTTACAGCAGGCTCGTTGGGCAAGAACTCTATTCCGAACACTTGATATCCTCCAGCAATATGCGGTCGCCGGCTTTCAGGCAGAACGCATCTGCAGCGCTGCCCTGGTTGACCGCAATTTCTGCAAATCCATGACTGCCAAGGGTTATAAGAGGTTCGATCCTCTTCGTCTCTGCGTAAGTCCTGACCTGCCTCAACCTCACTCCCTTGAGGCATGTGCAGAACCTGGGGAGGAAATTCATGTTAAGAATGGCATTTCCAAACCGGTCTATGTAGATCACAGTGGCCTCTATCCCCCGATCTGATTTACTTGGGGACCCAAACCCGATGTCTGCGGGCTTTACTCTGGGACCAAAGCTCTCAGGCTTATCGCCCTTGGCGAGCATTGCAGCCACTGGTGCGAAGATGTCTCTTCCATGAAATGTGGGCGAGGCTTCGAAGTCCTTGCTGATCTTGTAGGCCCTGGGAGTTCCAAGTGATCTGGCTGCAGGCATGAGCAGGCCGTTGTCAGGTCCCACGAAACTGTGGCCGCCGCTCTCCACTACGAGGCCGATGCGGCTGGTTCCAACCCCTGGGTCTACTACGGCTAAATGTATCGTCCCTTTTGGAAAGTATCTGGCAGATGAGAGAAGTGCGAAGGCCCCTGCCCTGATGTCCTGGGGAGGTATATCATGGGAGATGTCCACAAAGGTCACATCCTGGACCTCGCCCAGGATCACCCCTTTCATCTGCGCAGGATAGAAGGAGCCGAAGTCTGTAAGCAGAGTAATTATCTTCATGTCAGACATTGGACGGCTTCATGCTGGTTATGTCAAATACCCTTATGCTTCGATCTCTCAGCTCTCTCATGAGCCTGGAATAGAGGTCTCCTGCAATCGCGTCTTCAGGCGGCACTATTCCCTTCTCATCGATCATTCCCCTGCCCAGGAACCTTGCCCCGGCAGCGGCCGTGAACCCCGTGACCCTGGACATGGCAGATATCCCATTCTCAACATCAGCCTCAGCCCACATGTAGTAGTCAGCTCTGAGTTCCTGGCCGTCTCTTTCTCCCGTGGCGGTGTTCCACATGACGCACACGTCTGTGTCCCCGTTCCTTGGTAGCAGCCTCGGCTCAACTACGGATATGAAGAACTCCCTTGGCACGATCTTTCCCCCATCGAACTGAACCGGGTCCAGATTCAAGATCCCTGAGGCCTTCAGAGCATCCACAGACTGCCAGTGTCCGGGCCAGCGGATAGTCTTCTCTGAGAAGCTCTGGAGACACGGCCTGGTGTAGGGGAAGCTCGGCATTCCTGGAGTTATGGCGCACTCGAATATCTCGTCTTGGCCGAACTCCTTGAACCTGAACTCTTCTCTCTCGCTTGTGGCATCCACCTCCACGATCCGGCCGTCTCTGACCACCCTCACCTTTACCATGTACTCCCTGAGGACGTGGGCAAGGGACCAGGTCACCATGTACTTGAATGGATAGTTGCAAGCTGAGCACCTTGAAGGAATTCCGCCAACCCTTGCCACCGCAGACCTGGCATCGACCCGGTTAATTCCGTCTGCAAGCGTGATGTTGGAGAGTCCTGGGGCAAATCCCATTCCGTCGAGCAGGGTGATTCCCGCATCCAGAGCCCTTCTGTGCAGCGAATCGCCGTACTCTTCAGGCGTCATTTTCTGAGGGACCTTCAGGCCTTCTGTCTCGTAAGGGTCTGGCCTCCTGTGGTACTCTTCGAGCACATCCACCACATCGAGCCCTGAGCCAATTGCAGCCTCAACTGCTGCGTAGCTGCTCTTCCTGTCAGGCAGGGCGATGATGCCCACGTCATGCCCCTTCATCAGATCCTTAAGCTGACCTTCGTCTCTCGTGTCCAGGACGTGGCTCTCAAGCTTGTCTTGGTCATCAGGCATGTTGCCCTTGATCCTGGCCCGGACATCTTCCAGTGCTGCAGAGCTCCTGCCTGCAATTCCGACAGACTCCACATCCTCGTCCCTCACCAGATCAAAGGCAGCAGCAGACCCTATCTTTCCAGATCCTCCAAGAATCAGAACTCTCATCCTCATCCCTCTCCCGCTCTCCAGTCATCTAAAATATTATTGCCTTCGTGAAGACTTAAATTATCTCCTTAAAGGTACATTGGCCGATTTTCCAGAAGTGTCTGAGTTGTGATATATGTGCCAATTCTTATCGGAAGAGGTATTGACATAGTAAATATAATATTTATATAAACAACAGCAGAGACAAAAAGTATATATACACATCTTACACTTAATTTACTCTGTGGAAGCTAAAAGGGAGTTCAGCTTGATAGATCCGTCGTGCCTTGGGAGGGATCTGACACGGCTCAACAAGACGCTCCAGGCGGCACACAGAAGCTCAATTGATATCAGAAACAGCTATGACTTCTATGTCCTGGCCTTCAAGGAGCTGAACAAGGGCAACCTGAGCGACGCCTATCTTTACTGCGATAGGTGCAGCTACGAGCTTACGAACGCCCTTAACAGCGCCAAGCTTGAGGCGTGGGGCATGAGGATACACAGCCTCAGGACTCTCTCGTTCTTCTTCAAGCTTTATGGCCTGTACGCAGTCTTCTTCGGGATGGCCTCATCCATAATCTTCGGAGTTCTCATCTACTTCTACTCAGATCTCACGATTCTGGACGTGCCTCTCTGGTCGTCATTCTTCGCAGGCCTGGGGTCTTCTGCCCAGATCCTGACAGGTGTAATCGATGACCTTAGAAAAGAGGGGATAGCCACAAGGTACAAGAGGGTCTGGTATATGGCAATCCCAATCCTAAGCCTCATCTTCGGCTATATGGCCTACCTTCTCTTCAGCAGTGGGCTTGTGGCCTTCAATGTGAACTCCCAGAGCAGGGTCTTCTCAACCATGTTCGTATGCTTCATGACCGGCTTTTTGACGAACTGGATCATAGACCGCCTCTCAAACCTCTCCAGAAACCTGTAGGAACCTATAGCAATTACAGGTTTCTGGATGAGCATGCGTCGTTGCTTGCTGC
>CAZXDN010000003.1:0-6901 GCA_964639235.1 uncultured Methanotrichaceae archaeon | reverse complement strand
TACTGCGCCGCTTTTTGCTGCATGCCTGTTTGCATCTCTTAGGGTATCACTATGCCAGCAGTTCGGCCGGTGCTGGTCCTGGTCGTCCCGCTGGTTTTGAATATGCTTGGATCGACCTCTTCGCTCGATGACCAGGCCTCTTCAATTCTCTCCAGCTCTGTTGTGCCGAGGCTCAGGCTCAGGTCCTTCAGGTAAAGCCTGGAGCTTCTTCCAAGCATCATGAACTTGGTCGGGTTGAACTCCAGTACAACTGTCTGGTCTCCTGCTGAGAGCTTGCTTATGGCTGAATCGGTTCCCAGCTCTTCGCCCTGGTCGCCCTCTAACCTGCCGCTGATATCGTATGTGCCGGGCCTGATAACAGTGACTCCAACGCCTATTCTGATTCTCTTCACGCCCTCGCTTGGGGCTGTCTCGTTGGAGAAGTTTCCATTGAAGTATGCTGCCGGCGGCTGGAACTCCTTTGGATCTCTGTCTATTGTCATATTTACGCTGTACTGGCCGATCATCTCGCCCTCGCCGTTGTACAGAAACAGGCTCTGGATTCTCATAGGGCCGCAAGCGCCGTTCTTCCAGATCTCGCTCCCATCGACATCTACTGTGATTGTCCCATCGCCCGTAAGCCTTGCAGATCTGTTGAGCCATTTCACCATGTTGCCTCTGCAATCTACAAGGCCTCCTTCTACCCTGTAGTCGTCAGGCAGGCTGACGTTAAGGCCAATTCCAAGCGAAAGTTTGTCGTAAAAGCCATCCTGGTCTTCGTCTTCTGTGTTTGCATATTCGAGTCCCAAAAGCGAGCTGCCAGACACCATTACGCTGACAGGAATCTCCAGAGACTCGTTTCCAGACTGGGCCACTATATATCCTGAGATCTCACGGCCTTCTGCGGAGCTGGGCACCTCTAGCCTGGCATCGATCGTGCCAGCAGCTCCGCTTTGAAGCTCCTGGGGGCCGCTTGCTGAGACCCAGCTCCAGTGAGTCTCCAGCTGCTTGACCACGTCTAGCTCGAAGTCCTGGTCCACTCCAGGAAGAACGTTGTAGCCGTAAGCCTCTATCCTCCACTTTCCAGGCTCTGGGTCGTCGATGCTCGCCTCCTCCAGGGCTTCGTATCCATCCGATGCCGCTGCCAGGTTTCCTTCTGGATCGTAGATTCTCAGGGCCAGGTCGTTTCTGCTGTCGTCCCAGGTCATCTTTGCAGAGAGCCTCTTCACGTCGTCTGATACGTCTATCTCCTTGGCAGCAGTCTGCTCGTTTGAGATCGACCCTATGAGCGAGGTCGTGTTGGCCATATCCCTGACTCCTGAGTAGCTCAGGTCCTGAAGAGATGTGCCGTTGTTGGTCAATCTGAACTGGGCGGTCTTTACCTGGCCTGGGAAGAGCGAGCCCGCATTCCAGGTGTTGGGAGCGCTCTCAAGTCCGGAGCGCTCCATCACCAGCGTGTAGTTGTCTTTGCCTGAGTCACTTGAGTGAACTGCAAGGATCCATCTGCCGGATGGCGGATTGGATATGTCCACGTCCTTGTTGCCCTCTGTCCCGTCTGCTTTGTAATACTCGCTCGTTGGTGCCAGCAAGAACAGGTCCACAGTGGATCTGTGCTCTGCATCGAGGGAAGCTGTTATCTGGTCTGTGCCAAGGGGCACGTCTGCATAATAGTAGCTCCACTCATACTGCTCCAGGGTGCCGGAGGCAGTTCCCGTTCCTCTGGATATGTTCAGTGGCGCAGCCACTCTGGCGGTCACAGGAAGCGAGTATATCATCTGCCCGTTGTCAGAGATCTCTATGGCGCCGCTGTAAAACCCCGTAGAGGCGTTTGCAGGCACAGTCAGGGTCGCTCCAAAGACGCTCTGGCCGTTTGCAGGCATCTGACCTGGCAGCGGCTGGAGCAGAACCCAGCTTGAGATCGGGCCAGACACGTTCATGGAGAGGTCAGTCCTGGCCTTGTCTGTGAAGAAGACGAACTTGGTGGTCCAGTCCTGGTCCGACGGAGCCAGAATATAGAGCTTCTTCTGGGACCTGTCTGCGCCTGCATCGAGCCCTGGAGAGATGGCCTTCCCTCCGCTTATAAATGCCCACCTTCCAGCATCCCACCTGGTAGGCTCAACGCTGCAAAGGTCATTGCTCAATGCCTCATAGGAGTTGTAGGCGTTCAGCAGACCTGCACCCTGATAGTACTCCTCATAGATGTCTCCCTGGGTGTTGTTGAGCTTGACGGCTCCCTTAGACATGGCTGCCTTGACGCCTGCAGGTGTGATGTTTTTGTCTGCCTGGATCATCAGAGCTGCAACGCCTGCCGCTACAGGAGTCGAGAGGCTGGTGCCTTTAGCTTTTGCATAGTACACGCCCAGGTAATCGATATCTTCAAGCCCTGGAGGAGCGGTCGAAACCACGTTTACACCAGGACCAACAACAGAGGGCTTGGTCCTCCCGTCCCTGGTAGGTCCTGAACCGCTGAAGTCGGCGATGTGGCCCTGACTATCAGATGCTCCTACAGTTATCACCTTGACGCCATCTCCAGGGGACTCTATGCAGCCCCAGCTGAGCGATGAGGCCAGGAGAATCATTGCCAGGAAGACTTCCTTTCTAGCCATTATTTCCCGCAGCGACACATACAACAGCTCCTGCATCCATGGCATTGTCAGCGGCCATGGTCACCGGTGGGTTCGTCTCTCCAAGGTTCAGTCCAGCCAGGCTCAGGCTTATGATATCGGCATCGTTATCCAGAGCCCATTCGATCCCTGCAATTATGTCTGAGACCTGGCCATTTCCACTGCTATCGATCACTCTGGCGTTTAGGAGGCTTGCACCCGGTGCCACGCCCTCGTATTTTCCTCCAGAGGCTGCGCCAGACCCTGCGATGATTCCAGCGACCATCGTTCCGTGGCCCAGAAGGTCGTCTGTGGTCTCCTCATCTTCGACGAAGTTCTTCTCGCCTACGACCTTGCCAGCAAGGTCTGGGTGGTTCTTATCTATTCCAGAGTCGAGTATGGCCACGATCACACCTGTGCCATCTATCCCCTGATCCCAGAGCTTCTTTGCTTCTACAGTTTCAGCAGGAGATACCAGGGCTCCTGATTCGTTATCCCCTGAAGGCTGGGCTGCGTGGACGCTTGAATCCAGATAGATGCCGTCAACTGCATCGTCAGTGGCCAGCCTCTTTATAGCGGAAGCACTGGCGTCTCCGGCTATGCCTTTTATCAGGTGATAGCTGTACCTCACGTTCAGGCCGTCGAGATTGGGTGCCTCCTGGCCTTTGAGAATCACAATAACCGGCAGATCGTCGTCCTTTCCGCTGCCAAGCTCCTCCGCCAGGAGGGAATCAATCTTGGATGATTCGACCTTTGATGATTCTGCAGTTCCATGATCAAGCTTTGCCTTCTCAAGAAGGCTCGGCGGGGCTGACATGGCGACAGCTATCAGAATTAGAGCTGCTATAGCTATCAATACTAATTTTCGTCTTTCCATGTTCGACCTTCCCTGTTGAGGAAGAAGTGCTCTTCAAATCGCCCTAAAACCATCGATAGCTTTCATTAGAGAGATAATGCTAAATAAACCTGTGGTCTTTCTTATCCTGATGAATCTGGTCTGGCTGATATCAAATATGCTCTGGATTGGCCTCCTGCTGCTGCTAGCTTCAGCTCTAACAGGAAAATCGTCATGGGCAGGCGCAGGATGGGCATTTTTTGGGGCGTACTGGGCCAGTCAGCCGGGCCACTACATGGAGATCGAGGATTTTTTCAATGCCTTTCTGGCAATAGGAGCCGCCGCATTTTGCTTTTACCTGTCCTGGATCATGTTCTCAAATAGAGGGTCGCAGGCATCTTCCTGGGCTGGATATGCGGCTGCGGTCTGCGGCCTGGTGTACTTCCCGTTCGCAGAAGTCGGAGTCCTGAACTCCTGGCTCATAGGACTTACCACCCAGGTCACAGTCATGTTTCTAAAAATGTTCTCTGTCCCAGTGCTCATGAGCAGCTGGAACACAATGGTGCTCAATGGAAGCTCTGTGGAGATCGTTTTGGCCTGCACTGCAATCGAGAGCATAGCGCTTTTTGCAGGAATCATAATATCGGTCAACGCTCCTCTGGGCCGCAGGTTTTTCGCTCTGGCTGTGTCCACTCTTGCCATATATATTTTAAATGTGTTCAGAAACGCATTTGTGCTTGTGGCCTATGGAGAGCAGTGGTTCGGAAGCGGAAGCGAGAGCTTCTTCGTGGCGCACAATGTCATAGCTAAGATAGGATCGACAGTTGCCCTGCTGATACTGGCCTACTTCGTCTTGTCAGTGCTTCCTGAGCTTCTGAAGCTGATAGACGACCTGTTTGCAGAGATCAGGCGCCCTGGGGGGGATGCAGCTTGAAGCTTGCCAGAGGTTCCCGCGCCTGGATCTCGCTTCCGATACTTACAACCGCCCTGTTGGCCGCCCTGGGAAGCTGGTATGCTGCAGCCATAGCCTTCTTCGGGTCTGTCTTCATCATCTTCTTTCACCGCGACCCGGACCGATTCCCTCTTGGTGAAGGAATGATCTCTCCTGCTGATGGCAGGATAGTCGAGGCCCATCCTGAGAGGATAGCCATATTCATGGGCCCCTGCGACGTCCACGTCAACAGGGCGCCGCTTGATGGTGCGGTCAAGGCCACAGAGTTCAGGATGGGTGGGTGCCTGCCTGCTTTCCTTTCACGCGCCAGTAACAACCAGCAAAACCAGATCGAGATTCAGACTGATGCCGGGAGTGTGAACCTCTGCCAGATCACAGGGGCTTTTGTGAGGAGGATAATGTGCTATGTTCGCCCAGGAGACAGGATCGTCAGGGGGGAGAGGATAGGGATGATCAGGTTCGGGTCGAGAGTTGAGGTCACAATACCTGTGGGTTATCGTCTCTTCGTGAAGAAAGGGGATCGGGTCCGCGCAGGAGAGACGGTCATTGCGGTGAGAGGCCCATGAACGTCTTTAGGACACTGGCTTTTCCAGATCTGTTCTCGCTTTCAAATGCCCTCTTCGGCTTTGCAGCAGTGATCAACTTGATAGGCGAAGGCCCGGTGCACATCTCAGTGCTCTTCGTCCTCATGGCTGCAGCTTCAGACGGGATAGACGGCTTCCTTGCCAGGAGGATGAGAACGAGCGCCCTTGGGTCAAACCTAGACTCTCTTGCAGACTTGATCTCTTTTGGAGCGGCTCCGGCTTCTATTGCAATAGCCACCTTTGGCCGGAGGCCTGCTATCGTGGCCATTGCAGGCGCTTTCCTGGTCTGTGGAATTCTAAGGCTTGCCAGGTTCAATATATCTCCCAAGAGCGACAAATTCTTCGAGGGCCTTCCCATAACTGCTTCTGGAACAGTGGCGTCTGCCAGCGTTCTTCTGGATAGCGAATGGTTCACTATTCCTCTGATGATTCTCCTCTCTGGGCTCATGGTGAGCGGGATTCGGTATCCCAAGATGCGCGATTACAGGGCGGTCTTTGTGATGCTCCTGATCATCATCGTGGCTGCATATCTCTCATTTTACGGAAGCAGGCACTCCATGATTCTGATCTTGATTGCCCTGTTTGGATATCTTCTAAGCCCAGTGGTGATGTCATGCCTACAAAAAAGGAGATAGCGGCTTTTGAGGCCGGGATAAAGCTCGGAGCCATCTACCATCAGTTTGTGGGAGCGCCTGTGAGCATCGAGACTGCACAGAGCCTCGAAGAGGCGATGCAAAGGTCGATCTCCCTTCAGCCCCACGTCAAGAAGGTCGAGGTCAAGATCGACAGGGAGATGCTCAAAGAAAACGTCTTCGGGTACGGTGAGCTTGTGGGAAAAGCGATCTTTGCAGAGGTGGAGATCGAATATGATGGAGAGACTGTCCGCGCAAGGCTCGAATACGACAGGGATCTGGATTACCCGATGATGAGGCTTCTTTGATATAATTTGTTGGCAACTTTTAAAATCCGCATGATTGAATGTCTGCTCCAGCTGCTGATGGCCTTATAAAAAGGATAAAAAAGTTGCTTTTAATTATATTTTCGTTCTTTATGATGATTGTCATATCGTCATTTAGCCTTGCCAAGGTCAGCCTTATCCAGATCAGCTATATAGGCAGGCGCTTCAGCGAGGCAGAAGGTATCCTGAGGCTTGAAAGACGCCATAGCAGACGCATTTCTGGCTCATGACTCAAATTTCTGGCTCATGACTCAAATACAACGATAGAGATTATCGACAAATACTAATATATCCAAGCAGGCATATGGATAGATCAATGGCTATTCTGATAAAATTAGCGAAAACGGCAATTGTAGCAGTTCTGCTCAACGATACAGTAAAGAGCGCTTTGGCGTCCAAGCTGGTGAGATTGGTAAACGGACTGGCACAGCCAATAACTGGCCAGCAGTCGGCAAGCCGATCATTTGCAGGCTCGACTGGAGGCCACAACAGGCCGCGTTATCTGGAAACCTTTGTGGAGCTGGCCCTGGCGCTCTCGCTCATGAGGGCGAAGAAAGGACGATGGAATATGCAGCCATTAGTTATCTCAGCTATCGGGGCATTGCTGGCCACGATGTTAAGGCCAATGGGAGGTCAGGGAGCAACTCAAGGATCAGGTCAAGGGGCAGCCCAAGGAACGCGTGCAGAGAAGGGCAGGGTAATAGATATCGACGAGTACACTGTAGTCGATGAGAGATGAAGGTGCCCCAGACTCCCGGCTGGGGCATTGATTATTGATTGACCCAGTCAGCTGCTTCTGGCCTCTATTGCAGACAGACAAAACTACAGATAGACAAAACTGTATATATGCCAAGATATGCCAACTGCAGATATGCTTTTCAAAATCGACGCACATTAATGTGCATGGATGTGCATGAGCTTTAATTTATGCTTAATGATAGCGGGGAGTAGATTTGAACTACTGGTCTACGGGTTATGAGCCCGTCGGGA
>CAZXDN010000002.1:4045-105776 GCA_964639235.1 uncultured Methanotrichaceae archaeon | reverse complement strand
AGAGTCACAGGTTAGATGCATTTATATCATATGGCGTCCAGCCAGTGAGCTTTAGGAGATATATTGCTCGCAGAATTGGTAAAATCGATGCGGCCACATCAGTGGTATAAGAACCTGGTCATATTTATCGGCATAATCTTCTCCAACAATATGTTTAGACTTGAGATGTGGCCTTACACAATCTCTGCCTTCATAATCTTCTGCTTGACTTCTGGGATGATTTACGTAATAAATGATGTAAAAGATCTCAGTGCAGACAGAATCCACCCGAAAAAGCAGTTCAGGCCGTTGGCATCCGGTCAACTTTCGCCAATGATTGCGCTAGCAATAGCCTCTGTAATGCTCGTATGCTTGCAGGCGGCCTCATTCTTTGTAAGCAGGCCATTTGGCTATGTTGTACTATTATATATAGTTATAAACTTATTATACACTCTTTATCTGAAGAACTTGGCCCTAGTTGATGTTATGGTGATTGCTATCGGATTCATTTTGAGGGCCATCGCTGGATGCCTCGTCATCGATGTGCGCATCTCTCCCTGGCTGATACTCTGTGTTTTCCTGATGGCGTTTGTTCTTGCGTTCGGAAAGAGACGCCATGAGCTGCTAGTTGCAAGCACGTCTAGGACAAGCCTGTCTCAGTACACAGAGAAGGCAGCCGAGTCTTTGATGAACATCTCCGTGGCCATGCTCCTGATATCTTATGCTTTATACTCATTTTATGCCGATATTTACCTGATGATCACTCTGCCATTTGCTTTCTATGGAGTTTTCAGGTTTGTGCAGCTCGTCTATGTGAATAATTTCGGCGGCGAGGCCGAGCTCATATTGAAGGATAGGGCATCACTCGTCAACCTCACACTGTGGATTGCCACATCCATTGTAATCCTTTACGGGATGAAACTATGAGGATCGATATGCACGTCCACACCTATCATTCCGAGAGATGCGGCTGGATGAGGCCTGAGCAGTTAGTGATGAAGGCCATTGAGGGGGGACTCGACGGCCTGGCAGTCACAGATCACGATACCATTTCAGGCGCTATGGAGGTTTCCGATATAGCCAAAGAAGATGGTATGAAAATTTCTGTTATAATTGGAGAAGAAATAACAACTGATCGGGGGGAGGTTCTGGCATATTTCATTGACAAAGAGATAGAACCAGGGACTTTTAGGGACGTTTTATCAGAGGTCCAAGATGCTGGAGGGCTATTGGCCATACCGCACCCTTTCGATAGAATAAGAAGGGGATTTGTGGATGTAGAGACCGTCATAGGCAAGGTGGATGCCATAGAGGTTCTGAACTCCAGGTGTCTCTTCAACGAAAAGGCTTCAAAGTTCTGTCAGATTCATAAAGTTCCTGTGCTTGGAGGCAGCGACGCTCATTTTTACAGCGAGGTTGGTAGGGCATGGACTGAGATCGCAGATGACCCAAAAACAAGCATCAAAACAGGCAGAACTAGCGTCGGCGGGGGCATAAGCTCTCCCGCTTTTCTGGCTCTGACCAAAGGTGTAAAGATATGGCGAAGTTTAACCTCTCGATAGGCCTGATTGCTGGCATAGCAATCTATTTCGCCATGATGGTGTATGGCGACTTTGGGACGGTTTTGTCTGCGATCTCCTCTTTTCGAGTGGGGTATATACCAGTCATCTTGGCACTTGTCCTCACAAACTATCTACTGAGGGCCATTAAATGGCATTATTTTTTTATGGTTCTTCACATGGATATGAGCTTCAGGGAGAACTTATGGGTTTTTCTAAGCGGCCTTGCTATGTCTATCACACCTGGCAAGGCCGGCGAGGTCTGGAAGTCGTGGCTGATCCGCGACCTGCGCGGATATGAAGTGAATAGAACCATGCCGATAGTGTTTATGGATAGGATCACAGATGTCGTTTCTCTGCTTACACTTTCCTCCTTTGGAGTCCTGGCTTTTAGAGTGAGCGTCTTATCTTTTGCGGCGATAGCAGCAGTACTCCTGAGCATGCTGGCAGTTCTATGTTCTAAGAGGATCATGCTGAAGATATTTGGCAGATTCGAACGCATCAGGACAGCTTATGTGAGTTCTCTTGGCATTCTTAAATTGAAACCGCTTTTGCTGGCAGTTCTCATAAGCCTGGTCGCCTGGTTCATGGAATGCCTGGCGTTTTACCTGACTTTCATGGGGCTGTCTGCAAAGTCAAGCCTCTTTAAATCGACTTTCATCTATGCTATCTCCTCGGTGGTGGGAGCATTGACTATGCTTCCAGGTGGACTTGGGACCACTGAGGCTTCTATTTCCGCTTTATCAAGCCGTCTATTGGCGCTCGACATATCTACAATTGTGGCGGCAACTTTTATAATAAGAGCTGCCACTCTGTGGTTTGCAGTTGCTGTTGGAGCTTTTACATATCTTATCGGCAGGAGACTGTTATGTCAAAAGTCTACGTGATTAGGACCAATCCCAGCTCAGTCCTGGATGACTACAGGAAGATTATGGCAGGGGCCAGGGAGGCTTTATCCAAGGATCTGGGCACAGTAATAAAGCTCAACTTATCGTGGACGCTGTTTTATCCAGCATGCTCTACAGCTCCTTGGCAGCTCGATGGAGTCTTAAGGGCCCTCAGAGAAGGCGGCTATAACGACTTAATCGCTGTTGAAAATCAGACTGTGGTTACCCATCCTTGGAGGGGCGCATACAACAACAGATGGCTGTCCGTGCTCGACAAATACGGAGTCGAGTTCAGGCCCCTCATGGATGTCGAATGGGTGCCCTACAAGCCCAGATCAGAAATGCTGGCAATACATGAGGTCTTTGATGAAATCCTCGTGCCAAAGATGTTCATTGGCAAAAACGTGGTGCACCTGCCTACTGTCAAGACGCATGGCCACACAACAACTACGGGGTCTATGAAGAACGCTTTTGGTGGGCTGATCCCCAGATACAGACATCATGCCCACAGGAAGATCCATGAGGTTCTGGTCGACCTGCTGGCCATTCAAAGGGAGATTCACCCCGGAATATTCACAGCCATGGATGGATGCATCTGTGGCAACGGGGCAGGTCCGAGAACTATGGTGCCCTTCACAGGCAACGTGATACTGGCCAGCGACGATCCTGTTGGCATCGATGCAGCTGCTGCAAAGATCATGGGATTCGATCCAATGAAGATCGATTACATAAAAATGGCACACGATCTGGGTTTGGGAAATGGGGACACATCTCAGCTGGAGATCCTGGGCATGGACCGTTCTGAGTTTGATAGATTGAATTTCGGCTTTGAGGTCAAGAAAAGTCCAATAATAATGGGCGACCAGTTGCTGAGAAAAAAGACTTTTAAGATGGCGGGATTGCACAATATGCTGTTTCATTCGCCTATATTCAGGCTTTTCATGCTGGCGTCTGAGACGTATCACGATAAGATATGGTATCCGCTGGTCGGCGATAAGGCAATAGAGCAATTTCTTGGGGACGAGTGGGGCGAGCTGTTTATGGGATATGAATTTGGCGAATATCCTGAGTTTGTGGAAGCTAAAGACTGGAATCTATATTAGATTAACTGCTATATTTTTCAACTTTAAGCATAACCTGTAATGCGGATCTGATGTGAAAAACAATTGACAATAATGGCGGGATCAACTGTTTCGTCGCAGATAGATGTTAATTAATTTTTATTTAAAATGGTTGGCCGTATTTAAATAATATTCGATATGGACACTAGTTCAAGCATAGGCTGATGCTCTTTAAGCCTCAGATGAGGCTCAATAAGCCAACAATTCAACAGCTTTTTATATTACATTTGCATTCTGCAAGCGATAGGAGGGACAAGCTAGCATCTCTTATAGCCCATGTGGGCACCTTTGGATTTATCCGATAAATATGGATCTGACGCCTTGCCACAAATTTATACCTATCCTGAATATGTTTGAGGTCACTAATGCTGAAATATATAGACATCAATCTCGATGCCAGGAAGAAATATCTGATTAGCTTCATCATTCTAAGCGCTATTTACATAACAATTATCTCTAACTTGAACTTTTTTTATGATTGGGACACAATAACTCGTGCTCTGTGGCTAAGGCAAGGCATATATGCCAGAGATGCAGGCGTTACTCACTTTTTGATATCTATAGTGGCCGGGGCTCTGGTTCCTCTGGGCATCGAGCCGCTAAACGCTTTCAGATTTTTGACAGCTTTGTTCATGTTCATGTTCGTCATTGGCATCCACGAGTTCGCACGCAAAGAGACAAATGATGACTTTTTGGCATTTGTTACAGGCCTATTTATTTTATTCAACTTCGGGTTCACGTTCCTCTTAGCATCCCTGGAAGACAATATTTGGATGTACGGCGTCCTGATTTTATTTATATATTTTTTATACTTAGAAAAATGGGCTATCTCAGCGCTCTTTCTGTCCTTGAGCATCCTGATGCACATTCAATGTGAAGTTTTCGTCCCCTGGTTTCTCCTGTATGTGAGCCAAAAGTTGAACTTCTCTATTGATTCTGAAAACGAAGGTGTGATGAAGAGAGTAAGCATCGCCTTCTCAAATATACAAATGCGCAAGCTCATAAATGCAATAGGTTTTTTATTAATTCCTATATTTTCCGCTTACAGCTATCTGTTCCTCCTGCGTGGATGGAAGCTAAATAATTTTGTAGATAACTTCGTGGCGTCTGGGCCAGCATATCATGGCGATGCCGAGCTCTGGTTTTTCGCATCCAATAGGACCATCAACGATCAGCTGAACTACGTCTATTCCGGCTATGTCTCTACTTTTGTCTGCCGCTTTCCAGAATATCTATCAGACATGCCACATGCAGATTATTTTGGCGCCTTTTTCGCAGCGCTGGCATCGTATTTATTGTTCAGGTCTCTCTCATTTAACCTCAAGACGTTATGTGCAGTTCCAACCTTCCTCATACTCTTCTTCCATGTTATGGTTTTCGAGTCATGGAGCATTGAGCGCTGGGATTTCATGCCGTTCTTCATAGCGTATTTTGTTGTAGTGGGGTACAGCGTAAAGCCTGAAGGCGTAAAGAAATCGATTAAGGTTGCATTTGCCTTGCTAGTAATTTTTTCATTTACCTTCACATTTTCGAGCTTTAATTCACTATGCGGCTTTCAAGAGAGCGCTTTATGCGCATATGGGGACAGTCTAGGAGCGTCGCTTGATAATCGATCCGTGGCTGTCGAGACAACATTTGGCCCAGATGGCGTCTCAGGACGTTATCTGAGTTACAGATGTAACGATAGCATCATATTCATCAATCCAGAAGGAAATATTACTGGTAACAGCTCCATTAAACTTGGCTACCTCAACAATATCACATCAAAAAAGGTATTTACATCAAATTCTTCATTTGTGCTACTTAAGAAGATATTTTCTGTAATAAAGTGGGATGAAGAGTTAATTTGGCTCAATAACTTAGACAGTAACCTGAGCTTAATTCAGATTAAACCCACAGTTCTGTCAAGCATCATCGGTCAGAATAACAAATATTCGCAGAGGACAGATGGAAGTAGAGAGATTACAGTATATAAAAGCCCGGATAACAAGACGAAGTGCACTGTAATCAACAATACTAAGCCCACGGATTTGGGCGAAGACGGTTTGCTGGAGGAGCTTTTATGGGTGGAATCCCAATCCAATATTCATGAGATGAATGGCAAACCCTCTACATGTGAGATAGACGGACATACAGCAATCTCGATTAAGACAGTACAGTTGGGCTCGAAGTCCGGGCTAAGAACGAATACCAGGCAAGACCATTATCTGACAGCAATAAGTTATCCAGAGAAGAACTCTATTCTCACCATCACATGCAATGGAGATGGCGTAACTTGGGATACTGAAAAAGAGATGGTGAACATGTTCAAGAGTTGAAACGCAGAAGCCGGGCTGCTGGCGCATTTTCTAATGATGAATCTCCATTGAGGCTGGCTGTCTGCATAATTCTGGATATCAATGAAGAGCAGGTGACTGGTAAAGGTCTTTATCGTTGGAGGAATAAGGAATTACTGACAGAGGCCTCAGGACTTAAATCTGCCAATTCCCGATGAGTGTGGACTCGTCGAAAAGGTGAGAGCAGTAGGCCAAAACTTGGAAAGTAGAGTAAGGCAGGCTACTGGGAAGCATGCAATCTTCAAATAATGCGTATCTATGTCAGACAATATATGTGGATACAGTGTTTGCCAGGGCACAGATCCCATATAATGCACATTCGATTTGGTATCGACTGACGAAGAGGCATTCGAAGAGATCCTAAACATGGCAAACAGCTCGGCAGGAGCGGAGTTCTGGCCAGACAACTAAAAGTTTTTTATAGTATGGGCGCATTTCCCTAACGGGTGGGGAGAGTGGGGGACATATATTATGGAACTGTGGAATTGAAGGCAACAACCACGTATTGGTATGACTACGATCGGCTGGCGCTGGATACTTCGATATATGGGATCACACAGGACTTCACGAACGAAGTACATTTCCAGGCGCCTCCGACCAAGATCATGGTCGTAGGGATCTCTCCTCATGTTTCAAACCCGTACCTCTGCATCAAAGATACAAGTGGCCTCTCAATTATCTCTCAATGGGGCCTGATTGACGAACTGAAGTACATGGAGGAGCTGGAGCTATACCCAGACAGAGAGCTGATGATTGCCATCTGGGTAGCTAGCCTGGAGAACTCGACAAACTGGATGCGGGATGCCAGCAATTGTCGAATTCAGGGACATGGGGCGATTCTGTTGGACGAGAATACACCAATATGGGGGCACGCAGCTGATCTCTTCATGAAATTTTATGATGGGTTGTGGTGCTGATGGTAGATCTCACGGTTCTTCCATCATTAAATTATTATCATGAGAATATACCGGTCGGAGCAGCTACAAACTGGCAGGCAGTGGCCTATCCATCTTCGGGGGCGTATGTGCGTGGGAGCATAGACGGAACTTATACAACAGATATTTATGAGCCAGTACATCCATATATTCTGGGCACAGTAACTAATGTGAGGATTTCTTATGCCGCAAAAGCAACAACTTCAGGCCACCACTCCAGGCCGCTAATTAGAATGGGGGAAACAAATAGCGCTGGAACTGCGGAAACTGTCCCAGGAGATGGTGTATGGAGGACATATGTTTATGACTGGGCTGTAAATCCAATAACAGGTCAAGCCTGGACTGATGATAACATTCTAAATCTCCTTTTCGGAGTCCAGCAAGATCATTCTGGTGTACAGATCACAGAAGTCAGGCTTTTAGTGACATATACTCCAACGCCCTGGGGTACCTTGTATGCAGTCGGAGCATACACAATATTTCAGCGATGGATTCTGCAGAGCAGCCAGACGCTTGAGGTGTCCGGCAATATTACATGTGCTGCATTGCATAATCAGCCGCTTGTGTCTGGCGTCGACTGTGTAATTGCCGGCAGCGGAACCCTTAGTGGTGGTTATACCTCCTCAGATAGAAATCTCATAGAGCTGGCTGGTACTTGCGAGGTGCGCGGAACAGACTCTACACACCCATTGATTATAGAGAGAAATTTAAACAACGGCCTCTTATTCTTCAATCCTACCAATTGCTTATGCCAAGACGTGGTTGCTCAGGATTGCCGGTCCGGAACTTCATCAACACCTGTACTTGGAAATGCGGCCATTGGAGTGCCGATCTTGTTCTACGGCCCTGGTAGCGGTAATATCATGCGCAGATGCACAATCAAGCGCGGTGGGCTACACGGCTTCCAGTTTTATGGAAGTTCAAACAACCTGGTAGAAGACGTCATTGTGGACGGGGTGGCTGGATACTTTGGAGGCTCGTTCTATCAATCGAATAATTCGATAGCTCGTCGCGTTACGTTTTCGAATACAAGGCGAGAGGGTTTCAACGCTATGCAGTGCGTCAATCCTCAGCTGCTGGATTTCGGCTCCAAGGATAGTCAGACCGATTATGGAATCTCTTTTTACCAGACAGAAGGCGGGGCCATTCAGAGAGGATATATTTACAGATCTTGGAAAGATGGTGTGGCCCTGGTTGCAGCTGATAATTGCCAGTTAGACCATGTCTATATCGATGATCCAGCAAGAGGCAGATTTTTTCATGTAGGGCACTATTCTGGAATCGTTCTGGAGGGCGCTGATAACCTATCTTGTGATGGAAATGTGGTAGAGAATTGCTTCATATGGGACAAAGGAAACCCGAAGCTGATGAGCTATGGCATCCAGGAGGGTGCCTATATGCATGCGGGCGTCAATCTGACAGATAATAATATTATCAGAAATAACTATGTCTTCGGAAACAAAGATGCGCCTGTAAAGGTGATGGGCTCTGGTACAGTGGCGACGAATAACGGGATAATTTGAGGCCTGGATATGATCAGATACTTAGATCGGCGCTGGAAAAGATGGGATCTGGTTTATAACTGATACAGATTCCTTTATGCATGTATGCATGACAGGGCTGGATCTAGCTCATATACAGCTACAAATTTTTCTATTGACAAAGCATACCAAAACAGGATTTGGTCGCATTACAATCACAAAATTTCCCTATCATTACACGCATGCCAGGAGACAGGGTTGTCGTAAAGGTATCAAGAATATTCATATACAAAGTGCTGATCGGATCTATCGAAGCAAAGGATAGCCGCATTCAAGAAATCGCTATGTATAAAATGGTCTTATGCGGGAGACGGGATTCGAACCCGCGAACACCTTCGTGACAGGGTCCTAAGCCCTGCGCCTTTAACCGCTTGGCAACCCCCGCGCAGTCAACCTGGCCGCAGATACCAGACAGGTCTCCAATACGTGATGGAGTTAGACTATATATTGCTTTTGCAGCATTGAAAATCAGGTCTCGCCTGGGTTGTCCTGCGAGGCGCTCGCCTCTTCCAGGTCCAGAGCCTCTCTCACCTCCGTGATAGATGTCTGGCAGAGCTTTGCCACCTCTTCCATCCCTCTCTCAGAAGCCTCGTCCATCAGCGCCTCCAAGTTGGTCATGGCAAATGCAGCGGTGTTCTCCATCTCCTGCTCTGCTGACTCTATTCCCACCTCAGAAAGGTAGTAGGCGCCAGCTCTGGAAGCGTCTTCAAGCTGGCAGCCTGCAGCCATTGTCCCCAGGCTCTTGAGGCATCTTGCCGCCTCAAATGCAGTCCTCTCCATCTTCTGCCCGGCTGCTGAGATGCCTGTGTTTCCCACGAAGTTGAGAATGCTCAGGACGCTTTCCTCAAGCCCCTGCTTTGCCAGCATTGAGCCCATGAAGTCGAGGTTGAGCATTATCTGCATTACGAAGTCCTCGTCCTTCTTGACCAGCGCCAGGCTCCCTATCCTGAAGAAGTGGCTACAGACGTGGTCAGCCATAAGGCACCTCTCCGACTCCTGGGCAAGGTCCTCTACAACCAGGCTCTCCAGCCGCGCGCCTATTGAGCGAAGCCCGTAGCCCAGCGTCTCGTAGTCGTACTTTCCCCAAGACCCCAGGACTATGTCGATTATAGGCTGCACTGGGTCGTTGTTGAAGGGGTTGTCGCGGCTTACGAATGAGAGTATGTGCTGCCTTGAGATCCTGTCTGAGAGCTTGTCTATGATAGTGAACGGCTGCAGAAGGCCAAAGGTGTTCCAGATGAAGATGATCAGCGCCAGGAATGCGTAGATCCCAAGGAAGAAAGACATGGAGATGTGCACCTCCATCTCTGCGATGTTGCTTGCATCTACAAGCTTCAGCACGCCCAGACCATAGACCATGGCCACTATGTAGATGATCATCAGCATCCAGGGGTCTGGAGTCCTCATGAAGAGGTCTATCACCCTCGCAGAGTACGACGAGGCCGAGAGCTGCACAGCTAAAAGTGCCAGGGTGACGACTATTGCGAAGATCCCAGCCTCGCTGTTGACCAGGGTGTTGAGGAGGATCCTCGCAGTGTCCGAGCTGGTGTGCAACAGCCCAAAATAAGAGAATACTGCCTGTGATACGGAAACGACCACAACCAGCAGGGCCAGGTAGATGGCTACTGAGAACCAGAAGGTCTTGCGCAGCCTGCGCAGGCCCTTGAGGCGATCTTCAATTCGCACGAGGCCAAGAGAAGCCTCAGTGCGTATAAATGTGTCGAAGAGATAACTTCACAATCTCTACAATCGACGACCTGGGTGCGCTCATATGATCTTGAACATAAATAAGGCATCTGAACCCGTCGAGAAGAGCAGCTGATCTGTATTGTGGAATCAAAAAAAAGGGTATACGAGGTTACGGTGTCAGTGGCTTAGGCTTGTGGGGCCACCTCCGATGAGGGCTATTGCTCTAGCCCAGATCGCATCTGCAGCTCTCAAGTGGATCTTGGACATCCGAACCTTATTCTAGGAGATGCTGATAAATCCTTTTGGGTTTCTCAAATCTCGAAAGAACCAAACCCTTTTAATGCCTCGCAATTCTTGGCCCTGAACTCAAAATAAGGTGGTCAGAGAATGTCGAAATGTGGAGAGAACCCTGCGGCAGTCCAACCATGAGTCGCCACAGGGCGCGCAGATGTCCCTCATTAGATTTGAGCCTTTTTTATATGGTCTGCTCCACAGGTGCTGTTCTGATTAAGGCGATTTTGCCGCTGCAGTCATCGCCGCGGTTTCATCGCCGCAGTCACCTCACTTCATCAGCCAGGCCAGCACAGCCTTGCTGGTGTGGAGCCTGTTCTCTGCCTCATCGAGTATGGCAGACTGCGGCCCGTCCATCACCTCGTCGGTTATCTCCTGGCCCCTGTGGGCAGGAAGGCAGTGCATGGCTATGGCCTGGGGCCTGGCTATGGCCATGAGATCCGAGTTGATCTGGTAGGGTCCAAATATTCTGAGCCTCTCAGCCTCCTCTGACTCGTCGCCCATTGAGACCCAGGTGTCGGTCACAAGCACATCAGCATCCTTGGCAGCGACCTCTGGATCTGTCACCACGCGAGGTGCTCTGCCGAGGGCCGCGGCCTCCTCGATTATCCTTTCATCAGGCCCATAGCCCTGAGGCGATGCCACAACCATCCTCATGCCCATGATTGCAGAGGCCAGGATAAGCGAGTGGCAGACGTTGTTTCCATCGCCTATCCACGCAATTTTCAACCCCTCAAGCCTGCCGAACCTCTGGCGGATGGTCATCAGATCTGCCAGAATCTGGAGGGGATGCTCCCAGTCCGAGAGGGCATTTACCACCGGGACGCTGGCGTTTTTGGCGAGCTTCTCAACTGTGTCGTGGGAGTACACCCGTGCAGTGATCCCGTGCACGAACCTGGAGAGGACCCGCGCAGTGTCCCCAATCGTCTCTCCTCGGCCAAGCTGCAGCTCGCCGGAGCTGAGGTAGAGGGCGTGTCCCCCAAGCTCTTCTGCAGCCACCTCTAAAGAGACCCTGGTCCTGGTCGAGGGCTTCTCGAAGATCATGGCCAGGCTTTTTCCCGCCAGGACATTGGACTGGCGCCCCCGGCTGGCCTTGAAAGAATCGGCGCTGTCCAATAGGCCGGTTATCTGCTCTTTTGAGAGGTCTGCAATGGATATCAGATTCATCTCTTTACTCCTGGGAGACGATCCTGTTGAAGATCTCTGAGATTCCTGTGACCTGGTCTTCAGTTGGAGAGATCTTTGCTCTGGGCGCTCCTTCTTGGCATGCGTCTTCTCCCATGATCTGGTTGGACCAGGGGCTCTGGACCATGAAGGCCAGGCCTGGGTGCGCGTCGTCGACTGAGAGATTTGCCACAACCACCACAGTCCCAAGATCGTTCTCCACTCTTGCCTTCTGGCCGTCTTTGAGGCCTAGCTTCTCAATGTCTGCCTTGTCCAGAAATACCTGGGCGCTCCTCTTCTGGTACTCTTCAGAGCCAAGCCCCATTGTCCTGGCCTCGCACTGGAAGATGTCCCTGTATGTGATTATGGCGACTTCTGTGTCCATCAGATCTCCTCCAATAGCCTCTTTAGCACAGCCTCATCAGATAACCTGTCCGACTTCGCAGTCGGCTGGATCTCGACCTTCACCCCGTCCATGCGAAGCGCGCTTCCTCCTGCCTCCAAACCGCAGTAGGCCGAGGGCAGCACAACCTTTGCAGCATCAGTTGTGAGAGACCTGCGCGGGTCTATCACAGCCAGAGGAACCCTTGCCAGCCTCCTTGCAATGCCTGAGGGAAGCGAGGAGAGCGGGTCAGACCCGACCACGAGCGCTGCATCACAGCTCTTCGAGGCCTGTGCAACGCCGAATTCAGGGCCGTGGCTTATCCCATCTTTGAACGAGACCATGTTGATGTGGCCTGTTTCTTCGAGCATCAGCTGGTTAAATCCCCTGGCGTTGTAATGGTCTGCTGAGGGAAGCACTTTGAACTTCGAGATCGAGTTGAGCTTGGAGACGAAGGCCTCGAACTTCTCCATCTCGCCCTTAAGTGAGTGGACCAGGCCCGCGCCTGGGAATATGGCCCCAAACTCCGCCCTGCGCAGCATGGTGCCAATCTCTATCATCTTCTTCTTGTCGCCGAACTTCGGCATCTTGCCGTCCAAAACGGATGTCAGGGCATCGATCAGATCTGCGTCTCCTCCAGGTGTCACCTGAAGAAGGTGCTTGCACAGCTTTGCAGTTGAGGACTTCCTCACGTCCACGCAGATGGAAGCCCTGTCCTCCTCGTACCCCTTCTGCCTTTTTTCTCCCCTGGGATAGTAAGAGAACCTTGAGAGGTGCCTGGGCTGGCTGTTCACAGGGTCAGAGCCCCAGAAGATCACCACGTCTGCGAAGTTTCTCACGTCGTCCAGGGTGCAGGTGGGGACTCTTCCTTTCAGGACCATGTCCATGAGCGCTCCCTGGCATAGAGACGATGGGTCGTCAATTGTGGCCCCCAGCTTCTTGGCCAGGTCTATCCCAAGCCTCTGCGCCTCCAGGCTTGAGTTGGACCAGCCGTAGAGGAGTGGACTTTTTGCGCCCTTAAGAACCTCAGCAGCGCTTGATATCGCCGTGTCAATTGAGACCTCTTTGCCGTCCTTCCAGGGAAAAGTTCTCTCCACATTCAGGTCTTTGAAGTGGCCTGTGCCGCTCCTGCAGAGGTTCTTTGCCTGTGGCTTCTCTCCTAAAATGACCTCGATGTCTTCGCATAAAAGCGAACAGCCTGTACAGATCGCCATATCATCACCTAGACAAACTCTATGGCCTTGCTCGGACAGGTGGCTGTGCATGCGCTGCAGAGGATCTTGTTTGGCCCGAACCTGCGGCACTCCTTGACGTTCAGGCACTTGACAACGCCGTCCTCGACCACCAGTATAGCCTTCGGGCTCTTTGGACCAAGGCCCACCGCAGAACCTGTCGGGTCGTTGGCCACGTTTACGGGGCAGGCCACAACGCAGTTGCCGCATCCGAAGCACTTCTCATCGTGAATTATGAGGCCTGTCTCGCCTGCCGAGAGCAGTGGTGCCATGACAGCTTCGAGCTTCTTTCTCTTGGCCTCGTACTTGGGCTCAAAGAGAGGGGTGCACTCCTCGATCTTCTTC
This sequence comes from uncultured Methanotrichaceae archaeon, assembly GCA_964639235.1. GTDB lineage: Archaea > Halobacteriota > Methanosarcinia > Methanotrichales > Methanotrichaceae > CAZXDN01. The sequence continues at coordinate 92,315 of CAZXDN010000002.1, read as the reverse complement.
TCCTTTCCCAGGAGCCCTACAGCGTAAGCCATGCATGTGGGCAACCCGCACTTCTTGCAGTTAGTCTTGGGCAAGAGCTGATAAATTTCCATGGCACTGACCATAATCTGGCACCTCTTCTTAACCTGGATGAATCATTGGGCCAATCGGTATTAAGAATGTTGGCTAGGCTGCAGGGTAAACCTTTTCATATATCTTGACTTATTACCGCATGATGCCCTTTCACAACCCTCTCGCCCTCCTGGGACTGCTGAGCATAATTCCGCTGATAATCCTGTACCTCATCAGGCCAAAGCCCAAGGAGATCAAGTTCTCGTCGATACAGTTCCTGGAGGAAAGCGTTGCAGAGCGCTCTGCTGTCCTCAACAGGCTGATCACAGACCCGCTGTTCTGGATCCAGCTCCTGGTTTTGGCGTCGCTTTCAATTGCAGCAGCAGGGCCTTACAGCACGACTGTGGGCGCTCCTGGAAACCACCTGGTGGTAGTCATGGACGTGTCGGCCTCTATGGAGAGCAGCTTCCAGAGGGCACTGGATGCGGTCTCGCCCTATCTCCAGGGCCAAGATGAGATAAGCATAATTCTCGCCGAGAGCATTCCTGTCTCTGCGCTCCAGTCGGGCTCAGAGGAGGAGGCAAGAGGCGTTCTCTCCAGGATTGGGACGCGCGCTGTCTCTGCAGACCTTTCTGCCTCCATGCTCCTTGCAAACAGCATGCTAGGCTCAGACGGAGGAAACATCCTGGTCGTGTCGGACTTCAGGAGCTGGTCTGGAGACGATCCCGACTCGACCAGAAAGGGCATCTCTTCAGACGAGGTGGGCGTCGTCTTCCTGAACGTGGACACAGGAGGCGAGAACGTTGCGATAGTGGGTGGCTGGGATGTGGAGTCTGCAGGATACCTGAACCACACAGCCCTCATCCACAACTACGGAGGCCCAAGGTCTGTGCCCATAACTGTGAGCGGTCGCGGGGGAACATCCACAAGGACTGTGAGCTTGGGAAGCGGAGAAGATTACTATCTGACCTTCAACGCGTTCTCAGGAGTGACCACAGTCTCGCTGGAGGTAGACGACGTGGTCTCAGCAGACAACGTCGCATACGTCTACGAGCCTGAGCAAAGGCCGCTCAAGGCCCTGTACCTGGGAGAGCCGGGGCCCTCGATGGTGGCTCTACAATCACTGCCAAACGTGGAGGTGGAGACCTCTGGAGACTACGATAGCTTTGACTTGATCGCCATATCCAGGAACGCCTCCGTCAACGGAGAGCTTAACAGGTACATAAACGGGGGCGGAAGAGTTGTGTACGTGGCATACAGCCCAACTGAGAGCCCCCAGTACCTTCCAGTTAGAATGCTGGCAGAAGCTGATGGTTCAGCATCCCTTTGGATCAGGTCAACAGAGTTTGCAGGGGATATTGACTTCGAGGAGATAGGCATCTTCGGCTACCTCGAGGCTTCTGCCAGGAGGCAGGCGATCACGATCATTGAGGCCAATGGCTCTCCAGTACTGGCCTACTGGAGGCTCGGAGATGGAACTGTAGTGTACGACGGCCTGGAGTACAGCTCAGACTTCTACCAGAGGCCCTCCTACCCAATATTCTGGTACGAGATGGTCAGATGGCTCACAGGCGCTCCAAGCGCTTCTGAGTCCAACAGAAAGACGGGCGAGGTTCTGGCCCTGGGAGAAGTGGTCTCAGCCCAGACGCCTTTGGGAACCGTTACCACATCTACGCTCCTCTTGGACGAAGTCGGGGTGTACAGCTACCAGGGAAAGGCGCTGGTTGCAAACCTCTATGACCCTGAGGAGTCAGACCTGAGCAAAAGCACAGCCAGCTACCCCCAGGGCGAGTTCATGTCATCGGCTGGAAGAGAAAGCGTGGTAGAAAGCGAGCTATCTCCCTGGGTCATAGCACTGGCAGCTCTGATGGTGCTTCTTGAAATGGCGCTGATCATCAGGAGGAGAGAGGCGTGATCGAGGACATCTTCTTCTCTTCGCCGGAGATTCTCTGGGCGGTTCCTGCAATCGTCCTCCTGGGGCTGGTTTATCTTAGGCGATCCAGGGACAGGATCCTGGTCATTAGCAGGATACTCGTCTTATGCCTGATTGCCATTGCCCTGGCAAACCCCTATGTCGTTGCCACGCATACAGTAGAGTCATCGAGGCCCAGCATTACCTTCCTCGACGACCAGACGGACTCTATGGAGGTCTTCGACACGAGCACTGCAGACAGGCTGAGCCAGAGGTTTCCAGACTCCCAGATGAGGACAATTACTGGCAACTCCACTCCTTTGGGCGACAGGATACTGCAGTATGCGTCCCAGGGCTCTGCAGTCGTCCTGGTCTCAGACGGCTACAGCAACAAGGGCAGGCCCCTGAACGAGGCTGTGGGCCTTGCAAAGGCCTCGAACACCACAGTCTTTGCCATAAGCATGGTGCCGGATAAGGTCGATGCAAGCGTGACGCTTGAGGGCACGAACACAGCAGTCATGGGCGGAGACTATCCCTTCACAGCAGTGGTGAGAAGCTCAGGACCGTATGACGGGACTCTAAATGTCTTCGCAGATGACCAGGTCATCTACAGCGGCCGGGTGACCACCAACAGCTCGTCATCGATCAAGATCTCTCAGCGGTTCTCGACTATGGGCACCCATGTTCTGCGAGCTGCCATCTCTTCAGACCTCCAGCCGATAAACAACGAGTACCAGAAGGCAGTGTACGTGGTTCCAAAGCCCTCAGTGCTCCTCGTCCCAGGAGGGCAGTCTCCTCTCTCAACGGTCATGTCCGGGATGTACGACCTGAAGTCTGAGGAGTCGCTGCCACCTTCCCAGAACTACAGGGACTACAAGGCAGTGGTCCTGGACGACCAGCCTTATTCTCTTGGACTGAATGCTCTAAGGGACTACGTTCGCGATGGAGGAGGCCTAGTGGTCGTTGGAGGCCAGAACTCCTACGAGCTTGGAGGCTACCTGAACACCTCGTTTGAGCAGGCTCTGCCTGTGAGGGCAGTGCCAAGCACTTTTGAGGGCGGAAAGACTCTGATCCTGGTATTGGACATCTCTTTTAGCCTCATGGGTACCAGAGCTGCAGACGGCACCCCGCTCCTGGATTACGAAAAATCTCTTGCCATAGAGCTTCTCAAGTCTCCTGACTTCCAGGATTACAGAGTGGGGGTAGTCGTCTTCGGCACCAAGGCGTATGTGGTATCAGTTCCTGTGCCGCTGTCCAGGAGCGAGGCTGTGATCGAGGAGAGAATAGCCAGCCTCTCGCCCACAGGCCTTGAGAACTCCTATCTGGATAGCGGGCTCCAGCTCGCATGGGACATGCTCAACGAGAGCACAGGCAAAGGAGAGGTCATAGTGCTCTCAGATGGCAACCTGTGGAACTACGAGGACGTCTTCATGCATTCATCACGTCTGATCAGGGAGATGAATGCAACCACAAGGCTGGTCCAGGTACAGGCGTTTCCCGACGCCAGGGGAAGGTTCCCTGAGCTGGCAGCAGAAACTGGAGCTGACATCTCTTTGCTCACCTACCCATCGTCCATCACGACAAGGGTGGAGGAAGCTTCCCCGGTGAACGAGACGAAGCCCCAGGCGCCTCAGACTGGATATGCCATAGCAGTTGTGAACCAGAACCACTATATAACCACGGGGCTCGGCCTCAACACCACCATAAACGGGTTCAACGACGTGACCCCCAGGCCGGGCGCGCAGAGGCTGGTGGCAATGGAAGACGGAAAGCCGGTTCTCACCACCTGGAGGTACGGCCTGGGAAGAGTCGCAGCGCTATCCACTGACGACGGCACTTCTTGGGCGCCGCAGCTCTACACAGCAGAGAGCTCGAAGCTGATCTCGGCTATGGTGAACTGGGCTGTGGGAGATCCAAGGCCTGAAGAAAACCGCATAGATGCAGAGGATGGATGGCTGGGAACCCCTCTTGAGATAGACATCACGAGCGCTACGCGTCCAAGTTTAGGCCCTGGAGTAAGCGTGGAGAAGACTGGTGAAGACAGGTACACAGCCATGCTCAATCCAGCAGCAGTTGGGATCTACTACCTGGGAGACTACGGCATAGCTGTGAACTACCCCCTGGAGTACAGGGACGTGGGATTCAACCCGGATCTCTCCAGGATAATAATGGCCAATGGCGGAAGGGTCTTCACCGAGTCTGAGGCTTATGACAGCCTGATAGACGAGGCGCGGAGGTCAAGCGAGAGGACTGTACAGGAGAGGACCTCCAGAAGAGATCTGCTGCTTTTGGCTGCTCTCATGATATTCCTTGGCGAAGTTGTTGGAAGGAGGTTGAGAGAGATAAAGAGGCGAAGTCGCAGATAGCTGTGGCTCACCATTAGATTTTAATAGCATATCAACTTATTTGCTTCCATATTCTGAGGAGGAAACTGCCAAACAATGAGTTCTGAAATGTGCACCGTCTGCGGCCTTCCTAAAGAGCTCTGTATCTGCGAGGAGGTAGCCAAGGAGCAGCAGAGGATCATAGTAAAGGTCCAAAAGCGCAGATACGGCAAAGAGGTCACAGTCATCCAAGGCATAGATCCCCACGAGATAGATCTCCAAGAGCTATGTACTTATCTCAAGTCAAAGCTCGCCTGCGGGGGGACGGTTAAAGATAACTTGATTGAGCTTCAGGGAAATCACATACACCGCATAAAAGAGATATTGGTCAAAAGGGGATTTGGTGCAGATCAGATAAGCACTTAAAGGTTTTTAAATGTCATAACGCTTCTTAAGGGTTGAGAATGAACGCTCCAACCCGAATCCACTTTTAATGCGTGGGCTTAAAGGGCCTGCATTTAGGGCTGGCTCAGAATTGTTTGAGCTTGGGATGTAAAGAAGTTTTAATGAAGAGGTCAAGGCTGCTTTTCGCTTACCGCCTCGTCCTCAATTGATTCGTCGGATTCGCCTATGACTATGGCGAAGATCCATTCTGACAGCTTCGGGCAGTGCTCAGGCTCGCACTCCTCTATGCAGCCCGCGCACGGCTCGAACATGTCTATAGCCACTAGTGGCTTGAACCGTCTGCTGTTGGTTTTATCAGCGTTGAATAGTCTATAGGTCCTGATCCCATCAGCCGACTCCAGCTCCCTGGTGATCAGCTTCTCCTTGAGCAGCTTGGCCACTATGCGCGAACACTTTCGGGAGTCGATCTGAAGCGCCTTCCAAAGGTCGCTTTGAAGGACCCCCTCCGGGCGGGATCGTATGTATTCGAGCGCCTCCTCAGCAGACATCTCCACACCTTACTCTATGGGGCTGATGAGAATGATGTTGTTTCCTCGAAGTATCACTGATCCAAGGGACCGGGTCTTCTCCCCTCCGACTAGCTCAACAGTCTCCAGAAGGTGAAGGTTCAGGTATTCATCTACGCTGTTCAGTATGCCCTCAAGGACATACCTGGGAGAGCCCTTCATCTCCACCTGGATCTTAGTGCCTATCAAAGTCTGGACTTTCTTGCTTGGAAACATAGTTCTGGCTCCTTAGTTACTATCATCGGCTAGTACTTCAACGTTTTGCATTTTTTGACAGTTAAGTTGATACAAAAGTGCAGTGAAGGCGAGAGCCTACGCAGCTACAACGCCTTTTACGCCAGGGACTTCTTTCTTGAGCTCCCTTTCAATGAAGTTCTTCAGAGTCATCTGGGAGAAGGGGCAGCCCGCGCACGTTCCCTGTAACCTTACCTTGACCACACCGTCCTCAATGTCCACCAGTTCGACGTCGCCGCCCTCTACGCGCAGAGAGTTTCTGATCCTTTCAAGGGCATATTCCACTTCTTCTTTGAGGTTTTGCATAGCTACTTTCAGTCCCCTTTCACCTTTATAGATGTAACCTTGTGCCCCATTATTGTATATCTTATTCCTTTTAAAGCTTCCTCAAGCTTCCGTATCAGCCTCTCGCACTTGTCAGACCCCACAACTGTGTTCACAATGACTCCCGGCTCTGACTGGTTTTTTATGGCCTGCAAAGCCAGGTCTGGATCTTCGCTTAAGCGGAAGTTCTTCCAGGTCTTTGGAGACATTCCCTGATATTCCACAAGGTAGAAACCTGTAATTCCAAGCTCAGTCAATGTGTTGATGACGCGCACCAGGTGCTCGTGATCTACGAAAATTTTTACCATCGTCTTCATGATGCATACCCTGGTCCCAGGTCGTCGATAAAACTTTAAATAATTTCGCTAGATCCAGCATTCTTTTATCTTTTCCCCGAACTAGACCATTGCATGGCAGAGAGAGACATACGGGAAGTGCTTGAGGAAATAGGGATAACAGTAGATGAGATAGTATCAGCAGGCTTGGAGCTGTATTTCCCACATCCAGGAGTGGAGACGCGCGATAAAGCCGAGAGTGTCTTTCGAAAGGAGCTTGACCTGGCTTTGTCAGACCCAAACCTGGCTCTCCTGATCTACGCAGGCGTCCTGCTGGAGGCTGAAGGTTGCAGGGCAATGCTGCCGAACCTGAAGCAGTCCGACTACGACAACGACCTCACATGCCTGATTGCAGATGAAGTTCTGGGCATGAGCATAGCCAAGTACATCGGAGGATACAAAGGGGTCTTCGACTTCGTCAGGTACGACAAGGCAAAGCCCGGAATTCTTGGAAGGCTTGGACCCTTCATGGACGACGTGATAGGCGGCCTCATAGGTGGGGTCTCCTCAAATATGTACACCAGGGCGGGGTCTAGCTGAGAGAGTTCTTGTTTGCGCTCAAATCCAGCTTTGGGTTCCTGACCACCATACCTGTGGGGATCTCCATGGAGGGGATAGAGGCGATGATGAAGCGCATCTACCTCTTCAACCTGGTGGGACTGACCCTGGGGCTGATCCTTGGGGCACTGGCTTTCGTCCTGGGGAAGTTCCTGCCTGGAGTGCTTGTCGCCCTGGCGATAACAGTTGCCATCTACAAGCTCTGTGGAATAAACCACATAGACGGCCTCGCTGACTTCGGCGATGGTGTGATCGCCCACGGATCGCTGGAGAAGAAGGTCCAGGCAATGAAGGACGTGAACCTTGGAACTGGGGGCGGCGTCTTCATTGCTGTGATCTTGCTAGCGCTTTACTCTGCGATGTCCTCTATCCCAAGCGCGCTCCTGCCTATGGCGCTGGTTGTATCTGAGGTCTCAGCCAAGCAGTCGATGGTGGCGTTTGCTGCGTTCTCCAGGTCGATTCAGAAGGGTCTGGGCTCTATGATGATAGATAAGGCCGGGCCCAAGGACTTTCTCATGGGAGTTGTCCTGGCTGGCATCATCTGCGCTGCAATTTTAGGACCACTGGGCCTTGCAATGCTCCTGGCCTCTCAGGCATCTGCGCTTTATCTCATCGCAGTCTCGAAGAGGAACTTCGGGGGATCGACTGGCGACGGCATCGGCGCCTCAAACGAGATCGCAAGAGCTTTTTCTCTGGCTGCGGCCCTGGCATTGGGGGGTGTTTTCTCTTGGACGTTCTTGTGATGGCTGGAGGAAAGGGCACCAGGCTCAAGATGGGCGAGAAACCCATGGCAAAGCTCCTGGGAAAGAGGCTGATAGAGTACGTGGTAGAGGCACTTGAGGCGAGCTCTCTTGAAAGGATAATAGTCGCAGTGACTAAGAACGTGCCTGAGACCAAGGCATGGGCAATGGACAGGCGCCTGGAGACTGTTGATACCCAGGGCGTGGGATATGTGGCAGACATGGTGGAGGCAGTGGAATGCGCCAGAATCACAGAGCCAGTGATGACGATTACTGCAGATCTGGCGCTTGTAAAGCCGGAGATCATAGATATGGTGATCGAGGTGTACAAAACCAGGCCTGAGCCAGCGCTCTCGACTCACACGCCCCTTGGGCTTCACTCCAGGATAGGCCGCAGGCCCGACTCTCTCTTCAACTACCAGGGCCAGCTCATAGTTCCAGCAGGAATAAATATCTTAGATGGAAAAAACATAAAATTCGAGCAGGAAGATTACCACCTGATCCTGGACAGGGTCGAGCTGGCAGTAAACGTGAACACAGCAGAGGACCTCGCGCTCTGCGAGTCGGTGCTCAGAGGCGAGGTCAAGCAGTGCTAAAGGCATAGGTCAGATGAACTTAACTTAAAGCAGGTGAACTCAAGTGAACGATTCAACAACCATTTCTGGAGAGAAGTTCTCAACTGGCGATCTGGAGCTTCTGATGGGCAGCGCAGACATATCCAACCCCAAGGACTACATTTTGCAGCTGGCAAGAGTTCTCAAAAATCCGCTCTCGCTTCCCAAGATGCTCAAGAGCTTCTGCGAGCTGTGCCTCGACGATTGCGACATGGACGAGTTTCGGCTTGCCCTCATCAGGATACAGGTGGATGCGGAGCTCAAGATGCACGAGGACATCCAGAGGTACCAGCAGAGGCGCTATGTGGCTCAGGTGATAGAGATACTGAGGTTCAAAGAGCTCCTCCTGGCGCCAAAAGAGGGCCTGGAAGAGGAAGAGTACGATTGATCCTGGTCTAAGAAGATGTAAAATGAGCACGGGTGTGGCCAGAGCACGGGAATGATTGAGCACAGATTAGGAGAGGGATTATGTCAAGACTTATATCTAGCCTGGCTTTGGGAGCACTCGTCATCGTGATAGCTCTCTATGCGGCAGCAGTAATTGCAGCAAACACATCTATCACACAGAGGTCCATTCATACAGAAGTTGAGATCGACGCTCCTGCATCCACAGTGTGGCAGGTGCTCACCGACTTCGAAGCCTACCCAGAGTGGAACCCTTTCATTCGCCAGATAAATGGAACTGCAGCTACAGGAGATCAGCTGACAGTCAAGATGGTCGCAGGCAAGACCGCAGTGACGTTTTCCCCAACTGTTCTGGCAGTTCAGCCTGAGAGGGAGCTGAGGTGGAAGGGCATCCTTCTCATGCCAGGGATATTCGATGGCGAACACGCATTTGTAATCGAGGTTTTGGGCGAGAATAAGGTGAAAATGACCCAGAAGGAGCTATTTAACGGCCTGATCGTGCCTTTATCCGGGTCGCTCTTAGACGATACAGAGGCCGGCTTCAGGGCGATGAACCAGGCGCTTAAAAGTCGTGCAGAAGATATGGCTGGAAGATCGGGGTAAGGTGGAGCCTGGAAGAATAAGTGCTCCGGTAAGAATGAGTTGGTACGGAAATGGCCCCGATCCTGGGACCATTTTCATCCTCATGGTGACCATAGAGTCATGTACGTTTCTCTGTCTCAATCAAAGCCGCATCGAGAGTTTACGCGGTCTCCTTTGGGCTTTGAACTTCCATCCAAGTGTCCTCAAGGCCGGACGGCCCCCTGACCCTGCCTCCGGCGGGGACCTTTTAGGCTTGATCTGCGGATTGGCCAGCATATTGTTGATGGAATCGCCGATTTCGAATGCACCTGGAGCTTGGAAGAGCGAGTTCTGCCTCACACGATGCAGAATCAACATTTAAGCAACGCAGCTTCTTAATTCAGAAATATTTATTAACATCAGGCAGATATATGCCTGAGAGGTTGTTGAATTATCGACAGTCTTTGTGGAGGGCAAACAACTTGAGAAACTATACATTAGCACTGATCCTGGCGCTCATCTGCGCCACGGCTACAGCGGCATTCGCAGAAGAGAACGATTCTAACTTAAAATCAAATGCGACTTCAAATGCTATCTCTGGCTCTGATGCTGCCAACAGTGCCCTGGAAACGGACAGCGGCCTTGTCTTCGTCAACTTGACTGAAGCCATCGAAGCCAATCCCATAGCTGCAGGAAATAATTCTTCTGTCTCCAGGCTGGTCTTTGGAGGCAACATGAGCGCCAACCTGGTGCAGATCACACCTGGGACTGAGGTGAGGATGCACTATCATGAGGGCGTGGAAGAGGCGATCTTGGTATTGGGCGGCCAGGGAGTCCTGAGCACTGGCGAGATGAACTACACAGTCACAGCCGGCGATCTGGTCTATCTGCCTGTGAACATGCCCACAGCCATGTACGTCGTGGGTGAGGAGAACCTGGAACTCGTCTCGCTCTATGCCCCGCCCTCAGATGGTAGCAGAGTTTACGTTTGATCTTTCGGGCAGATCTTGCCCAGGTTATTTTTCCGGGAGTTGAAGGCATCTTCTCTTGAGTCAATCTGGGCGCATTCCACTGAGATAGGCATAAGGGTACAGGCAGTCTATCGAAAAGGCCGTGATGGTGCAGACGATATAGGTCTCATAGCCTGATGCGGCGCAGAGTTCTGCGACTACAGGATCTGACTACAGGATCACATCTCGGTTGGCGTTTATTGGCCGATATGCCAGAAAACATGAAACATGAACTGCCACGTCAAAAGTAGGCCTCAGTTGGTCTCAATGCATAGTGTAATAATCTAATTATTGTCATCAGAATGGTTAATTATAAAAACAAATGTGCAGGGCTCTCCAATAGCGAGAAATCGACATCCAAAGGAAAAGTTAATATACATTTGGACTAAATTTAGTTACTCGGTGATAATTTGAGCAATCTAATTGTCCTAGCATTTGACAATATGAGTGATGCTGAGATGATGAGAGAAGACCTCATCAAGATGCAAAGAGAGCACCTAATCTCTCTGGAAGATGCAGCAGTTGTCCTGAGAAACCAAGAGGGAAAGGTCAAGGTAAATCCAATCGCCGATCTGACGGGTGCAGGAGCCATCGGTGGAGCCTTCTGGGGCATGCTTATCGGCATGATCTTCCTCATGCCCATCTTCGGCCTGGTCGTAGGCGCTGCTGCTGGTGCCCTGACTGGCAAGTTCGCTGATGTGGGCGTGGACCACAAGTTCATACAGGAGGTTGGAAATACAATCAAGCCAGGTACCTCAGCCCTGTTCCTGCTTGTGCGCGAGGCCACTATCGACAAGGTCGTGGATGGGCTCAAGAAGTACAAGAACGTCAAAGTCCTCAAGACCTCCCTCTCCAATGAGCAGGAAGAGCGCCTGAAAGAGGCCTTTGCTGGCCAGAGCGCTTGAGCTTGCTCTGAGATTATCTGTTTAGCAGATGGCAAGGGATATTAGCTTCACCACCAGAAGCTAATATCCCTTGATCATCCTCTCTTCTGCAATTTTCTCTGTTCTGATCACCTCCTGTTTGATCCCCTGTCAATAGTCCTCGAAGGCCTGACAATATCGCCAGGACAAAAACTGAAATATTCAGAGCACACCATTTTAAGCTATGCTCTACAGGAAGATGAGGAACGTTTCCTCCGAGCTCTCCATTCTCGGCTTTGGATGCATGCGCCTCCCCACAAAAGACGGCACGATCGACGAGGAGCAGGCGACCAAGATGCTCAGGTATGCCATCGACCGCGGAGTGAACTACATAGATACAGCTTACCCCTACCACAACGGCGAGAGCGAGCCGTTCGTCGGCCGCGCCTTAAGAGATGGATACAGAGATAAGGTCTATCTTGCAACCAAGCTTCCCAGCTGGCTCATTCAGTCCAGAGAAGACATGGACCGCCTCCTCGACGAGCAGCTCTCAAGGCTCAATACTGATCACATAGACTTCTACCTGGTCCACGGGCTCATGAAGCCCTTCTGGGAGAAGCTCCAGCCCTTGGGAGTTGCTGACTTCCTGGACGATGCTCTCTCTGACGGAAGGATCAAGCATGCAGGTTTCTCGTTCCACGATGATTTGGGGCTCTTCAAGGAGATAGTGGATGCATACAGCTGGACCTTCTGCCAGATCCAGTACAACTTCATGGATGAGAACTACCAGGCAGGAACCGAAGGCCTCCACTACGCTGCAGATAGAGGCCTGGGTGTTGTGGTCATGGAGCCGCTTCGTGGCGGAATGCTAACTAAGGACATACCAGCGATAGATGAGATCTGGAATGGAGCTTCTGCCAGGCGAAGCCTCTCTGAGTGGGCGCTTATGTGGGTGTGGAACCATCCTGAGGTGAGCGTTGTGCTCTCCGGCATGTCCTCCTTCGACCAGGTCGTACAGGACGTCTCATACGCTGATTCGGGAAGGCCAGGCTCGCTCTCTCCTGAGGAGCTCTCCCTTTTCGATAGAGCCAGAGCAGAGTACCTCAAAAGGATCAAGGTTCCCTGCACCGGCTGCAGGTACTGCATGCCCTGTCCCTCAGGCGTTAGCATTCCAGAATGCTTCGAGATGTACAACAACGCCTGCATGTTTGACGCTCCTGATGTGGCCAAGTTCAATTACAACATAGCTCTGGGAGGAATGCTCTCAGGAAAGCCCGCGTTTGCCTCTATGTGCCAGGACTGCGGCAAATGCGAGGAGCTATGTCCGCAGGGGATGCCCATCAGGGAGAAGTTGAGAGAAGTTGCAGGATACTTTGGGAAGTAGGTGGCTATTTGTACAATTGATCTGGGCTGGACTCAACCTGTTGGCATGGATTAGGACTAGCAGCTGAGTGTCCTCAGGCCGGGCGTCCCCTGCCCCTGGCAGGGACACTTAGGCTTGACTTGCGGCCCAGCTTAGATTCGGTTGAGAGTCCTTTGCAACTGCGTATCTGGAAAATAAATAAAATTAGCTATCACTGGGTCATCGCCTCGTAGATCCAGTTAGCGACCTGGAATGTGGGCTGTCCGCCTCCGCTCTGGCCATCGTCTGTGCGCATGTCGTTGTCAAGGCGCCAGGAGAAGATTCCAGATAGGTTGTTCTCCTTGACAAAGGCGCATTTTTCCCTAATTGAGTCTTCTGTGTCTACGCCGCCGTTATCTGCATAACCGAACTCGCTCTCTACGCCGGCTATCATCTTCTCATAAGGGAAGCCTGCATCGTGATATGACTGCGCGTATGACTCGAGATCGTAGCTCGGCCCAGGTCCGTAAGTCATCAGGTTGACGTCGTCTACGATATCGCTCAAGCTTGCCACAGTCTCAGGCGAATGCACCCCAGGCCAGAGGGTGTGGCTCAGCTTGTAAGGGTCTCCGTGTGGATTTGGCCCCGCCTGCTTCAGAGCGGCGTTGCAGGCATAGAGAAGCGCCTGGAGATCATCTGAGCAGTCGTTGATCTGGTATGTCTCCCAGTCCATGTCGTAGCCATCGAGACCGTACTTGTCCAGGTAGTCGACCACGCTGTCTGCAAACCTCTGTGGATCCTCTGCAGCCTCCAGGTACTCTTCGTCCATAGAGTCGCCGTAGTTGGAAGAGATGAAGATCTCTGCATCCGGGTTTCCGTTACGGCATAATTCTACAACGGCTCTTATCTTCTGCTCAGCCTCATCTGCTGAGGAGTCATCTGTGGCAATGTCTGTCAGTACGCCATCGTCGACTGTTGCAAACGCGATGTAGAGGCGGTTGATCTTGTTCCAGGGTATCTCTTCCTGGACTGACATCGCAGCATCGTAGGCGTCATCGAAGAGATAAAAGTATGCTGCGATGACCGGCTCAGCTTCTGGATCTTCATCGTTCAAGTCAGAATCGCTCGAAGGCTCAGCCGCAAAGCCTGCGGAGATCGACATTAAGACCGCTGCCAGTAGATAAAGCTTTTTAGACACAGTGCACCCTCCCCAAAGTGTGTGAGTTCTCAGTATATTCAGCGGTGGGTATTGAATCTTTCCTGACCCTGCCTCCAGCAGTGACTATTTAGGCATGATTTGAAGATTGGCCAGCATTCGGTTGAGAGCTTATTGGTTGATACGGTGAAAGGCACTTCGGTCAAGCCAACTATTCCAGAGGTCCGCTGGCCTTCATACTGAGTGTGATAGGGTACATGTTCAAGTACATGGGAGGATAGCTGCGGTTGAGGTATTTTTTTATGGCTTTAAATCCGGATTTTTCATAGAACCCCATAGACTCCCTCTTTGAGTCGAGAGTTATGTACCTGCAGCCGACATCACTGGAGATCTGATATACCTTGCCCACTGCTGCAAGAAGAAGGAACTTTCCGATACCTTGCCGCTCGTATCTCTTATCTACCGCAAGCCTCGCAATCTTTATGGCTGGATACTTTTGGTAAGGATAACCATCAACACCATCATCCTCATCCACCAGTTTTACCTCGATGGTATCTGTAACAAGTGTGAGAAATCCCACAAGATTGCCTTTGCAGAAGCACAGAAAGGTCCTGCTGAGAAGGTTCTCCTGAGATTTCAGAGCTTCGTTCTTCAAGAAGTCGTTCAGATCCTCGTTGGTTGAGCTAAAAGTCTCTATTTGACCGCTGTCTGTGAGAGGAAGAATGGAGAGATCCTCCTCAGCAATATCGGCCATAAAAGTTAGAATGGGTGCTTTTTGTAGACCCTGATCGCTTCCCTGAACATCTTGACCTGCTCTGGAGTGGCCCTGGGATTCCTGAGGTCCTCTAAGAACTCCTCAGCATCTTCGCCTTCCAGGACCAGACCGAGCTCAATTGGTTCAGCCATCTTCAGTTCCTCTATCCGGTTTAAGGAGATCTCCCGGTATTAACGTTTTGGCCCAAGCATTGCTGTATGTAGGGTCCCGAAATATTCAACCTTATACATCGAATTAAGGGCGATAGGAAAACGCAACGAGGTTGCAAGCTAACCAAGAGGGATATCAGATACGTCAGATGAGTTCTATATCTCGGTCGAGAGAATGCCAAAATCTTTGGCGAGCTTCTTCTGGCTTTAAACTTCCAACCCTAGTGTTCTCAATGCCGGCCTCGGCCTTGAGAGGCACCCAACCGTTAGTGCTGACCCAAAAAGCCAGCCAGAAAAGCTAAACCAAAAGCAGGTGGCGCTTTCTTGACCCAGCATATCCCAAGTTTAACGTTCTGCAGCTAGACATGAGGTCTCCGCCTCTTGCTGGCATTGAGGAAGGTCATGCCAACCACCTGCCCATTCTCGTACCTTATTATGACATCGTCATCGGTCAGCTCAGATTCATCGGCATGGCTGGGATTCTTGAGGTTCACATAAAGCACATCTGCCTCCTCATCGTAATCCGCCCATATCTTCTTGTGGGTTATGTCCAGAAGCTGAGGCACCAGTGCTGCTATCTTTTCGATGTTGTCTATATCTGCCGCTGCCATACTAAGGTCCTCCTCTCAAGTTGCTTCTTCTTTCTGGTCAGGAAAGCAGTGATCACAAAGCCATCCTCTTTGCTCACTTCCTTATAAACTACCACTATATATTTATCGGTTTGGATCTTCTTCGTACCGGCAATTCGTGATTCCTGAGATCATCCCATCGAGATCTATTGAGAGCTGTCAAACAAGAGCAATCAGCCTCTTACAAAGCAAGCCTAAAAGGTCCCCGCCGGAGGCAGGGTCAGGGGGCCGTCCGGCCTTGAGGACACTCGGTTGTTAGTACTAGCCCAGAAGCAGGTTGTAAAAGTGCAATTTACCATCAAGCTGCAGTTAGGATGAGCAACTAATTAGAAACAGGCAGTGCAGGTGTAACCCAATGCGGTCAGGGGTCTGGCCTTAGGCATGAGGGGCACTTAGTTGTTAGTGCTAACCCAGAAAATGGGAAATGCAGCCTTATCCTGCTTATAGAGGTTTAATAAGAGAATAAATCGATATCAAAAAATGATGCCCTTACGACTCGATATGCATAAGTACCAATAGCTGTATCAGCCAAAACACATGCGATCGCTCTATTTGTCGCTTCTTACAGTTTGCATACTTCTCTCCCTGGTCTTCTCAGCCTCGTGCCAGAGCACAGGCCAAAGTGCTGAGCCAGGACGAACAAACGCCAGTATCATCAATTCATCATCTGAAAACGATAGCCCGAATTCAACTGCCACAGTTCCAGATGCGCTTGTCGTGTGCGCAGACCAGATCCTTCCAGAGACTGTGGTCATTGGCATAGCCGCCACTTACAAAGACGCATCTTCTACATTTGCAATAACTAAGGCAACCTCAAACAAAAATGGCTTTATCCTGTATGCCTCAAGCACGCCTGCCCCTAAGAGCGACGCCCTGAAGACGCAGCACGCCCTGGTGACCCTGGACAACCTCACCATCGGCAACTACACTCTGGCGATCCTGGACCAGGCCACTGGTGAGAGCCTGTACAGCTCGTCCTTCCAGGTGCTGCCATTTGGTCAGCTCTTTGAGATTAGGGGCCAGTCCATCTCCCAGGGCGAGCTTCAATCTGGCTCCCTGGCTACATGCGGCGGCTGCGGCGCAGTCAAGCAGGTTGTGGACCGCACTATCTGCACCTGGACTCACGACAACCTTCCTGGCTTCTTCTATGACCTGGACCACGACCTGGGAAACGAGAAGCTGACTGTGATCTTCACTGGAGACACGATCGAGAAGCCAAGAGGTGCGATCTACGCCACCAGGGCCCAGGACAAGAAGTTCGAGTTTGAGCCCTGGGGAGAGTTCAAGGTCATAGGCTTCCTGGGAAGAGAGTACTTCGCAGGTTACAGCAACCTATCCTCTGAAGCAATTGTGCCAGTGCTCTATGAGAGGTCAGATCACTCAAACCTTCTAGGAGACCAGGAGCTATCAGAGGTTCTCATCGACGACGATTCTGAGAGCACCATCGAGACAGACAAGCCCCTTGTGCTGAAAGACGGATACGAGCTGGGCATCAAATCTGTGGACGAGGATGGGAAGAAGGTCTTCCTTGAGCTAACAAGAAACGGAGATGCAGTTGACTACGAGGCCATAGAGCCCTCGATCGGTACCCTTAACGATGAGACCTACTGCTACAAGAAAGACGTTGGAGATACAAGCGATGTGGTAACAATCGCAGTCCATTTCAAGGACGCCTTCCACAGCAGCGGAAAGGACATCGCCACAACAGATGGAATATTCCAGATCTCCGGAGACCCAAAATTCCTGGACTCCAATGAGGACTACGGCAGGATGAGAATTTCTTCAGTGGATCCAGACCAGGGAATAATCATCATGGACAACCAGGAGAACCCCATAACCCTGGGAGAAGATAAGGACCTGGAGCTCATGCCTGGGTTCAGAATAAGGACTGCAGACCAAGACGAGATCTCGGCATTAAATCCGCTGAGGTTCTATGTCTATCGGTCTGACGACCAGGAATCCGATGACCAGGAGCCCGACAGCCAGTATGCTGCGATGTCCTCGTTGAAGTGGTCGTGAGCTGGGCCAATGCCTATGAGAAGAAGAGATTGACAGAGGTAAGCCTGCCTCTGTCCATTTTAGCTGTTTTAGCGCTTATTGCTCAATCGCACCCGCAGCCCCCTCCGCCGCTTGTGGTGGCTGTAAAGCCGCTGGACTCGGAGAGGGGATACATGATGTTCTTGTAGCCTGCCAGGGTCTTGTTGTGCCTGTCCTCTGCGTAGTTGGACAGGTCGACCGCCTCCAAGGGCACAGCCTCAGCTGTGAGGTTCATGACGGATATGTTCGACTCCGACGTGTCAGACGAGTTTGAGGACTGGTTTGCAGATGGCGTCTCAACCAGGGGCACAGATGCGCTTCCTATCTGGTAAGCTTTGGCGCCTGAAGATCCAATAGAGTCGTCCAGGCTCAGGCCACCCAGGTTGACAGTTGTGGTCATGGGAGTCCAGATGGCACAGGCGTTTGAAGCCAGAAGCGCCAGGAGCATCACAGATGCCAAAATCGTCCCCAAAGGTTTAGCAGATGTCATAGGTCGTTCCCACCTCTTAGAAGAACGCTAACTGGATCCAAAAATAAGAGATCGTGTGCCGCACATCTCGTGGGCACACACTGCTTTAGCTTAGTTTGCCTTACTTTGGTGGCCAGTTGGTCTTCATCCACTCGCCGAGCCTTCCTGA
The DNA here is from genome assembly GCA_964639235.1 of uncultured Methanotrichaceae archaeon. Taxonomy (GTDB): domain Archaea; phylum Halobacteriota; class Methanosarcinia; order Methanotrichales; family Methanotrichaceae; genus CAZXDN01. Next base: position 74,687 of record CAZXDN010000002.1, on the reverse strand, counting down.
ATCCTCAGGCCCGACCATGATCTTGACCTTGCCGCCAAAGAGGTCCTCTAGCTCTCCAGAGAACTTGGCGCCCATTCCTGGCAGAACGAGGGCGGGGTACTTCTGCTTGGTGAAGTCGAATCCGGACTCTTCGAAGGCGTCCTTGATCTTCTGTGGAGTGAGCTGACCGCCTGCAACTGAAGCCTGCACGCCAATGCCGTCTGTGTTGATGGACATCAGGTAGGCGTTGATGCTGTTTGAGCCCAGGTCAGACTCGACTGTGTAGTAGGTCAGTGCGAAGTTGGTGGTCATGAAGACTGGTGACTCCTCGTTCGGGCTTCCTACGTTATGTACGCCTGGCTTCACCTGCACCGGCTTTCTCGGATCGGTGTAGATGTTGAACCGGAGATGCATGTCGGGCATCATGCTGTGGGCACCGGTTGAGTGCTTGACCATGATGGATCCGCCGCGGATGACGAAGGCGGCTGTCAGCACAGACTCCCAGTACGCTGCCCTGACTGGGTCCTGGGTTGTGAGCCAGGCGTTGATTGGCAGAGCAATGATTGGGTAGGCTATGTCCCTCTGGCCTTCCTCGACTGCTGCCCTCCTTATCTTGATGAAGTTCTGGAGGGTCTCCTGGAGCTGCTTGCCGTTTGGCGCAGTTCCTGGGTCCAAGATGAGATCCTTGAAGCCCATGCCTGCGAATGTGACTGCCATGGACTTCAGGCCATCCAGGTCGAATGGGACTGAGAGTACGACTGGTACCTTGAACTCGTCGATGAGCTTTGCAACTTCCTGCCAGTTGTCCTTGGTGGCTGCGTAGACGAGCGGCCTGGACTTGGCTGAGACCTCGAGGCCTGCGCGAAGAACCTTTGGATCGAAGGAGCAGAGCACCAGCGGGTAGTCGGTTGTGGCCATTACCTTCTTGACTGCTGCAGCGAACTTGGCCGGGTCGCCTGTGACTGAACGCACTGCGATCATCTCAACGCGCTCCCAGTTGCCTATGTAGAACTTCTTCCACTCTGCGATCGCCTTGACGCGCTCGACGAGCTTGGCCTCGTCCATGGCGTCGCTGACATCGTAGGCGAATGGTGGCTTGTTGAAGAAGGTCATCTGGTGGCGGTACATGACGTCCTCGCCTCCGACCTTGACCTGCTTATCGCCTACACCGATGTAGACTAAGGCCACCTCTGGTGCAATTGTGGTCTGAAGAGTGCCGAGCTTCTTGGCGTACTTCTTGTCCTCGAACAGAGGGGTGCACTCCTCTACCTTCCTCGTCCTGGCTATGAGGCCTGCTGCGAATGCCATGCAGGTCTCTTCGCCGCACTTCTTGCAGTTCGACTGGGGGAGCTGCTTGTAAAGGTTAAGCGGGCTAGTTTCCTTCAAGGTTCTCAAACCTCCATCTTGAGCCAGCTGGCTGTGTCTGGGGTCTTGGCTTCAATCAGTCCCATCAAGGACTGGGTGATCTCGTGCACGTAGGATACTGCCAGGGGGTGCATCATCATGAAGATGTCAACGCCTGCCATGGCAAGTGTAAATCCTGTCAGGATCTCCCATATTGGGCCGCGGAGCATCCTGTCTCCCCAATCGGAGTCTGCCGGGTTGGGTGACCTGACCATCCATGCCTCTCTGACGCCCCAGGCGTTTGTGGTGCCTGATGACATCGGGAAGGTGAGCTCCTCGTCGCCCTTCAGGGCTCCAAGCCTGATCCTCTCCATGTTGGAGTAGGCGAAGTCCAGGCCGTAGGCGAGTGCCGCTGTGGTTGGATCCATGACTATGGATTCTCTTGGCACGCCTGCCACCTTCATGAGCTTCCTGTTGAGCTCCTTTTGAGAGTTGATCTCGAGCTGTGTCCATGCCAGGCATACATGCCCGTTGTCGACGCATGCCTTTCCTATCTTCTCCCAATCCATGTTCAGGTTGGCTGATGCGATTAAAGCGCGCTCGCCCTGGGCCACTTCTGCAGCCTTGGATAGGACTATTGGGTCCTTCTCTGGGTTGCCGGATCCGCCAATGCATATTGGGACATCTACTGCCTGGAGGACCTCCTCGACGGTCTTCACGGCGTCCTGGGGCTTGGTGTCCTTCAGGAGCGGGTCTGTCGAGATCAGGTGGACTGTGACCATGTCAGCGCCGAACTGCTTGACTGCCTTCTTTGCCCACTCGCCTGGAGAGTTGATGACGTCCTCATAGTGCATCTTGACTGCCTTTGCCATGCCGATTGGCATGTCGAAGACGTCCATTGTGATCTTCGGTGCGTGTGGCATTGTGGCATCTGGGAAGAAAGGCATTGCCTTCTCTCCGCCGAGCTTGACCACGTGGCCGCGGCTTCCGCCATCTGCCTTTGTGGCGCCGAGCGTGACTTCCTGGATCTGCTTCTTCCAGGTCTTGTCAGTGCCAACGGCGAACTTTGCTGCGGCTAAAGCGCTTGCCACCTTGAACTCTGGAACTGCTGCGGCTGCGGCTGCTGCCATTCCCGCTGGGGCTGGGGATATAGCCTGGGCCACTGCCACTGGCTGGAGCAGGCCATCTACCGGGTAGCCTACTGCCTTTGCGAACTTTATGAGCTGCATCGCGATCTCTGCAGCCTGCTGGCCGAAGTAGTACGCGAAGAGCGGTCCCATTCCGCCAGCACCTGCATCGATCTCTATCTCTACGTCGCCCTCGATAGTGACTCCTTCGAGGGATTGAACATTCATCTCTGCTAAAGTCTTGTTCAAATCAGCTAGACTGATCTTCTCTGCCATTCAAATCACCCTCATAGACTCAACCCATCGACGATCCTCTTCATCTCCAAAACAGCAGGATCGTCGTCGGGCAGGTCAATCAATGGATCTCCCACTAGATCGAACTTGGCTAATGTCTCATCGTAGGGAATAGCACCGATAACCTTCAGGCCGAGCTGTCCTGCAGTCTCCAGAAGCTTCTCTTTTCTAGCGAGAGTGACCTTGTTCACAATCACGTAGAGCTCCTTGTACTTCAGGTCAAGGGACGCAGCCAGATCTCTGATCCTCTCAGCAGTTGTGAGGCCTCTCCTGGACTCGTCTGTCACAGCTATGAGCACGTCTAGGTCAGGTATCGTCTTTCTGCTGAAGTGCTCAAGGCCCGCGGCTGTATCTATGATTGTGAGGTCATAGTCGCCCACGGTCTTGTCCATGACGCTTCTCAAGAGGTTATTCACAAAACAGTAGCATCCTGAACCTTCTGGCTTTCCCATGACCAGGAGGTCGTAGTCGTTCTCTTCTACCAGGATCTCGAAGATCTTAGACTCAATGAGCCGCTGCTTATCTGTGTCTGGAGGAGCAGTGAACCGAGCCTGCTGCATGTACTCCCTCATGTCGCCTATGGTCTTGTCAATCTTCGTTCCAAGGGCGTCTGCGAGGTTGGCATCTGGATCAGCATCGATTGCAAGTATCCTGTATCCTTTGCCTGACTTGACTAGGTATCTTATGAGCATCGCGGTGACTGCGGTCTTGCCAGTCCCGCCCTTACCGGTTACCGCTATTACTTTTCCCACGGTTCAGCCTTCCTTATTTCTTTGGTTTTATGATGACTTCTGCAACGTGGACTGTGGCGCCTCTCAGCTCGAGAGTTATGCCGCCAGAGGATGCAGCTGGTGCGAATGCGGGTGCTGGGGCTGCTCCTGCTGCAGGTGCTGCTGCAGCGGGGGCCGCTGCTGCCTTGGGCTTAAGCTTTAGAGATAACTTCTTTTCTCCTGCCATAATCGATTCTCCCTCACGTTTATTTTTATTTGGTCAGATGATCCTTCTCGCAAAATAGGGCCTTGGCTCCCCAGGACAAAAAATAGGGGAAAAGGCGGCCCTTACTTGGCGAGGGTCACCTTATCTATGGATATCTTTGCGTCCTTGAGCACGAGCTTTATGCCGCCAGCTCCGCCGGCTGGCATTGCAAATGCGGGTGCTGCTCCTGCAGCTGGTGCTGCAGCTGGTGCAGCTGCGGCGGGGGCCGCTGCTGCCTTGGGCTTCAGCTTCAAGCTGAGCTTCTTTTCTCCAGCCATTTTACTCAATCCTCCTTAAAGAACTCCCTCGTTCTGGAGAACTTCTACAACCTGGTTGAGCTGAGTCTCGGACCATCCCAGCTTGTTGTGGACATCGTCGATGGTGAACTCGCCGCCGTTGCCTTCCAGGAAGCTAATGAGACTGGCCTTCTCCTCGTCGCCAACCTCCTCGAACTTCCAGCCCTCTGTGATCTGCTTGTTGTCAACAGGCCTGATTACGCCGTCAACTACCGGGTGTCCTACCTTGATCAGGAAGGCCTTCAGGGATGCGATATCGTTTGCATCGTCCTGGGTGGCGATCTTGTTGTACATCTCTTCTGGGATGCCTGCCTTTACTCTCTCCTTCAGGCCCTTGGACATCCAGACGATCCTTCTCCAGCCGCCGTCGGCCTGGAGGAACTTTGCAGAGAAGTAGTACAGGATTCCCATGCCGAGGAAGCCTACTACCTGCTTGCCGCCGCCGGTCTGTCCAGCCATTGTGGAGAATGGCAGGCCGTTTGGCGTTGCGCCCTTGAAGTCCCTGTCTGCGATGCCTATTCCGTCAACCTCAGGCATGTAGAAGCCTATGGTCTCGAAACAGCCGCAGGAGGTGTGGGGTGCATCGAAGAAGGTGTACAGCTTCATGACGCTGTACTCGCCGCCGGACCTCTGTGCTGCCATCTCGTTGATTGGCGTGTACTCGCCAGCGATAGCGTCCAAGAGGCCTTCCTTGGGTATGGGGAACTGCGGGCCCTCTGGGTCCACCTTTGCTGCTGCCCTGCCATCGAACCAGGTGATAGCTCCGCACAGAGACGGCCTGTCTGGTGTGACGACGCATGCAGACGTTGGTGCGAATGCCTGGCACAGAGTGCATCCGTAGAAGACGTCGACGTCCTCATCGTGGAGTCCCTTTGCCCTGTCATCCCTGGCCCTGTAGACTGCCATTGCCTTGGCGAGCTCTTCCTTGACTGCAGCGGGATCTGTGACGACTGTGATCTCCATCTTCTCGATGAATGGCATCTCTGCCTTGTACAGGTCGATGATGGGCTTGTATACCTGCTCCCAGGATGTTACGCCCTTCTTTTGCAGGCTCTTGCCGACCCTCATCCAGATGTCGTACCTCTGGTTGAGGTGCATGAGGCCGCTGATATAGGACAGGAGTGCGTGGTTTCTCCTCTCGATGATGGACTCCAGATCCTTCTCGATCTTCTCGCCGCCGACCTTGAAGATCATGCCGAAGGGAATTGTGGAGCCTTCCTTGATGTCCTTGAGGTCTGGGCCGATGATTGTGACCCTGCCATCAACTATCTCGTCCATTGGTGTTGCGAGGGACAGCTCGAACCCATCTGCCTTGGGGCCGCCGAGCTCTACCCACAGATCATCCTTCCTGATGCGCTCTCCCTCATACATGGGGGATATGTCCAACTTGATTTCTTCTGCCATTAACACACCTCATCTGATGAGATGAACTTCATTTCCTCATTGCTGCAATTACTTCGTCTACTGCTGCGTGGTAATCTTCTGGGTTGAATGCCATGTTGCCAAAGGTCATGTTGGCGTTGACATGGTAGTACCTGTCGATTGAGACGCGCTTGATGTTCCTGTTGAAGTTCTTCAAGGTAGAGAACATCGCGTTTGCGAACTTGTAGAAGATGCCCATGAATATTACTGTATCGTACTGGCCCTTGCCATCCAGTCCCATCCAGTCCTCGAACCTGAGGTAGTTGGTGAGTGGATGGAGGCCTATCTGATACACGTTATCCAGGTAGCCCCTGTCTACAAAGCCCTTAACTGAGTGGGCTGTCGCGGCAATTGGTATTCCCATCTTGCCGATCTCGATTGCCTTGTCGAACATCACTGGGTCGTCGAAGAGCTCTGCGCCGACGACCAAGAGTGGCCTCTTGGACTTCTTGACTATGGCTCCAATGACCTTTGCCTGATAGGGCTTGGCCATCTCAGGCCCAGGGATCTGGGCCATCTCAAAGGGAACTGGGTTCTTGGTGGTGTCTACACCCTTCTTAACATCAGCTGCCATTTAGATCACTTCCTCCTTTTTGCCCTCACTTCTTGGCCCTTATCTTCCTGGGTATGTTGGTCGGGTCAAAGCTTACATCAGCGGGCCTGAGTGGTCCTGAGATGAACTTCTTGGCCTTCCAGTCTACCTTCCAGCCGTGCTTGGACTCGAGCTCCTTCATCATCTGGTCTCTCCACTTCAGTGGCAGATCTGCAACCGCCCTGACGTAAATGTGCCAGTCATCTGGGAGTTTGCCGAAGTACTTCTCGGAAATCTCGCACCAGTGAGTGAGCTTGATCATCCTTCCCATGCTGTTGTCAGAGGGTCTCAGACAAAGCTTGGCCATCTCGCACATGGCTTCTTCCTTGGTCTCTGCTATGTAGAGCATTGCCTCTGGAGCGGGCTCTATCTGCTGCACCTTGCCATCGCGGGCATCTATGACCATCCAGTCTTCTGGCTTGTCAGGGCGGCCCATGAAGGTCCTGCGGTACATGACAGAGTGTGGCTGGACGACCACTGGAATGCCGAGCCTGTTGACGCCAGTCGCGATAGAAGCTGCCTTCTGAGAGTAGGCACCCCAGGCAACGCCGCATGCTCCAACCTTGGAGAGGACGTAGTCTGCTATGTCGTCGTAGTTGGCCCTGTGGTTTCTGTGAGCGAAGATGGTTGCCACCTTGATGGCAGCTCCATGTATGTGGGCATTGGCCACGCACGAGCCTATGTTGCAGATGTTCCTGCCGTCGAAAGCTCCTTCATACTGCTCCCAGATGGTCTTGCCGTCAGCGTCCTTGTAAAGGGACATGTCCATAGCCATGCATCCGGTGGCCACCACTATGTAGCCCCTGTCTACGAACTCCTTGGCTATGTCATAGCACTCTTTTGTGCCATTTGGATAGTTAGAGCAGCCCACGAGAGCAATGACGCCAGGGATTGTGCCGAGCACAAGGGGCGCTCCTACCTTCCTGATCTCAGTGTCGCGCACTGGGCCCCTGCCAGCTCTCATATTGAACTTCTGGTTCTTGACATACTCGCGGTTGGCGTACTCGTAGAGGCTCAGTACGGATATGCCCTGCGGGCAAACCTGCTCGCACCTGCCGCATCCGACACAGATCTCATACAGGGACGAGAACGGCTCGAGGTTGCCCTTCTTGGCCTCTGTTATGAGGTCGCTGATCCTTATGTGGGGCGGGCAGACGAAGGCGCACTGGTTACAGGTCGTGCACTTATCGAGTTCTGCCTTGAACTGCTCCTCTGTGAGCAGGTTCTCCTGCTTAAACTGGCCGCGCTTGGGCTTGACTGCAATTGCTACCCTGATGCCGACCTCGCCAGCCTTGACTGGGTCCAGAACTACGACTCCTGGCACCTTGAAGCTAGCCAAGTCCTCGACTATTGCATCTGTTGAGTCGTTGGTCCTGTCTGGCAGGCCGTACATTATCTTATCGTTGGTGGCGATGACTGGGATGTGGCGCTTCTGGCAGTCCTCGAGGACATCGCAGTAGACGCATTGTTCATCTACCATCACGCAGTCCATGATTCCAGAGCGGACCATCTTCCTCCACCAGCCCATTGCTCCCGCGACCTTTGCCTTGGGGCCGAGGTTCGCTGGGATCTTGGAGGAACGGTTGGTCTCAGTTATCCTTGTCAGGTCGATGGCAGTACAGCAGACTCCACCGATGTCAACCTTCTCCCACAAGTTCTTATTCTCAGCATAGATCATGGCCTCGGCGCCTGCAGCAAGGTTGTGGCCGTATGCGATCAAGACGCCCTTGTTCTGGTCGAGTGTGCCCATACCTATCTCCACGAGTGGAGCATCGGCTGCGCCACGTGGCATGTCGTAGGCCACGGTCTGGAGCATATCGCAGATCTCTTTTCCCAGGGAGTCGATCATTCCGCCATGAAGGGCCTTGGACTCGAAGTCTTTGTAGAAGCCTTCCTGGCCTGTGTGGGTGGCTGCCAGAAGCTGGACGACCTCCTCCTCACAGTATGCCAGGCCCTCGCCGAAGTCCTTGAGGGTCTTTGGCTTCTTGCCTATGATGGTCTGGTACAGTGGAGAATCCACCAGGATCTCGTCGCCCATGTCGAACTTCATGTCCCCGAACTTGTCAAGGCACCAGTGGTACAGGTGTCTGCCGTGTGCGGTGTGGGCGCAGGTACCCATGAGGACAGCTACCAGAACGATCTTTCCTGAGTAGCCGGCCATGTCGATGCCGCATGCGCCCTTGATGTTGCCTGTGAGGTCGCACGGCCCGTAGGTACAGAGTGTGCATGTATCGTCTGCAGGAGAGTACATGATCCTGTACCTGTTCATAATTTTGTAGTCCCAGTCACGGAGAGTTGCTACTCCTGGCTTCGGGAAGGGTCCCATTTCCTGGTCCCACTCTTCCTCTTCCTTAACGACAGCTCCGATGTTGATCTGGACGTTCTTCATGTCCTCAACAGCAAAACTGCCCTCGGTTTTAACCATTGGGTTCTTGGCCTCCTCTTTTCCTTATATATACGGCCTCCCTGTTCGCTGAAAGTACATAAAACCCTTTCGGATACGGGTTTATATAAAATATAAAGCATTCCTAATAATTTCAATAGTCCTCTGGGTATATATATCACAGATTCGGTAAATAGATCTGTATTTAACCAACGATTATTGATCATGGACCCATCAATCCGGAAGGTTGAAATGGAGAAAGGCTTCACTGAGGGTGGAAACTATGATAAACCGCATTAGGAAGAGCTTCGCGGCGTCTGAACCCTGCCCGCACGGGGGCAAAGCAAGGGAGTTTGCTTCAGGTGGAAAAGAGCCTCTGGATTTCAGCGCAAACATCAACCCCCTGGGCTCGCCGCCCATCAGGGACCTGCTCATATCTGAGATCGATCGCCTTGGGCACTATCCAGATAACAGGTATATGGAGTTCAAGCAAGCTGCGGCTTCTTTTGTGGGCCTGGCCAAAGAGAACATCGTTCCTGCAAACGGGTCTTCAGAGATCATAAGGCTCTTCGCGGAGGCCACTCTCGACTATGGAGATGTGGCTTTGGTTCTCTTCCCCACGTTTGGAGAGTATGAGTCCCAGTCACGGCTCTTCGGAGCCGAGGTCAGGAGGGCTGGGATTGACCTTGAGCGCGGAGCAGACCTAGAGAGTTTGGACATAGACGGCGCGAAGTCAGTCTACCTCTGCAACCCCAACAACCCAACAGGCCAGCTCTTCACCAGGGGCTCTGTGGAGCGGCTGGCAAGGAAGTGTGAGGACCAGGAGACGTTTATACTGGTGGACGAGGCCTTCATAGAGCTTTCAGACCCGAAGCAGTCTGTGGCTTTCATGGCCCCGGAGATGGAGTACCTGGTGGTCATGAGGTCGCTTACAAAGTCTTTTGGAGTGCCTGGCCTTCGCCTCGGCTTTGCAGCGACGAACAGGAGGCTCTCAGAGATCCTGAACACGGCCAGGACTCCTTGGTCCATAAGCTCGATTGCTGCCTCTGCAGGAGCCCATCTTCTGGGCCACGGCGATTATCTTGAAGATTCGAGAAGGCTCATCAGGTCGGAGATCTCCTGGCTCTCCCAGGAGATGAGACTTCTTGGCCTGAAGCCCCTTGAAAGCCAGGTCAACTTCATCCTCGTGTCTTTGGGCCAGAACGTCCAGTCAGATGAGCTTGCAGAAAAGACGCGCCAGGAAGGAGTGCTCATCAGGGACTGCCAGTCATTTGGGCTTGGCAAGAGCTATATCAGGATAGCAGTTCGAACTAGAGAAGAAAACCAGAAGCTGATTTGGGCGCTCAAAAGCGCGCTAGAGGCCTGAGGCCTTATGAAGAGGGTGAACTGCGAGAGATACCCATGCCACTTTCCAGAGCAGGATTGCACCCTTTGCTTTTGCCCATTTTATCCCTGCAAAGACGAGAGGACCTGCGGACGCCTGCACGAAGGACAGTGGAGCTGTGAGGGCTGCAAGATCGTCCACAGAAGCGAGGTCGCAGAGATGGTCATGGACGCGCTGATGAATGGAGAGGCACTGTCTTCTGTGTGGAACAAGGTCGAGAAATTCCTATGATCCCAGATATAACCCAGATCTTCCAAGATCCATTTAACTCCCAGTACTACGGCCTGACGGTCTTTGCGCTTGCAGTGGCAATTGACCTGGTGCTGGGCGAGCCCCCAGTCAAGGTTCACCCAGTAGTTCTCATAGGCAGGCTGATCTCGTCCCTGCGCGAAGCTGCAAGGCCAAAGAAATCCTGGGGCATTCTACTGGCTTTGACCGTAATTGCAATCACAGTGGCCTCTGGCCATGTTCTTGTCTGGGCAGCAGGAGCTGTCTTTCCATTGCTGGGAGTAGTTGTCGCCGCATACCTTCTCAAGTCCACTTTCGCCCTGAGGTGCCTTATGGAGACATCAGCTTCCATAGGAGAGATGATAGACCATGACCTGGACTCTGCAAAGGAGATGCTTCCTGCGCTTGTTGGAAGGGACACCAAGAGGCTTGACCCGGCGCTTGCCAGATCAGCAGTGATTGAATCGCTCTCTGAAAACTACGTCGACTCAGTCCTGTCCCCGATATTCTACTTCCTCGTCTTCCAGAACTTCGGATTGGGGCTTGAGGCTGCCCTCGCATTTAAGGCCATGAGCACAATGGACAGCATGCTCGGCTACAAGACTAAGGGCCTAAAAGAGCTGGGATTTGCCGCAGCAAGGCTCGACGACCTGGCGAACTTTCTGCCTGCGAGGCTGAGCGTCCCCATAATCGCCATCGCTAACCCAAAAAGAGCAAAAGAAGCAGTTATGGCTGCCCTCAAGTACCACAAAGCCACACCCAGCCCCAACTCAGGGTGGCCCATGTCAGCAGCAGCAGGCTCTCTCGGAATCAAGCTTGAGAAGCCTGGGTACTACGTGCTTTTAAATAATGGACCCATGCCTGGGCCACAGGATATACAGAGGTCCCTGATGCTCATGGGCAGAGCCATTGCTTTGACGATTATAGTCTCAGTGCTGGTGCTCGCCCTGTCCTAGGGCACAGCACAATGTTTATCCAGATTTAAGGCAGACTAAGAGCGATGGAGACGATGGGAGATCTTCTTGAGAAAGCCAGAGAGTTTTCGCTTGGCGATTTCTCCAAAGAGGCGGCAGAAAGGCTCTTCGGCTGGAAAGTCAAAGACATGGTTGTCAGGACGCCTGAGCAGGATAAGTCCACAGTAATTGTGGAGTTTGAGAATGGGATAATACTCGACATCAGGTACTTCCTGAACCCTGAGCTTTCAGAGCTGGGGGACAACATCGAGGTCGAGCTGCGGCTCAAGACCGACCTGACCTCCAGGATAAAGTACAACCTGTTCTACTCGAACTACATCCACGGCCAGGGCTACATCAGGGCGAGCCTCGGCATGATAAACAACCGCATGATCAAGCAGATCTACGAGGACTACTTTCTTCCAGCTCTGAAATCCATATACAGGCCCATAATCATAAACTTCAAGGGCTTCTATTCCAGGGACTACTTCGGGGTGATCGCAGACACGGCCACTGGAGAGATATACTACTCGCCTGTGAGGTCCAGGAGCGAGAGCAAAGGTGCCAGGATCTGGGATGTCATAGGCCGCCTTCACGAGCTTGACAACCTGATGAGGCAGCCTGAGATCAGGCACGCTCTGGCAGGGCTTGACGTCCAGATGAGCCTCCTGCCAAGCGTGATGTGGACTTAAAGGCTGATTGATCTTATTTTGCTCAAGTTCTTGTGGCCAGGGCTGCAGAATCTAATTTTGTACCCTGGAGAACTCTCCTTGCAGGACAAGAGGCAGGTTCTCCAGAAGGCCCCTGTAGTCTCTCTTTGCCAGCTTCGACCTGAGCGATTCTAGAACGGGCTTGGACTCTAAGTGCTCTTTTTGTCTCAGGGGCGACTCTATGTAGTCTAGCACCCTCACAATGAGCTGGAAGACAGTCTTGGAATAGGCCAGGCCTCCCTGGCTTCTTGCCAGCTCAAGGGCCTCTGAGTAGTCGTCCATGGCGTCGTTGGCTCTGCCTGCATGGATCTCGCAATCTGCCAGAGCCATGAGCGACCTTATGTTCAGGTCGGTATACCCAAGCCTCCTGCCCTCCTTCTCCAGGTGAAGGGCCATCTCTTCAGCTTTGGAGTAGTCACCCCGCCTCAGAGACAGTGTGACCAGGTCGTCGTATATCGAGGTCGCCTCGTACACAGCTCCTATCCTCGTGAAGATAGAGAGCGCATCCTTAAGCCATGCCTCTGCATCAGAGTGCTTTCCAATAGTGATCATCAGGCTCCCGATGTTCTTCAGGGCTCTTGCCTCCTCATGGCAGTTTGAGAGCATCCTTGAGAGGTCCAGTGCTCTCTTGAAGCTTGCATGGGCCTCAGAATGAGAGTTCTGGCTCTGGTGGTACTCTCCAAGAGCATTGTAGAGCTGAACCCTCATGGGGCTGTAGTCGATCTTGCATATCAGCGTCTCAGCCCTGGACAGGTAGAACCAGGCTTCAATATGCTGGCCCTGCTTCAGCTTGAGCCTTGCCATTGCCAGGTAGCCCTCGCAGAGGTCAGGCACAGCGCCCAGTGACTCGAAGGCGTTTATGGACTCCAGCATGAGCTTCTCAGCCTCCAGGTCCGCGCCCTTCAGGCACTGGATCTGGCCAAGGTTCATCCTGACCATAGAGGCATACGGGGCCGAATCCATCTCGCCAAAGGTCTCCAGGCTATCGTTTAGCAGATCTTCAGCCTGATCCCAGTCTCCCTTGTCCCTGTAGATCTGGGCCAGGTTGTATCTGACCTGGGCCAGGCCATATGCGTCCCCAAGCTTCTCAAAGGTGTCCAGGCTCTCTTTGTAGCTTGAGACTGCAAGGTCCCAGTCATAGCGGTCTGCATAGGCGTTTCCAACTGCTGCCTGGGCCTCTGCCATCCCGCTCAAGTCTCCTTTGGACTCGAACTCCTTCAGCTGCCTCAAGTAGAGGTCCAGGTCTGTGGATTTTTCGCCCTTAGAGGCGCTGATGAGGTCGATGCTCGCCTGTATCTCTGCCACGCCATCTGGATCGCCCTCCTTTGCCTTGCAGTCGAGGGCCTGCTTGAAGTGTTCCAGGGCCAGATCCCACTCTCCCTGCCCGTAATAGAGAACTCCGAGGTTGTTCAGGACCTTGGAAAGCCCGCTCAAATCGTCTATGGCATCGAAGAGGCTCAGGCTCTTCCTGTAGCACTCTATGGATGACGACCAGTTCCCCCTCTTCTGGAAGATGCTCGCCATGTTGCTCAAAGCAGAGGCTGCGCACTGCTGGTCGCCCATCTGCTCGAAGCCCTCCAGGGCTTTGGCATACCGCTCCTGGGCAATTTCCCAATCGCCCCGCCTGAAGCAGATGTTGCCCAGGTTGTTCTCGGTGACTGCTGTGCTGTAGACGTCTCCCATGCGCTTGAAGAAGTCCAGGCTCTCCTCGTAGCTCGATACAGCCAGGTCCCATTCGCCCCTGTCGGCGTAGACGTTTCCCAGATTGCTCAGGGCTGCAGCCATTCCCTGGACGTCGCCTCTGGAGCGCAGGACAGACAGCGCAGCCGAGTGCCTCTCCAATGCCTCGTCTGACCTGCCCAGGCGGCATAGGAGCGACGACAGGTCGTTTAATGTGCTTATCAGGCTGTGAGTGTCGCCTGTGGACTCCTGGATCTCTGCGGCCCTGAGGTAATGGTCCACTGCACCCTGTAAGTCGCCCAGCTGAGAGCGTATGCTTCCAAGGCCAACAAGAGAGTTGGCTATGCCGTCCTGGTCGCCGATCTCCCCAAAGGCGCTGAGGCACTCCAGGTACTGCTCCTCTGCCTCATCCAGCAGGCCCTGGCGGTAGTACACAGAGCCGATATTGCCGATGGTGACTGCAACGCCGTGAGAGTCGCCTATGGCCCTCTTGGCATCCAGAGACATCGAGTAGTACTTCTTTGCCTGGATGAAGTCGCCCTTGTCTGCGTAGATGTTTCCAAGGTTGTTCAGTATGGAAGATACGCCGCTGGCATCGCCCAGGGACTCGAAGATCTCAAGCGACTTCCTGAAGAGGTCGATTGCAGAGTCGAGGTCGCCTTGCACCAGGTACACATTGCCCAGGTTTGTCTGGGTGGTGGCCATCCCCTGGAGGTCGCCCTGGCGCTCCTTTGCCTCGATGCTCTTCTCGAAGCATTCAGCAGCACTGTACCACTCGCCCTTGACCTGGTATACGAGCCCCAGGTTGTTCCTGGTCTTGGACGCCCCCTGCAGGTCGCCTAGCGCCTCCTGAAGGTCGAGAGCATCGCAGTAAAATCCCTCAGCTGCATCTAGTTCGCCCTTGAGCTGATAGATGCTGCCCAGGTTAGAAGTGGCCTTGGCAACCTCCAGGCTCTCTCCGACCTCCTCGAAGATCTCTATGGACCTCTGGTAGGACTCGACTGCCGAGTCCCAATCCCCCATATCCGCATATATCAGCCCAATGTTGTTCAGAATGGCGGCTGTGCCGGCTAAGTCCCCAAGCCTCTCCTTGATCTCAAGGGAGCGCCTGTAGCTGTCCAGGGCGGCGAGGTGAGAGCCCATGTGATAGCATACTGACCCCAGGCTCAGCAGTGCCCTGGCGGCTCCGCTCAAGTCGCCCTGCCGCTCCATTATCTCAACTGCTCTGCTCAAGTAGTCCCTGGCCATTCCCCACTCGCCCATCTCAGTGCAGATCTGGCCCATCTCGCTCAGGGCAAAAGCCGCAGCATTCAGGTCGTCTAATCTCTCAAGCTCGTCAAGGCTATTCTGGTAGCAGTCCATGGCCTCCGCCAGGTCGCCGTTCTCGCGATGGGCGCCTCCAAGCTGGCTCCTGAGATTTGCCAGCCCAACAGCATCTCCCGCGCCCTCAAGCCGCATCAGGGCCATCTTGTAGCAGTCCACAGCTCTATCCCAGTTGCCGCCCAGGCGATGCACGGAAGCCAGGCCAGAAAGAGCCCTGGCAATGCCTGAGAGGTCGCCTGTGCGCTCGATCTCATCTAGCTCCTGCCTGCAGCACTCCTCTGCAGACGAGAGATCCCCTTTCTGGCAGTAGATCTTGCTCAGGTTCTCCAGAGCGCTTGCAGCGCCTGATGCATCTCCCTGCTCCCTGGAAAGCCGGAGGCACTTCTCGTAGCACTCAATCGAGCGGTCATGGTCGCCTTTGAGCTGGTATGCTCCAGCCAGGCGGCAAAGAACTGAAAGGGCAGATGAAACGTCATCTTCGAGGTCAAGCTCGTCCAGGCTTCCAAGGTAGTGCTCGCAGGCTGCGTCCCAGTCCTCAGCCTCCTCAAAGAGACCTCCAAGGCTCGCCAGTGCAGAGGCTGCGCCCTTTCTGTCAGAAGAACTCCTGGCGAGGCAAAGGCCGCGCTCATAGCACTTGGAAGCCTCGTCGCTCAAAAAGAACCTCTGCGCCAGGAGGCCGAGGCTCATCCAGGCATCGAAGCTGTCGCTCTCATCTGCCAGATCCTCCAGCTCTAAGAGGGCCTGCTTCATGGAAGAGCCATCAGATGAGATCACAGCTTTGAGGAAGGAGGAGAGTGGCACAGGCGAGCTCATAGAGAGCTCTTCTAAATCGTCCACATAGCAAGGATCGGAGAGCGCCCTGGCCACAGACCCAAGACTAGAGAGAAGATCGTCCATCAAGCAGCCTCCACAGCTGCCAGCAGACGGCAGGCCAAAGGCAGATCCAGGAGAGAGGAGCCTGAAGCCCTGTGCTGCACAGGCTCCCCCTCTCTCCACATTACGCGCAAGCGATTGAGATTTCCTGACATCTCCTTATCCTCATCCATTGCTTAGCGCAGGTATAGCGCTTCACACATATAAAATCTGCGATTTCTTTTAGAAGTTATATTCATTCGATTATTAATTTAATATAGTTGTAAACATCACTTTTCGCAGATATTCGGTTTCCAGGCACTAGACAACATTTTGCATATAATTTTTATATTTACGCCCACTCTGCTGAGTGTTCTGCAAGCAATCGCAATAGATTGTGGGAGGGCACATCTTCAACCACCATCAGCTGGGCCTGAGAACTGGCGAGTCGGATGAGCGTCCACATGCCCGCTCTTTCTAAAGATCGACTGTAGAAGATATAAAATAAGCGATTTTTCAGAAACCGTATACCTATGCATGTATAAAAAAAGTTGTCTATTAACTGAGAATAAAATAAGTGGTGGTCACTTCAAGACGAGCTTGAGCGCCCTCTGGGGGCATGCCACTACGCAAGCTCCGCACTGGATGCACTTTCCTGAGTCTTCCACTACTGTCCAGTTGTCGAATCTGAAGGTTCCGGTGGGGCATATGGAGACGCATCCGCCGCAGTGGACGCATTCGTCCTCATCTCTGATCACCGGCATCTCCAGCATCATGACTTCGACGCCTCTTCTTTCGAATGCGTCTTTTACCTGGCGGCATTTGTCAGGCGAGACTTCGAGCACTATCTCTCCGCTGACTGCGTCTATGCTCGCCCGCTCTATGTTTATGAGGGCCGAGGTCTCCAGTATGACCGAGGCGATCAGAGGTTCGCGCACGATGTTTGGGGAGACGTGGAGCATGAGCTTCAAATCGACCGCCTCCTGGCAAAGAGCCTGGAGAGGTCATTGCTGGTAATCATTCCAATCACTCTTCGATCTTTGTCCACAACAGGCAGAGCTGAGATGCTGTGTGTGTCGAGCTTTCTTGCAGCAAGCTCAATTGGCTCGTCAGGCGTGGCCGAGTAGACCCTTCTGGTCATGATCTCAGAGATCTTGGAGATCTTTCCATTGGCCACAGCTTTGGATATGTCCCATGCAGTGACGATTCCTGAGAGTTTACCCTCTTTAGAGACCACTGGAAGGTGGTCGAAGCTTCCTCCTGTTATGACCCTTGCAGCGTCGTCTATCAGTATGTCCTCCATGACAGTGACCACGTCGCGACTCATCACGTCCTCGACGTTTGGAAACTCCTTGGTCTGCTTCATGGGCCTGGAGCTTCCCACACGAGGCAGGGGCTTCACAGCTTCAGTTAAGAGGAACTCGCCTCTCTCAACCATGCCTTTTAGGGCTCCTGCAATCTCTCTTGCGTGGTGGAAGCTCGACAGCGACGATGTTGGAACCTCTTTTCCTGATATGTCCACGATGCCAGACTTGAGCTCCTCGTAGCTGACGACTTTAAGCGAGGGGCGGTCCCGCCTGGGTATTCCGTAGTCCACCACCGGGACTGTGATGTCCCTGTCTCTAACAGAGGTCTTCTTCGCGATCCTCTCGTTTAGCACTGGAATTGGGATGCCTATCCCCAAGTAGAGGGATGGGCCGTACTTGTAAAACGTTGCAGCCCTGAGATACTTAGACGACATGCCCTTCAGGTCTCCTGTGACCATCAGGGTCGAGAAGTTGTTCTGGGGGTTGTGCTGAGTTCCTGAGCCCATTATGTAGCCCTCGCCTCCGCACAGGAAGATCCTTGTGCCGATCCCGATGTACTCGAAGTCGGGGTCGTTGGATATTGGGGACAGGACCCCTGCTCCGCAGTAGTGGATGTTTCCGAGCCGTGGCAGCAGTGTGCCCATGTAGGTGTGTATGGTCCTCTCAGAGGAGTTGGCGGCTGCGTTGTACCTCTCATAGGCGTTTCTGGGGTTGACCATGGTTGCCTGGTTGAAGTCCTCCAGACGCAAAGAGGTCTCAAGCTCAAGCTGGGGATAGCAGTCAGTGCCCGCGCCCTCTGCCTCGACCTCGATCTTCCTTCCAGAGACCAGGTCTTCTATGACGTGGGCTCCGCCGTACTCCTCACCACGGTCGAGGGAGGGCTGGGTCGCTCCGAGGAAGAGGTCGACTGCGGCCACGCCTCCGTAGGCCTCGACCTTGTTCAAGTAAGCCTTGAGGATCTTTATGGGGGGATCGCTGTGTCCCAGGTTGAGGAAAACACCTGAAGAACACATGGCGCCAAAGGTGCCTGTGGTGACCACATCCACCTCGCGCACAGCTCCTGCCGTCCCTAGCTCATCTACAATATCTGGCATCTCTTCAGCGGTGACAACCCGTGCACTGCCGTCCCGGATGCGCTCATTAACCTCAGACAGCGATTTCTCTTGCACATTTCGAACCTAGCACCGATATGATAAAAAGCTGTTGTTTTCCTCCGGAGTGCTCAACAACGTTATCTCCCAGAGCCTCCATCTCCGGCTGATGCCAGGCAAAAGGATAGTCCTCACCAGCGATTCCACAATGATGAGCAGCTACCACGGAGGGGTGCTCCTCGGTTTTGCAGCCATAATGCCAGCTTCAGTCATGCCTGATTGGATCTTTCAGTGGCTCTTCTGTCCACCGGCTCCTGCAAGAGAAGACGGATCTGCGGTCATCGCGCCTTGCGGCATGAGGAAGGTGGAGGCTGCGCTTCTCGATGCAGGGTTCGAGAGAGACGAGGTCATAGTCGCACACCCAGGCCACCTCGAAGAGGCCATAGGTCCGAAGACCGAGGTTGTGGGAATTACCCACGACGACCCCATGGGCAAGATCGCAGTGCGTGAGGTCGAGGAGATGATAAACAGGGGCACACCCCACAACCGGTCCAAGTTTCTGTCACTGATAAATCATCCGCTTATCAAGAAGTACGGCCCCAAGATAGTGGTCGGAGGAAACGGGGCATGGGAGCTCCTGGGGGAGGACCTGGGAGTAGATCACATCTACCTTGGAGAAGGCGAGTCCGATTTCCCTGACCTTTGCAGGAAGATCTCTCTTGGAGAGGAAGTCCCTGAGGTGATACACGGGTCTGCAGTTCCTGGCGAGAAAATACCAGTGAACAGAGGGGCCACAATTGCAGGCATCGTGGAGATAGGAAGGGGCTGCTGGAGGGGCTGCGCATTTTGCTCTCCCACAATGAGGAGCGTTAGGCACAGGCCAGTTGAGAACATATTGAAGGATGCGAAAGTAAACCTCGAAAACGGCCAGATGGACATTTTGCTGCACTCAGAAGACGTCTTCACATACGGCTCAAAGGGCATGAAGCCAGATGCAGACAAGGTTCTGGGACTCGTTAAAAAGGTGAAGGATCTGGGACCAAGGACCATAGACGTCTCTCACCTGAGCCTCGGCACTGTCTACCAGAACCAGAAGCTCCTGAAGGACGTCTCTGAGGCAGTGGGCATCGGATCCGACCAGAAGTACATGTCTGCCTGGATCGGGATTGAGACTGGAAGCTGCAGGGTGCTTGAGATGCACATGCCTAGAAAAGCCCTTCCTGAAAAGGCCCAGAACTGGGAGAGAGTCGTCCAGGACTGCTATGCCCTCTTCGCAGACCAGTCGTGGCTGCCAGTGGCAAGCCTGGTGCTCGGCCTCCCAGGAGAGACTGCCGAGGACGTTATGAAGACCATAGAGCTTGTGGAGTCGCTCAAGAGCTACACAGGCCTCATGCTCCCCCTCTTCTTCACGCCCATGGCTTTAACCAAGCTCGGAGACATAAAGGGGTTCGACAAAGACAGGGCGCTTCCAGAGCACTGGGAGCTGGTAGGGCTCTGCCTGGAATACAACCTCAGACACTTAAAGCACCTCCACAGCCTGTACAGCGAGAGGATGGATGCAGGACTGGGCGTCCACGCAGCCCTCACAGGGATCAACCTCCTGGCAGACCGTGTGCTAAACAAGTACATGAAGAGGATGAAGCAGGGGCTTCCACCGAATTGAGGGTCTAGCAATCTTTAAAATTCTGATGATTTTTAATAATTCTCCAACACAGACCTCACTACGCCCTTGTGGTCGCTCTTGAGAGAGTATACATTGTGGTCCCCAGAAACGTCTATGCTGAGTATCCCCAGGCGAGTGTTCATCAGGCCGACCATGGCAGAGACGCCCCTGTAGCTGACATCAAAACCCTCCTTCTCCAGATAGGTGTAGACGTCCTCTGTGGTATAGGACTGGTCACTTAAGAAAAGCTTCAAAACAGCCTTTCTAATCCCTATGCCGTCCCGCTTTAGGTAGTTCCTGAGCCTCTCTTGAATCCTTTCTTCAGCGCTCTCCATCCGGCAAGTTCACCGCCCCTTAGGAATGAATCTAAGGATTATAAAGGTATTCTCTCCACAACTAGGCCGTCCTCTAGGGGATAACGCTCCACTAAGGAGATATTGCAGCCAATTCCTTTTAACTCTTTCGAAATTTCCTCCAGGATCGCGGCAGCAATCTCTATGCGATCATCTTGGGCGCAAAACATCTCAAAGGGCACATCCAGATCTCTGAGGAGGTCTTCTGCAGCATTCAACCCCTCAGAGCATGTTATTTCCCCGTAAACGATCGTACCGTCCTCGGTTAGATAATCAAACGGCCTTGCAGTCCTCTCTGCTCTGCGCTTGAGCCTCTCTCTAAGCTGGACTGAGTCCTTGAACCTGGACGGGCAGTAGTGTATTTTGAGGCCGTGGTTTGAGAAGTTCTTTCTGGCAATGGACTCGCTTTCCTCTGCGCCGCAATCCAGGTCGTGGGATGAGAAGCCCATCGCCTTTAGAGCTGACCAGTTGGTCTCTGAAAACTCCAGCTCGTTTAGGTTGATGAAGGCGTCTGCCTCCTCCACAGCCTGGAGGAGGGCCGGGGCATGAGATATTGCGGGCATCTCCACCCCGGATTCAAGCCCCAGGGATTTGGCCTCCAAAAGAGCCCTCTTGATCTCAGATGGGTCCTCCAGGTCCGAATCCCTGGGATGAAACCTGATCTCATCGAGGCCAGCTTCCTTTAGCCTGGACAGGACCTCCTTTCCGGGGAGAAGACCTGTGTAGAGGTGGATGTGGTGCTCAGGCCCGAACTCCTCCTTCAATGCTATTATGTGCTCGACGACCCTGTCGAGCTTGAGAAGCGGCTCGCCTCCTGTAATTCCGGTGCCCAATGCGCCTATGAGCCTCGCCTCATCGATCACATCGTCTATTCCTTCGGCAAGGCGCTCGTTGGCATAGACCAGATCTTTTCCCCTCCTCTCCTCTGAAAGTGGGCAGTAAGGGCAGCCTCTGGCGCATATGCCTGTGATGAAGAGAACAAGGCCTGCGCCCGTTCTGCAGATCTCGCAGCCTCTTGAGAGGTAATTGTAGAGCGACCCTGCTGAGTCGCTCTGAAGTTCGGTCATTTCCAGACCGGATTTCTGTGAGGTATATTTAATTTTATTGAAGGCAGGGCAAAACGGTTATCACTCATAAGGATCACAGACCGGCCATCATTCTCAAGATACAGGAAGGTTCTCCGTGAAGGAATATCTCCTCGGAAACGTTGCCATTGCCAAAGGCATAATGGAAGCTGGAGCTGGCGTGGTCGCCGGCTACCCAGGCACCCCGTCTTCAGAGATAATCGAGTCTCTGGCAGGAATGAAGGGCGTGCCCCACATAGAATGGTCTGTCAACGAGAAAGTGGCACTGGAGGTGGCCATAGGCGCCTCCTGGTCTGGGGCCAGAGCTGCAGCCACGATGAAGCATGTAGGCTTAAACGTCGCAGCAGATCCTTTCATGACCCTGGCCTACTTAGGCGTGGGCGCAGGCCTGGTTCTGATCTCAGCAGACGACCCATACTGCCACTCATCTCAGAACGAGCAGGACTCCAGGAGGTATGCCCAGTTCGCTGCCATCCCCTGCCTGGACCCCGCTGATCCCCAGGAGGCAAAGGACATGGCCCTGTTCGGGTTCGAGCTCTCTGAGAAGTTCAACCTGCCAGTGATGTTGAGGCCCACCACCAGGGTCTCACACGCCAGGTCGGATGTGGAGGTGGGCGCTCCTGCCCAGGGAAAGCTGGGGCAGGGGTTTGTCAAGAACCCTGCAAGGAGGGTATCCCTGCCGGTGCACGTCAGGCCGCTTCACATAGAGCTTCTTCATAAGCAGGAGAAGATCGCAGAGGAGCTTGAGAGCGCTCCCTGGAACAGGCTATCCCTGGCAGGAGAGCATGGGGTGATCGCCTCAGGCATATCTGGGCTCTACGCAGAAGAAGCAATCAAAAACCTTGACCTCGACCTCTCATTCCTGAGAATAGGAACCCTTCCAGCACCGGAGAAGATGATAAGGGAGATGGTGGAGCACGTCTCGACTCTGATGGTCGTGGAGGAGCTGGAGCCAGTAATAGAGGAGCTGGTTGAGAAAGCTGCTAGGAAGTACAACCCAGGCCTCAAGATCCTGGGCAAGGAGAGCGGACACCTGCCCAGATACGGCGAGTTCGACCTCCTGGCTGTGAGAAACGCCATAGCTTCGATGGAGGTTTTATCCCTGCAAGCAGGCCCGGACCTGGGCAGGGCACTTGAAGTGCTTCCTCCAAGGCCTCCGGGACTGTGCCCAGGCTGCAGCCACAGAGCGACCTACTACGCCATGCGAAAGGCGTTTGGCAAGGGATCGGTATTTCCAAGCGACATAGGCTGCTACACAATGGGCGTTCCAATGGGGACTGTAGACACCTGCCTGTGCATGGGAGCCAGCATCACTCTTGCCTCTGGAATCAGGTTTGGGGGAGAAGAAAGCGGGATATGCTGCAGCCTTGGAGACTCGACCTTCCTTCACGGAGGGATGACTGGGCTTTTGAACGCCGCCTACAACAAGGCCAGGATCACAGTGACCATACTCGACAACTCCACAACTGCGATGACTGGCCACCAGCCCCATCCTGGAACTGGGTTTACTGTTTCAGGCGAGAAGTCCAAGCCCGTATCTCTAGAGGAGATCGCAAGGGCTCTTGGAGCCGAGTTCGTGGAGACTGTGGACCCCTACAACGTGGAGGCATCAGTTGAGACATTCCGCAGGGCCAAGGAGCACCCAGGCCTCTCTGTGGTGATAGCAAAGCAGGCCTGCGTAATCAACGCCAGAAGGTCTGGAGCTAAAAGGTCGGTGCCAAAGGTCAGCCCCGACTGCAAAGGCTGCAAGGTCTGCGTCGAGTTCGGCTGCCCTGCAATAGAGTTCGAGGGTGAGAAAGCCAGGATCAACTCCCTTTGCACTGGGTGCGGAGTGTGTGCACAGATCTGCCCAAGCTCCTGCATAGAGGTGGGAAGATGAAGACATCGGATTGCGATATAGTGATTGTGGGCGTGGGCGGCCAAGGCGTGATACTGATCTCAGATATCCTGGGCCGGGCAGCGACTAAATCTGGAGCGTCGGTGAGAGGTGCTGAGACTCATGGAATGGCCCAGAGAGGCGGAAGCGTGATCAACCACACCCGCCTGGGGTGCGTCTTCAGCCCAATGGTGCCGCCAGGAGGAGCTGACGTGCTTCTGGCTCTGGAGCCTGCTGAAGCTCTGAGGCATGCCTATTACCTCAAAGGAGACGGCGTGGCACTGGTCAACACACAGAGCGTTTTGCCCATAACAGTCACCACAGGCAGGTGCAGCTATCCTGATCTGGATGAGATTTTGGTGCCGCTCCAGGGAGTGTGTAGAGAGGCCAGGCCAATAGATGGCACCAAGATTGCCAGAATTGCGGGAAACGCCCAGGCCATGAACGTGGTGATGCTGGGCGCGCTCTCGAAATACATTCCCATTGACGAGCATATTTTGTTGAGCGCCCTGGCAGAAGTCGTCCCATCAAAGCATTTAGAGGTCAATAAGCGCGCCTTTGAGCTTGGAAAGGCTGAAGTAGAATCAAGCACCACTTCATAAATCATGGAAGATAACGAGAAGAAGGTCGAAGGGGAAGAGAGCGCAAAGCAGCCGGTGATCACCAGGTCTATGTGCGAGACCTGCAGCGCAGAAGGAGAGCCAGAGATACCAGAGAACCTGCCTGAGGAGAGCTGGACTACAGAGAAGCTGATAGAGGCCACCAAAGACCAGAACCTTCTGGTCAGGTCAAACGCAGTCACCCTCCTTTCAAAGCGCGGCCCAGAGGTGGCAACTGAGCCGCTGATAGAGGCGCTGAAGGACAAGGAGTACATAGTCAAGACCAACGCCATGGTGGCTCTCTCGACCTACGGAAAGCAGATTCTGGACCGCGTGATCTCAGCTCTGAGCGATCCTGATCCAGACGTCCGCGCAGGAGCTGCCTGGATCTTGGGCGAGTTCAAGGACCCCAAGTCGATAGAGCCGCTGGAGAATGCTGCAAAGGACGAGTATCCCCTGGCAAGGATCCAGGCAAAGGCTTCCCTTGTGGCAATGGGCGTGGGCCAGAAGAAAGAAGAGAAGAAGGATTGAGGCCAAAAGCAAAAAGCCTCTCACAATTTTTCAAATGCAAGGCCCAGCCAATTTTTAAAGTCTAAATTTTCGCGAAAATGGACCGATTTTGCGATTACAAGCGCAATTGTGGCGAAATGTGCTGAGCAAAAGTCTTTGTGACAACCTGACCTCCGGGCGATTTGGGCACAATTTCCAGAGAAATGTGGCAGATGGCATTGGTTTATGCTAATAGGGCTTTGTGCCTATTATGCACAGCGAATCGCAATGCATCGGATCTATGTGCCCGGCTCTACGGGAGGTCAGGTGACAAATGATCGAGGCTCCTTATGATAAATTAGTAAGAGGATTCAGTAAAACAGCTAGGTATGACTGTTAAGAAAAGTTATTTCTTCCCTGTATAAATCTCATTGCCGATATCCCGATCTTCGTGCAGGTCGAGTCATGCAGAGGTCATTTGCCGCCGAGAATTGCCCATATTAAAGCGGTGATGCGATATTAGTCAGGCTGATATCAGCCAAGACGCAGTCTTTGCAGCCATAAAGAGAGCTGCGTCCATCAGGTCTGAGTCAAAGCTGGCTGACATTGCTGCTGAAGATGCCATATCTGCAGCGAAGGATGGCGACATGAGACGCGCTTTCCTCTGCGCACGAATAGCCGCAAAGTACTCAGTGCAGTATCAAGAGCTCCTGGAAGCCATATCAATAGCAAATCCGTTTTCTGGTCTCAAAAATTGAACATAAGTGTGCTCAAACCCTCTCAGGTATCGATAACTGGAAAATGCTCAAACTTCAGCTTCCTGGCCTGAGAGAAATGGATACGACAAAGGTCCCATTCGGGACATATACGCGACGGCCGACCTTTTGAGCGCCAGCAATTTTTTAGTCGGATGCCTGAAACTATTTATAGTGACTGCGCAGTGGATGCCAGTTAATCTCATCAATCTTCAGATGAAGGCCTTCTGGAGGGAGATCGTGAAGATACATCCACTAATTGCCATAGTCCTTCTGACGGGATCTGTGTGTGCCACAGTAATCACCGTTGATCCGATACAGGGAAACTACACCAGCATTCAATCAGCTGTATACAACTCCAGCACAGGAGACACCATTGAGGTCCACAGCGGCACCTACAAAGAGAACGTCTTCGTGCTGAAGAACCTGACGCTGATTGGAAAGGACACTGGCGAAGGAATGCCGGTTATCGATGCAAACACCAGCGGAAGCGCAATTACCCTTTACGCAGATGGAGTTACTCTGACTGGATTTAACCTGACAAACTCAGGCCACTGCGGCTGCGGCAACGCAGGCATAAGGATAGAGTCGAACAACAACACAGTTGTGGGAAACACCGCATACAAGAACAGGTACGGCATCTACATAGAAGGCGCCCGCTCCAACAAGATATACGGGAACAACCTCGTGGACAACAACGTCAGCGCCTACGACAGCGGAGAGAACCAGTGGTATGGCGAAAGGAGCGGAGAAGGCCCTCTGGGATTCATCGAAGGTCTCTTTGGCCCAAAAGAGATGGGAAACTACTTTAGCGATTCGGGGAACTCAGGCCAGAGCTGCGCTGACTCCAACGGCGATGGGGTATGCGACTTGCCCAGGAACATAACTGGGGGCACAAACGCTGACAAGTACCCTCTGACAGCAGAAGTGTCCCTCTCCAGGCAAAGAAGCTGATAGGCGAGAAATATTTACATCAAAACCTGAATTAAGATTTAAATCAAGACCCGAATTAAGATTTAAATCAAATAAAGGGACAGCGCACTAACGCTTCTCTGGCAGCAAGAAGAGCTTGGTGCGCAAAAACCTCATTCCTGGACGCTGCGTCTCTCCTCTCCTGGCACAGGTCTCGATTCCTGAGAAGGCCTCGCGCCTGGCGGAGAGCTTCTCCTGTATCGCCCTGGATATCCTGTATGAGCCGCTCTGATCCAGGCTTCCGCCGGAGAGGGCCACCGCCTCTTCCATCTCCAGGTCTGATATCCCAAAGAACTCGTGGTCCACAATCCAGACTCCCTCTATCCCATCGCCGCAGACGACGACTGCAAACAGGTCTGCGCGACGCTTCCAGACATCCACCAGGAAGTAGATGCCTTCGAGCCTTCGAAGCTCCTCAGCGCCGAGGGCCTCGCTCTTCTCCCCCAGGCAGAACTCCAGAGGGCTCTCATCGAACCTAAGATCCAATCACAATCATCCTCCGACAGCTTACATGCTACAGGCCTGCACAGCGCCCATGCCACATCCCCAGAAGGACTAAGCATCGGGCTATTGTAGGTCATAGGCAAAATACTTTGGGGATTTGGCATAAGTATGGAATGCCAGAAATATATCTTCATTTAAAGCAATTTTATGAAGAAAAAAGTTTATGCAGACGCTGTGAGTGCTGAAGGCTATAGGCGATAGCAATCGCTCAGCCATCCAGAGCTGAAAGCCTTGAAGTAAGCCTTTTCAAGCCTTGACTGCCAGTGGAACTTGTCTTTCCTTGTCAGGTCCATCACCCTCATTATATTTGCAGCCTTAAACCTCTCCACCAGGAGAGCATCCCTGGCATTTGGCAAAAGCTTCATCTCAAGACAATATCTGGCGAAAAACCTCTGCCATAGTGGCTCAATATGCCACCAATCAAGCCTGAAGAACTTGGAGGGAGGATACTGCTTGGCCATCTCCAGGCTGAACTTGAACCTCCCCAGGTCGAGATGGGGAGATGAGACGTAGCTTCCATTGGGAAAGTCGATGAGGTATGCCTTCGACTCTCCGAGCATGATGTTCCAGATCGAGAAGTCGAAGAAGGGCTTCACCCTGATGTTCAGGCCCGAAGCTGATGCCAGGCCCTCTGTCTCAAGAAGGCAGCGGTTTATGTCGCCTTCCCTGGCGCTCTCGTCTGCCTTCAAGGGGGTGCAGTCCGGCAGCCGGAAGACTGTGTGGCATCTGGCAAGAGCTCTCGCTGAAAGGTCCACTGCGCGGTCCAGCCGTTCTTGGCTCATAGGCAGCAGCCCGTGGAGCAGGCGCCCGAAGGTGACTGCATCCAGGCGGTCCATAAACAGGATTCCGTCTTCCGAGTCGAGGAAGATGGGCCTGGGCGCAGACACGCTCTGGTCAGGGCAGCTGTCGTAGAACTGCTTTAAGTTGGAATACTCCTGGGCGATCTGCTCCTGCGAAAGAAAGCGAGGGCACTTCGCAGCTATCTGTCTCTTCTTTCCGCCTTCTTCTGAGATTGTGGCCAAGAAGATCTCTGAGTTGCGGTTGAAGCATTTTTTAAGCCTGACTACGTCAGATCCTGGGAAGAGATGCTCTAAGTCTCTTCTGACATGTCCTGCACAGCTCATTGAGGCCGCCTCATGCAAGACGGGCAGCGAGCGCAGTCGAAGAGATCATACAGCTTCAAGCGGGGAGGAGTTCGAGATGCAATCCTATTAGGCTTTTTTGCATGATGAGCGCACTCCCTGTGAAGGAAAGGCTTATTTACCTGAATTCCAACCTTTCAGTTTCAAAGGTTACACTTCAAGGGTTATGCCATGATTTCGAAAGAAGATATTTGGGAGACTTTAAGAGGTTACGACCAGAACGACTTATCCATAGCCACGATCTGCTCCCACAGCAGCCTCCAGATATTTCACGGGGCTCGTCAGGAGGGGTTCAAGACCATAGGCATCTGCATAGGCCAGCCGCCTAAGTTCTACGATGCTTTTCCGCTGGCAAGACCTGACAAGTTCATCTGCCTGGACAGCTACAAGGCGCTTTTGGATCACTCAGACGAGTTCATAGACGAGAACGCAATAATCATACCCCACGGCTCGCTCGTCGAGTACCTGGGAATAGAGAAGTTCGAGGCTCTTCCAGTTCCCACATTTGGCAACCGCAGGGTTCTCGCATGGGAGAGCGACAGAGAGATGGAGCGCGACTGGCTTCTCAAAGCCGGTGTCAACATCCCAATGAGGTTCGAGCACGCCGAGGACATAGATCGCCCAGTCATAGTCAAGTACCACGGCGCAAAAGGCGGCAGAGGATTCTTCATCGCCAAGAGCAAGGACGAGTTCAAGTCCAAGATGGGCACAGCCCAGCAGAAGTACACCATCCAGGAGTTCATCCTCGGCACCAGGTACTACATTCACTTCTTCTACTCGCCTGTCAAGGCTGAAGGCTACCGTCTCAAAAAGGGCACCCTGGACATGATGGGCATAGACCGCAGGGTGGAGTCCAATGCAGATGAGATCTTCAGGATAGGCTCCATGAACGAGCTTGCAGAGGCCGGCATCTACCCAAGCTTCGTGGTCACAGGAAACCTGCCCCTCGTGCTGAGGGAGTCTCTCCTCTCCAAGGTCTTCGAGCTTGGCGAAAGGGTAGTTGAGACCTCAATTGAGCTCTTCGGCGGGATGATTGGCCCATTTAGCCTGGAGACCATAGTCACTGATGATCTGGAGTTCAAGGTCTTCGAGATCTCAGCCAGAATTGTCGCAGGCACCAACCTCTACATCAGCGGCTCTCCCTACTCGGACTTGATAGAGAAGAACCTCTCCACAGGAAGGCGCATAGCCCAGGAGGTCAAGATCGCGAGGGCTGCTGGCCAGATGGAGGAGATCATCAGCTGATCATCCATCTGGAAAGGCTTATCTCGCACTTCAGGCTCTCTAATGTAATCTATGTCAGGCCTGATTGATACTTTCAGAGAAGCCACCCTGCTCCAGTGCGAGTTTCTGAGGAAGCTGCAGAACTTGAATATGGAGGAGGTAGCTGCCTTCTCTGACTCCATAGTCTCTTTCCTCAGCTCCAGCCCGGAGAACAAGTTCGTTTATGGGCTGGCAGCTGGGAGAAGCGCTCTCTCGCTCTACAGCTTCATGCAGCTCCTCCAGAACCACTTCGACAACGTCTTTCCTTTCACATTAGAAGACCCTGTCCAGAGGCACTACAACAGGACCAAGAGGAACCTGGGGCTCGCCATATCCGGGTCTGGAGAGACTGCCTCTGTGAACAAGTACATCAAAGACGTGATCGACCAGGAAGGCGAGATCAAGCTCATAACCGCGAACGAGAACGGGACTGCCTATAACCTTGTGAACGAGTACGACCGCGGCACAGTGCTCGTCATGGAGAGCAGGACTAAGTACAGCACGGATAAGGAGATCAGGTCCAGGCTTTCGCCTCTGGGCACAGAGTTCGAGCTAGAAGTCCTGGCCTTCTTGAATGCCATCTTCAAGGACGTTCAGGACAGGTTAAGAGGCGTGTGCGACGTCTCATGCCCCCAGTACCGCTCAACTATCAATGACTTCGAGGAGAACGCACGCCTCATAGTCGACATGGATGCCGACATGCTTGAGCACTGGCTAAACAGGCTTCTGCCGAGGTCTGGCAGGTACATAATAGGCGGCGTGGGCAGGTCTGGGCTTGTTGCCAGGGCTTTTGAGATGAGGTTCACTCACCTCAACAAGATCAGCTACTGGGAAGGAGACTTCAACACCCCCAGCTTCCAGATAGGCGATGTCTACATCCCCATAACGGGAATTGGAAACACCTACGAGGCTCTTGAGGGCGCAATGCATGCTCTGTCCAAGGGCTCAGACGTGATGGCAATAACCGCAAACAGGTCTTCAAAGCTGGCTGCACTTATGAAGAAGTACGGCAGGACAGACGACATGGTGACCATTCCAGTGAAGCCTGAGTACTCAGACCTCTTCAGCGGCGACATAAGCTCCACCACCTGGCTCATGTCAGACTACAACAAGTTCAGATACCCCATCTTCGAGATCAACGCCTCCATATTCACGAACAGCGTTGTTGCAGTTGGGGCAGAGTTCCTGGGAATAGTCGAGGCAGGGATGAGGCGCATGCACGTATGACCCGCATCCTGGCCATATCTGACACACACCTCGAAGGCGAGCTTCCCGATAAGATCAAGACGCTTGCAGAGGAGGCAGACATAGTGGTGCACGCTGGAGACTTCATCTCCTGCTCAGTCTACGACAGCCTGAAAGAGATCTCAAGGCTTGAGGCAGTCTGCGGAAACGCAGATCTGCCAGAGCTGCAAGAGCTTCTGCCAATGAGAAAGGTCTTCCAGGCAGAAGGAGTGCGCATAGGAGTGGTGCACATGGCCTCTTTCTCCTCTGACCCAACAGGCGCAGGCATGCTTGCCAGAGAGATGGAGGTAGACGTCCTCATCTTCGGGCACATCCACAGGCCATACATAGAGCAGGGGGAGAAGCTTCTCATCTGCCCTGGGAGCCCCACTTTTCCAAGGATGTCAAACCCTTCAGCAGCACAAATTGAGATCGATTCAGGCAAAGTGATGGGAACTGTGCTGACCCTGGGAGGGCCTGTCTGCAACTACCTGAAGTTCGCAGAGTCCCTTGCAAAGAGAGATGAGTACCAGGATTAGCTCTTCCTCATCTGGCCATTTCTGCGAAGAGACCTCAAACGGATTGCATAAGACAGTCTGTTACTGGCTATTTCTATTTTAAGGCAGTTCTATCTGGCTTCCATTATGGAAAGCATAAATAGTTGATACCCAAACCAAAACCATCGTTCCAGCGCTCTGCCGTGCCAGGCGGACTCATGGTGCTCAGAGACAGAGTGCCGGGATTCTCAGATATGATGCGGCATTGAGCCTGGCAGTGTGGATCTGGCGAAGCTCTGCGCGTGTAAGGTGGATTGATGGCTGAACACAGGATCATGGTCGTGGAAGACGAAGGGATTGTGGCAATCGACATCAAGAACACCTTAGAGCGCCTGGGGTACGAGGTTTCCTGCCTTGCGTCTTCCTGCCAGGAGGCGATAGAGGGCGCTGAGGCCTCGCGTCCAGACCTGGTCTTGATGGACATCAGGCTGGACGGCGATGTCGATGGCATCGAGACTGCAGCCATGATCCGTTCGAGGTTCGATGTGCCTGTGATATACCTCACAGCCTATGCAGACGATGACACTTTAGAGCGGGCCAAGTCCACGCAGCCGTTTGGCTACCTCCTCAAGCCCATGAACGAAAGAGAGCTGCAGACCTCAATTGAGATTGCGCTCTACAAGCACGAGATGGAGAGGAAGCTTCGCGAATCAGAGGAGAGGTTCAGGGGGATCGCCGAAAGGAGCATCGACGCCATCTTCACAGCTGATTTGAACAGCAATATAAAGTACGTCTCTTCTGCCATTAAATCCATATCTGGCTACTCTCCTGAAGAGGTCATTGGCAAGTCTCTGACGAGTCATGCTTTAAAGTCCTGTGCCTCAGATGCATTAGACGCCATTGGAAAGGTATTGATGGGCCAAGTCATCGAGGGACTTGCTCTTGAGATCTACAGGAAGGACGGCTCCACTGCTCAGGTGGAGGTGAGCGCCTCGCCCATATTCGAGGATGGGACTGTGATCGGAAGCCAGGGCATAATCAGGGACATAACTGAGCGCAGGCTTGTAGAGGAGGATTTGAGGAAGAGCAATGCTCGCTATCGTGCCATAGTCGAGGACCAGACAGAGATGATCTGCCGCTTCCTTCCGGATTGGCGCCTCACATTCGTCAACGGGGCTTACTGCAGGTACTTCCGCAAGAGGTGCGGCGATCTTGTAGGAAACAGCTTCCTCTCCTTCGTGCCAGACGACGACAGGCCTGGAGCAAAGGTGCGAATCGGCGCTCTGTGTAGAGACGCTCCTACAGCCACATTCGAGCACAGGGTCTTTCTGGATGGCGAAGAGCGCTGGAACCAGTGGACTTACAGGGCAATATTCGACCAGTTCGGCCAGGTTGTGGAGATCCAGTCTGCTGGAAGGGACATCACTGCCCTGAAGAAGGTCGAAGAAGAGCTGAGAATTGCACGGCGCGAGCTTGAGCTCAAAGTAGAAGAGAGGACTGCCAAGCTTGCCCGTCTGAACCAGGAGCTTCTGATGGAGATCACAGAGAGAAAGCAGATTGAAGAGAGGCTCAGGAAGAGCAATGCTCGCTATCGTGCCATAGTCGAGGACCAGACTGAGCTCGTCTGCCGGTTCCTTATGGACGGCACATTCACCTTTGTAAACGAGGCCTTCTGCAGGCACATCGGCAAAAGCTACGACTTTCTGATCGGGCAGAGCCTTTTTCAGCAGATCTCTGAGGAGGACAGGTCGGTTCTGGAGAAGAGCATCGCGGCTTTGAGCCAGGGGCTCCCCACACCCTTGACTGGTGAGAACCGCTTCTCAACTCCTGGAAGAGAGGCCAGGTGGATCCAGTGGACTATCAAGCCTATATTTGGGGAGTACGCAAGCCTAGTGGAGCTTCAGGCTGTGGGCAGGGATGTGACTGGCCATAAGCGCATGGAAGAGGCTTTGCGCGCTTCAGAGGAGAGGTATAAGGCAGTCTTCAATGCTGTGCCCATAGGAATTGGAATTGGAGATGTGGAAGGCAACATCCTGGCTGCAAATCGCGAGATGCTGGAGACCAAAGGCCTGACGCTGGATGAGCTTATGGCAGGCGGCATCTTCCCTGTATATGCAGATCAAAGGGTGAGAAAGAAGTTGATGGCTGCAGTCCAGATCTCAGGCAGGGTTAAGGACTCCAGGGTCATGCTCAGAAGAAAGGACGAAAGCCTTTATCCAGCAATTCTCAATCTGGAGCTGATAGACCTATCCGGCAAGAAGCTCCTTCTCACAGCAGAGCGCCAGATCAGCCGGGTTTGATACTGGTCTCCTAATGGAAAAAATTGGGGCAGGGTTAGATGGCACAGGCTCAGTTCGGGCTTACATGGTCCTGAGGCTGGTTGGGTTTACCGCAAACCAGACTCCGCCCACTCCCTGGCCGTTGACATCCCCTGGGCTCGTGTCCCTGTAGTAGTAATACAGGGGCCATCCCCTGAATGTCAGCTGCGTTGTCCCATCTGTCCTGTTGATAGAGGCGAAATCAGAGGCATCAAGCCCCGGCCCAAGAGAGCCGCTCTGTACATAGAAAGGCGGCCACAGGACTGCACACTGTCCGCTGCACTGGCTGCCGCCTTGAGTGTCATTTTCGAAGTAGTACAGTGTAAAACCTCTCTGGTCTGCCAGGTACTGGCCAAATGTCGGGCTCTCCACAGCCCTGACTGCATGCTGGCTGGGAGTCGTGGCAGTCTCAGGTGCGATCTGGCCAACTGTCTGATTGTATGGGGCTTCAAGCGCAATGGACTGCCTCTGCTGCTCTTCATAGATGCCGGCGCCTGTTGTGCCTATGGTCTGGCGCTGCAGCTCTGCGTAGTACTGAGCCTCTGGATATGCAATGGACTGCCTCTGCTGCTCCTCCTGGGTTATTGTCTGTGATTGAACCGCTCCCAAAAACGCCAGAGAGACGGCCAGGACCGTTATGATCGCTTTAATTTTTGCGTTCACAAAACCACCTGAAATATATGTGTCTTTTAAATTTTTAAGTGTTTCTGCCGTCTGATCCGGCATAGAAGAGCGCGACCAGGCCTCCTGCCAGTGTCAGGGCGATGCCTATGGCTATCACCTGGAAAGAGAGCTGGGTTATCATCAGGGCGCAGGTGGCGAGGCCTGCTATTGGAATTATTGGAACTCTTCCTAGAGACAATGGAACTCTAAAAGGCCTTGGTATCTCTGGATTTCTGAGCCTCAGGATGACTAGTGCTGCGTTGATGAATATGAACGTCAGGAAGAGGGTGAAGTTGGTGACATTGGCCACGAGGCCTATGTCTCCCAGGAAGAGAAATGCCGCTGAGAGGGTCATTACTGCCAGGATCGAGGCCCAGGGAGTTCTGGTCCGCAGATGGACCCTGGCAAGAAAGCTGGGAAGCGAGTCCTCCTCAGCCATTCCGTAGGCGATCCTGGAGGCTGCCAGAAGCATCAGGAGCACTGTGTTGGCTGTGGCAAAGAGCGCTATTACCGATAAGACGAGCGATGCTCTTTCGCCAAATGCCACAAAGGCTATCTCCGCAAAAGGCGCTGACGACTCGCTCAACTTTTCCCAGCCAAGTACGCCTACAGCGCTCAAAGCCACGAGGATGTAGAGGACGATGGAGGCTGCAACTGATATGACCAGGCCTCTGGGAATGTCCCTCTCTGGGTTTCTGGCCTCCTCAGAGAGCTTGACTATCTCTTCAAACCCTATGAAGGCAAAGAAGATCAGAGCTGCGGCCTGGAAAACTCCTCTCAGGCCAAGGGGCATCTCCAGGTAGTCCACGCTTCCGATGTAGGGAATGCCTATAACTATTATTGCAATCAGGCCTGTGGCCTCGATCAGAGTAAAAACAATGGCCAGCCAGGCAGACTGTTTTATCCCTGCGAAGAGCACTCCTGAAAGGACGAATATGAGCACTGCTGCAGCGGGAATTATCGGAGTTCCGGCCAATGCCCGCAGGTAGCTTGCAAAGCCAAGGGCGACAGTAGACGCTCCTATCACTCCGCTCAGTATTATCAGCCAGCCTATGACGAATGCAAGGCGCTTTCCGAAGGCCTGGTAGGTGTACTCGTACTCGGCAGAGGCCTTTGGAAACATCGATGAGAGCTCTGCGTAGCTCAGGCCCGTAAGCAGTGCCACAACTGCAGCCAGGCCAAAGGAGATCCAGACTGCGTTGCCCGCCATGCCTGCAGCTTCTCCTATGAGCGCGTAGATGCCAGCGCCAAGGATGATCCCAAGGCCTGAGAAGGTGATTTCCAGGAGGCCCAGTGCTCGTTTCAGCTCGACCTTTTCAGCCATTTGAAGCAGATATCTATAATCACTCACTATTTATCAGTTTCTAATTCTCATAAAAGTGCTTCTGAGGTGCTCTATCACTTATGTTAAATCGATAATTCTTAAATTCTTAAAACTGTTTAGTAAAATTACTACTGATTCTCGTTTAGTATTTACATTTCCTAAACTTTAATAAGGTATTCAGTGCAACATCTCTTCGATAAGACTCTATGCCTGCTACAATTGGCTTTCAATCGACATCCGTTCCAAAAATTAAGTGTGCTTGTGGCATTGCTTTGGCCCATAGCTCACGTCCATCTGATCAATCTAATTGGACCTGTTTGTGCTGACAGACAGGATGACGCTGTATGTGGCACTTGGGTCTTCTTAATGGCCTCAAACCAGAGATTGGAGATGTGTTAACTTGCTGAAGATTGAGACAGGAACTGCCTTCTTGATCCTGTTTCTGTCTCTGCTCTTGGCCTTTGATCTGTGCATAATGTGCTGTGTGCCCTTCATCACACCCCTCGTCCTGATCCACGTGGCCATCTTTCTGGCGGCAAATATCGGGATTGCATATGGCCTGTCTGAGCTCATACTATCGCTTATCCTGGCCAAGGGCGATCTTCCTAAGATGGGGGCGTTGACGAGGCTGCCTAAGGTGGCATTGCTCTATGTCACCTATAACGATGCTATGCCTGAGTCTATCTCTGAGCTGCGGAGCCAGAGCTATCCCAACTACGATATATTCGTGCTCGATGATTCAACAGAGGAGAGCTGCAGGAATGCGGTTGATGCTTATGGATTCAGGACGATACGCAGGATCGAACGTTCTGGATTTAAGGCAGGCGCCCTCAACAACTGGCTCTCTATCTGCGGCTGCGATTACGAGTACTTCGTCATTATGGACGCTGACAGCAAGCTTGAGATGAGCTTCATAGAGGAGATGGTGAAGTACGCTGAGCATCCATGCAACTGGAATGTGAGCATCTTCCAGAGCAAGATAAACAACTGGAACGAGAGGACCGACTTCGCAAGGACCCTTGCACTGACAACTCCCTTCGCAAACTATGTCAACGACAGATTATGCAATCGCTGTGAGACTATTCTCTCCTGGGGTCACAACAACCTTCACAGGACAGAGCATCTCTTGGAGGTTGGTGGGTTCGATACCCGCTTTGTTTGCGAGGACTATGCCACAGCCATAAATCTGATCAACCGGGGACACAAGTGCAGGCTGGTGGATGTGATCTCTTATGAGATGGTGCCTGGCACCATCAAATCTTACGCCAGGCGCAGCTCTCGCTGGGCAAAGCAGAACCTGGAGCTGCTGAAGTTGGATACCTCAAAGCTTCCAGGCACCACCAGGCTGCACATCTTCATGTCGATCTACTTCTATTCGATGTGGTTTGTGTACTTCTTCGGCATCTTCCTGTCCATTTACGGATATAACTCCTCTGTTGAGGATGTCCTTAACCTGGCAGGAGGCATGTATGTGGGAGATCCAGCTCTGCGGTCGCTTTCTATTCCCGCATTGATCTTCGCCTTTTACAGCATCAACTTCACCGTCCTCAGGCTCCCTCTGGCTGTTAAACTGGGAATATCCATCAGGGATTATTTCAAAAACCTGATACTGTCCTTGGCTGTAAGCTATTATATAATGCCGGACATAATCAGGGCTCAGTCCAGGACGGCCCTCGGGCAGAAGGTGATATTCGATGTCACCGAGAAGACCGATGCCAAGATGTCTCTTGCCCAGACAATCAGCTGTTTTAAAGGCACCAACCTGTTCATAATTGCCATCATCTTGGGGATAGTGCGAAATCCCCTCTCTCTTGCATTCAACTTCATCTGGCTCGTGCCTCTCCTGACATCTTCTCTGGTGATACACCTGGCGCACAGCGACGCAGGTGAGGTTTCACAGATGCCGCAGTCAAAAGCCGGCGAGCTATCGGGAAGGGCACCAAAGCAATCTCCTGTGCATTTCAGCCATCCAGAGCGCTAACTTCTGCAGATTCTGTCTGCACAATTTCATAATTCTGCTCATCTGCCAGATCCTGTTGTCTGGCAAACGCGTCCTTTGGAAGCGCAGCCCCGCAGTCGAAGTACCGTGCAATGTACTTGATCTTTTCAGCCTCGATGTTGTAGCTGGCCAGGGGCGCGTCCGGGTTTAGAGCGTCGAATATGCTAAGTAGGGTGTACGCAGAGTTAAGCGCCTCATAGGGCCTGCCCCAGTCTGTGTATCTCCAGGTCCCATCGCTGGCCCTCCAGGCATAAGTCCTGTCTTTGGGCTCCCAGGGAATGGCCGCCTCCCAGCCAAGATCTGCGTCAGACCCGGTGTGGAAGAACTCTCTCTCATAGCTGGATGCCCAGCCGAGCATCTCATCAGTCTCTCCTTCAGACAGGTGCCTCCACCTGGCCAGTGGGACAAACCATGCATGAGGCCCTGTAGCTCTTGACAGCGTCCTTCCTGGAACCGGCATGGAGTTTCTCTCGTTTCCTGGAAACTGGACCTGTCTTCCGTTCATTGAGAAGATGGGCGTGCCATACAGCGATTGAGTCATCACCTGTGTGCCCAGGGCCTTCAGCCCGTAATGCTCTGAGTAATCGATGTGGGCTTTTAAGACTGGAAGCGTGGACGTATCATAAAAGTCAACTCCTTCGAACTCCTCTTCGGTTGCGGGCATTCCGTGGATGGTCCTCAGGCTGTGCAGGAATGCTGCTGAGTGGTAGCTGGGCTTATCTATCTCTATGGTGCCGCAGTCGAAAGATCGCCACTTGGCAGGATAATTCTTCAGGCTCTTAGATATCTCGTAGAACTCTCCTTCTGAGATCTGGCCTGAGACCAGCATGGCTGCGAGTATTATCTGGCCCTCTGATGAGAGCCTGTCCCAGGACTCTCTGGATTGGACTCCATCTCGGATGTACTGAACTATTTTGTCCTGTTCCAGGAAGTCCCTGAGGTCTATGTCCTGCCTGATCTCCCTGCAGAGCTCTATAATCTCTTGGCGGTCCTTAATCTCAACTGAGGAATCGCCAGCCATGCCTTCCAGCACCAGGAGGTTCATCAACGCCAGGCCGTTGTCGTCGCTGGACTGGACGTTCTCGTCTTCGGGCCTGGAGATCTCCTCTGCGCTCCTGTCCACATCGTAGCTCCCGTTTTTTTCAATAGTTGTCAGATATGTTCTGTGAAAGTGACCTCTGTAAAATTGCTTTTGATCTCCAGAGATCTGCATGGTCCTCAAAGTCTTGAGGCCGATTAGTGCCTGGCCCCAGCTCTGGTTGTAGCGCTCGTCTTCTGGAATGTAGCCAAGCCAGTTCATCTTGTAGGCCGCAGCCAGAGAGACGAATCTGAGCGTCACCTCGTTCAGGTTGACGTGAGAGCCATAGCCCCTGGTCAGGTTCCAGCTCTCTTCTTTCCAGGTGCCCTCGTCCCAGAACCATCTGCCCTCCTGGTGCACCAGGAACTTTCCCTCTCCGAAGAAGGCGTGTGCAAATCCCGCCTCAAGATCGTTCGACAGAGGGCTGGTGAAGTACCTGGCAGTCGCCTCTGCATATCTCTTCAGCTGGGCCTTCTGCTCTGCACGAAGCTGGAGTCTTTGAGCATCTGCAGCATCTCTATGCAGGATTTCTGATACATCGATCTCGCGAGATGGGCTCTCCACATCAGAAGAATAACTCATGTTGGAAAAAGCGCTCCAGTTGGATTGCGTGCTTGCCTCGCTTGATTGGCTGATGACTGCTTGCAGCGCGCTTTCTCCTGCGATGGAAGCATATTTTGTCTCGTCCACCAAGTGGACTGCGAGAGCAAATGCCATAATTGAGCCCAGGACTATAACTGAGATGGATCTGATGGATACCGCGCGCCTTTTGCTGCTTGACCTTCTGGACATTTATCTCTCCTCATCAATCCACAGTTGGGCTGCCTGGCTGCAGGGCAGTTTCATCTTTCTCCAAGTTTTTATTTATACATTTGTCCGGGACAGCAGCTGGCTTTGGAAATGTGGCCATCAATATATTAAAATTACTCTTTGATAAATTTCAAATACATTGCGATACATGTGTAAGTCAGGTGATGGCATGGGGAGGTTCTGGCATTTGGCGTGGGTCTTTTTGATGTCTGCCCTTCTTTTGAACCAGCCAGGCCCATGTTCTGCGCAGGACGCCTGGTCTGGATCGATAGGTGAAACGGCAGGGATGGACGACGGCTCTTTTGAACCAGATGACGCTTTTCTGGGCGGCATCGCAGAGGATTCCTGGTCCTACCTGCACTCTGACTGGGCCACCTCCAACTCTCTTCCCTACAGCTGGCGCTCTGATGGCAGCCCCTGGGGAAACTACTCGAACCCGGCTGAGATGGGGCTCTATGCGCTGTCCTGGATAGCAGCCCACGACCTCCAGAGGCCCTGGAGCCCCTCCTGGGAGGAGACCGAGGCAAACGTGACGAAGGTGATTGACCAGCTGGCGCTCTGGCAGAGCGATGGCACAAACGCCTATTCCAACAGCGTTTTTTATGAGGGCTACTGGATAGACCATAGAACAGTTGGTGATGGCGACAACGACCGAAACGTCTCTTCGGCTGACAACGCCTGGCTGGCTTTAAGCCTCATGACGATCCGGGAGTACGCCGAGTCAAAAGGGCATCCCGGTCTGGCAAACAGGTCTGACATGATTTTAAAGAACATGGACTTCCGGCTCTGGTTCAACTCTGAGAACGGCAGCTTCTGTGATGGGGCCAAGGACGATCCTCTTGCCGGGGCAAAATTACAGCCGCGTTACTCAGATAAGGACAGAGTTGTGAATTTCGCTGCGAGAGCCCTGGGGCAGATAGATCGGGAGGAGTTCAGGCGAAGTCTTGAGGCTTTCAGCCCTGCTCAGGACGGTAACTACAAGACGATCACTGTCAGGGACGTCAACTCCGATGGGTCTTACCTGGCCTATGCCGCTCCAGCGCTCTTCCTTCGCGAGGAGAGCACCTCCTTTGGCGTAAAGACCCTCAACCCTGCCACCAGAGCCCAGATTGCATATGCTGAGGACCAGGGATACCCTGCATGGGGGCTCTCAGGCTGCTTCGACGTCTCTGATGGGGCCTATGTCGTGCAGGGCGCACCGCCTTATGGTGATTCTGGGATTGCCGAGGTCAGGCCTGGTGTCGTGGCTCCCTATGCCAGCGCTCTGGCGCTCGTGACGCCGCTGGCGCCAGAGGCCATAGACAACTTGAGAATATTGAAGAGAGATTTCCCCTGCTCCTACAACTCATCTTACGGCTTCCATGACTCTGTCAACGTGAGCTCTGAGGCCAATGAGAGCTGCCAGGGCCATTTCAGCGCTCTGGCTCAGGAGTGGACGCTTTTGTCCATAGCCAACTATGAGAGCGACTTCATATGGCGCTACCTCTACGAGGATCCCGGAGTGGTCCAGGCACATAGAGAGGTATGCGAGTTTATGGGCTAGGCCGACAGGTTTACTCCGCCATCCGTGTGTATATTTTTTCAAGCAGCGGCATGGGCGAGACAGCGTTCATGTTCAGCCCCAGCTCTTCGGGCCCAAGTCCAAGAGCAATTCCCACTAGCTGGGTTATGTACAGGACTGGGACGTCGATCTTCTCTCCTTTCCTCTGCTCCAGGGACTTCTGCTTGGCGTCGAGCATCAGGTGGCAAAGTGGGCATAATGTGACTATGACCTCGGCTCCAGCCTTCTTGGCTTCAGTGAGAATCTTGTAGGCGATGTCTTCTGCAGCCTCAGGCCTGTTCATGAATATCGGGCCTCCGCAGCAGAATGTCTTGAGCCTGAACTCTATGGGCTCAGCATTCAGCGCCCTGATGAGCTTCTCCAGGATCGTGGGGAACTCGGCGCTGTCTATGCCACCCCTGGGCCTGGTGAGCAGGCAGCCGTAGTAGGGAGCCACCTTCAGGTCCTTCAGCGGCACAGCCAGGCGTTCGTCGTCCTTCTGGAGAGAGTCGAGGATAACTGATAGCACGTGCCTGACGTCCGATCCCGTGTAGGGCCTGGTCAGGACTGCATTGACCCTGGCCTTGACCTCTGGCTCCTCCATACTGCGCGCTGCGTGGCGAAGGTTGCTGTAGCATATGGAGCAGGGCGTCATTATGGGAAGCTCTGTCTGTGACATGTTCCTGGCAGCAAGTCCAACCGAGACCAGGTCGTTTGGCACGTGTGTGACGCCGCAGCAGTTCCAGTCCTCAAGCTCTTCTAGCTCGATTCCCAGAGCAGCAGAAACTGCCCTGGTCGAGAGGTCCATCTCCTTTCCTGTTGACTTGGATACGCATCCAGGATAGTACGCTAGCTTCATGCCTTATGCCTTCTCCAGCTCTTCGAAGATCCTCTTGACCTCTTCAGGCCTCTTAACTCTCTCTTTGGCAAAGCTGATCTTGCCTTTTGGCGCAAGTGCCAGGCCAAGCTCCATTGTCTGGACTGCTGACTGGGGGTTTGCCAGGAGGTACTCTCCAGATAAAAGGCCCTCAGATGCCCTGCCGCTCTCCTTTACTTGGCGGATGAACAGGTCCTCGTAGGCCTGGTCCTTGCTCTTTCTGCCCTCTTTCTCACAGATCTCTTTTAAGGCAGACACAACTGCTTTGGGCCTGATACCTCTGGGACACCTGACAGTGCAGAGCTGGCAGGAGGTGCACAGCCATATCGAGTCAGAGCTTAGTGCCTCCTCTTTTCTTCCCTCTAGAACAAGCTTGATTAGCCTTCGTATGCTCTTGTCCATCAAGTGGGACGTGGGACAGCTGGCAGAGCAGGTGCCGCACTGGAGGCAGGTCCTGACCTCAGGGCCTGCGAGCCTCAGCACCTCTTTCTTGAAGTTCTCATCAGTATCCATCATACTATCCCCCTGACCCAGATTTGGACGCTGCATTTTGGGCAGCAGCGCTTCTGGACTTGGCTTCTTCCTTTCTTATCCTGTCCAGGATCTTCTGGCTCGCCTCTTCTGGCGGCTCTCTCTCCATTATGTACCTGGCCTTGGGCTTCTTCAGAGCCAGTACCATTGGGCTAAGCGCCTCATCCAGCAGCTTCAGAAGCTCTGGGTCACGCACAGGCGCCTCGATCTTCGGAAGAGGCGGCTTCTCAATGTCAGGCGGAGACACTGCAGCGCTCACATCGGGCCTCTTCTTCTCTCCAGTGACGATTGCAGAGATGGCGTCCTTCCACTCGGATGCCCAGGGCAGGTCCCCGACCTCTGTGTGGCGAACTCCTGATCTCTCCACATCGATGGCCATGCAGTGGCATGCGTTGGCGCAGGCTCCGCAGAAGATGCACTGGTCCTCTGCAATGCCTATCCTGCCGCTCTCATCCACATACCAGCACTGGGCCGGGCAGACGTTGAAGCAGCCGTGGCAGCCCAGTGGATCGCACTTGGGCAGGTTCTTGGCCACCAGACGAATCTTGCCCTCGAATGGCTTCTGGACATCTATTGCCTGGTAGGGGCATACCAATGCGCATTTCCCGCACCCGATGCAGAGGTCCTTGTCCACATCTATGGTGCCCTTGAAGTCGAGGTCTGCTTCCAGGGGAGTTCCCTCCACCTTGATGGCCTCCTCAGGGCAGAGCCTGGCGCAAAGCCCGCAGTAATCGCACATGTCCTCATCTATCAGGAGCTGCTCATACGGGACCAGGTCTCTTGGATCTTTTTTGGCCTTATCTATGAGCACAAAGGCCTTGCAAAACCTGGCGCACCTGCCGCAGAGGTTGCACTTCTCCTTGTCAATGGAGATCCTGCCCTCTATCTTCTCCCTCAAGGGCCCGAAATCTTCTCTGGCCTTGTTGAAGCCCACCTTTATGGCCTTCGTGGGGCAGACAGGCTCGCATAAGGCGCAGGGAAGGCACTTCTCATTTGGCTTTGCCCCGGCCACGAGCCTTGGATACTGGTCAAGGCTCCTAAAATCCTTCTTGCCAGATTTGTCTGTCTCGTCGGTGTTGTCTGTCATGCGCTTGCCAGGGGCTCTTGCCCCGTCTCCGTGGGAGCTGTCTTTGCCTTCTCTTGGACAGTCATGTTCAATGCCTTAACCGGACAGAAGTTGACGCACATTCCGCAGAAGCTGCAGGCATCGAGGTCTATCAGGACAGGTGGTGCGTCAAGTCCTGTTGCGATCTCTTTGAGCGGGCCTTCCTGCAGAGCCTTTTTAGGGCAGAGGGCTATGCATATGGAGCA
Source organism: uncultured Methanotrichaceae archaeon (assembly GCA_964639235.1). Lineage (GTDB taxonomy): Archaea > Halobacteriota > Methanosarcinia > Methanotrichales > Methanotrichaceae > CAZXDN01. The sequence continues at coordinate 31,874 of CAZXDN010000002.1, read as the reverse complement.
TCCGATGCATTTTTTATAATCATAATCCAGCACCTTCTCAGACTCTGCAGTCCTTTGGATGCACCTGATCTTGGGGCCCTCCACCTCCATGTCCTTCTCTATCTCCATCATGCAAGCTGCCTCGACTTGAGCTCGGTTCCCACAGGTCCCATCGCTTTCAGCTCTTCTACGAACTGTTTCAGCTGCCTTGCGAAGATCTCTCCCTCAGAGGCAGCGCACCAGATGATCTTCACCCTTCCTGGATTTATCCCTATCTTTCCAAGCACTCCTTTTAGCACCTCTACCCTCTGCAGTGCCTGGTAATTTCCCTTGTGGTAGTGGCACTCTCCTATCCTGCAGCCGGCGATCAGCACTCCGTCTGCGCCTCTCCTCAGGGCCTCGATCACGAAGCTCGGGTCCACGCGGCCAGCGCACATGACCCTGATGTTCCTGGCGTTTGTTGGGTACTGTATTCTCGAAGTGCCTGCGAGGTCTGCTGCACCGTAGCTGCACCAGTTGCAGAGAAATGCCACGATCAATGGATACTCGCCTTTGGCTTCGGTTGCAGCCCTCACCTGTGCTATGATCTGCTCATCTGAGAAGAGCCTCATCTGAATGGCGTCCACTGGACAGGCTGCGGCACAGGAGCCACAGCCCTTACATGCAGCCTCGTCTACGTAAGCAGGGCTCTTGGCAGTGATCGCCCTTGAGGGGCAGATGTCCACGCAGAGCTTACATTGGGTACACTTGTCCTGGTCAACGAAGGCCGTGGTGGGGTTGAGCTCTATCTCTCCCTTTGTCAGGAGCTTCATGGCCTTGGCGGCAGCTGCGCTTCCCTGTGCGATCGACGCCTGTATCTCCTTGGGGCCAGACGCGCACCCTGCTATGAATACGCCGTCTATGTGGGCTTCTACAGGCCTCATCTTTGGATGTGCAATCTCGAAGAACCTGTCTGGCCTCCTGGATAAGCCGAGCAAGTTTCCAATCACATTTGCGTTCGTGTCAGGCTCCAGGCCGATGGAGAGGACGGCCATGTCGTACCTGACCCTTCTAGTCTCTCCTGAGACAGTGTCCTCGTAGTTGAGGAAGAGTTCTCCGTCCACCTCGTCGATCCTGGAGACCCTGGCCCTGACGAAGTTTATGCCCAGGTTCTGGGCCCTGATGTAGAACTCTTCGTATCCTTCACCGCAGGCCCGAAGGTCGATGTAGTAGATTGTGATGTCTGTATCTGGATACTTCTCCTTGGTGAGCTGGGCGTTCTTGAGCGAGGCCATGCAGCAGATCCTTGAGCAGTAGAGGTTTCCTACAGTTGCATCTCTTGAGCCCACGCACTGGAGGAAGGCTATGGACTTGGCGATCTTGCCAGTTGACGGCCTGACCACGTCTCCCTTTGTGGGGCCGGCGGCGTTTAGCATCCTCTCAAGCTGGAGGCTGGTTATGACGTCCCTGTACCTTCCAAAGCCGTACTCCTCTTTCCTCGTGGCATCAAAGGGCTGCCAGCCTGTGGCCACGATTATGGCGCCGACGGTCAGGTCGAAGCTCTCTTCCTTCTGCTCGAAGTTCACGGCTTTGGTGGGACAGGCCTCCACGCACCTCGCGCACCCTATGCAGGCTTTGGGGTCTATGCAGGCAGAGAGCGGAACTGCCTGGGGGTATGGGATGTAGATCGCCTTCTTCTTGCCGATCCCGAAGTCGTACTCGCTTGGAAGCTCGACTGGGCACACACCTGCGCACTCGTTTATGCAGCCCTTGCAGAGCTTCTCGTCGACGAACCTGGCTTTTCTCACCCCGTTGACTGTGAAGTTGCCAACGCTGCCCTCGATGTTCAGGATCTCAGAATAGGTCATCAGGGTGATGTTGGGGTGGTTGTAGACCTCTGACATCTTTGGGGCCAGGACGCAGATGGAGCAGTCGTTAGTGGGAAATACATCAGTCAGGAGTGCCATGTACCCGCCAATTGTGGGCCGCCTCTCAACTAGGTAGACGTGAAACCCTGCGTCAGCAAGATCGAGCGAGGCCTGGATTCCTGCCACTCCTCCGCCTATCACGAGGACTTCCTTGCTCACAGGCATGGTCTCGCTCTCCAGCGGCTTTAGAAGCTCTGCTTTGGCAACAGCCATCCTGATGAGATCTTTTGCCTTCTGGGTAGCCAGAGCCGGCTGATCCATGTGGACCCAGGAGCACTGCTCCCTTATGTTTGCCATCTCCAGCACGTAGGGGTTGAGGCCTGCTTTGGCTATAGCCCTCCTGAATGTGGGCTCGTGGAGCCTTGGGGAGCAGGCTGCTACCACTATCTTATCCAGCTTGAGGTCTGAAACGTCTTTTTGAATCTGCTCCTGGCCTACGTCTGAGCATGAGAACTGAAGATCTCTTGCAATCGCTACTCCTGGCAGCTTCTCCGCAAAGGACCTCAGCTCCTCCATATCCAGAACGCCTGCTATGTTCAGGCCGCAGTGACATACATAAACACCAATGGGCATGAGACTCAAGTATTACAGGGAAGCTCAATCGACTTAAACTTATTCGTTTTTGATGCAGGAACTTGGGCCACCGGCTGCGAAAATTTCGGAGGCTTTTGGCCAAGACGACAGATGCTATAAATTTATATGCTTTTCACTACCATATATGCTCTGAGACAATGGCTGCGACAGTAGTTGAGGACTCATCTCTCAGGAACAGATCTGGCGTCTTCGAGGATAGGGAGGATGCAGGAGCACATCTGGCAGATGCATTGAAGATGTTCAGGGGAAGAGATGCCATAGTTCTGGCGATTCCCTCTGGCGGTGTGCCTGTGGGCCTAGAAGTGGCCCAGGGCCTAGATCTTCCCTTCGATCTCCTGATTGTGAGGAAGGTCAACATACCTGGCAACACCGAGGCGGGATTTGGAGCAGTTAGCATCGAGGGGGATGTGGTCTTGAACGAGCCCCTGGTGAAGATGCTCCGCCTGGGGAAGGACGAGATCGAGGAGCTTGCTGCGGATGTCCGAAAGGAGCTTTCGGTCAGGAATCAGGCCTTCAGGCAGTCCAGGCCTTTGTCAGACCTGAAGGGAAAGATCGTCATACTTGTGGATGATGGCCTAGCATCCGGGTACACGATGATCGCCGCCGTAAGGATGGTCAGGAGGCACAGTCCTGCTAGGATCGTAGTTGCAGTGCCCACCGCCTCTATGGATACCATTTCGAGGCTGTCGGAAGAGGTAGACGAGGTTGTATGCCCCAACATCAGGACTGGCCCATACTTCGCAGTTGCAGAGGCATATAGAAACTGGTATGACCTCTCAAGAGACGAAGTGGTGGAGCGTCTGAATAAGCTGCGCTGAGTTGGCTGTGCCTGGCAATGGCACATTCTATGCTCAATTGTTAGGCTCTTGAGGTCCAGCTGTCTGCCCTTATCGAGCTGTTGAGTAGAGAAATCATGGCTGGACAAAACGACTCACCACAGAGACGCAGAGAACGAAGATCTAATTCTGGTAATATCAAAGTCCCTCTGAATCTCTGCGGTTTCGTTAACCAGCGACTTTTACGCGTATTCGAACTCCAAATCATATTTCATGTTTGGCAGTGGCAGCGCTGAATAATATTAAAATTTCTCTGTGCCTCTGCGTCTCTGTGGCGAATTCGTATAGGCTAACTACAAATCACGATTTAATGGACAGCCGAGTCACGCTCTGTCCCTTTAGACGCCCAGATAATAGATCGTGAAAGATTGAGCCAACTCGATTGCTGTAGACTGCCTCTGGCCCAGAGCGGACCATAAATGATATACCTATTCTGAGATATGTACACATAATGAGCCTGCAAATGCTGTATCTGCTGTTGGCTGCACTCATAGCTTCGTCGCCTGCCTTGGGCGAAAACAGCAGCCTGGGCGTCTCAGACTACTCGCTGAAAGACGACTCTAATCTGACACAGGTTTCAAACATATCTGGCCTGGCGAACGTCTTAAATCCGAATAATGCTTCTGTCTCGGCTAATTTCTCGCTCTCAAACCAGACTGCTCAGGAGAAGGCTCTTGGACAGGAGATCCCGGACAGCCTCGCCAAGCGGCTTGACAACACCTCACAAAACCAGACGGCTTTTGATACAGCAAGTCATTCTGAGTTGCTGAAGTACGGCAACATCTTGGCAGGTTATGGATACTACAACTTCTCTCTTCTCTACTACAACCGGTCTCTAGAGTTAGACCCAAGTGTGGCCGAGGCCTGGAATAACAAAGGAACTGCGATGGCTTTCCTTGGGCGACAGGGATCAGCAATCGAGGCCTATGACAGGGCAATAGCTCTGGAGCCCCAGAACAGCATAGTCCTCTCCAACAAGGCGACGGCTCTGCACAGCACCGGTCAGAGCGCAGACGCGCTTGCATTGCTTGACAAGGCACTGGATCTGGACCCGAAGAACGCAGACGCCTGGAACGATAAGGGCGTGATGCTGGCCGAGATGGGCAGGGACTCTGAGGCATTGGACTGCTTCAACAGCTCCATCTCCTCAGACCTGTACTATGCAAAGGCCTACAACAACAAGGGCGTGGTCCTGGCAAGGATGGGCAGGCTCGACGATGGTCTGACTGCAATGAGGAGCGGGGCCATTATCCTGAACGAGAACTACCCGGTTGCCTGGTACAACGGCGCCTTGGTCCAGAGGGACCTGGGAAACATGGACAGCTATGAAGAGGCGATGGAGAGGGCCGAGGCTCTGGGGTATAATACAACCTTCAGCTACCTGGCGCACAACTCGACCTCGATAAATTCAACTTCGGGAAATTCAACCTCCGGCAGGGATGATTACGTCTTGGACTTGGAGCCCACATTCATGGGAGCTGAAGAGAAACCTGTGGAAGAAGCCCCTGGGTTTGAGGAAGGGCTCGCCGTCGCATGCCTGGCCCTGGCATTCATGGTCCGTCGCTGGTCTGGGAGATTTTAGGCCTCTTCCTTTGGGTAATCTGCAGAAATGGCAGGACGATAGCTCTTTTGCAAATGGCAAAGTGTATATCGCTAGAGCTTGTTGATATCTCAGACTTGACATGTTGGATCTCAGATTTGTTAGAAGCAACCCTGATGCAGTGAGGCGCTCGCTCATCAGCAGGAACATGGCCACAGACCTCATAGATGGCCTGCTTGAGTGCGACCGCGCCTGGAGAGAGTGCGTTGTTGAAGGAGATGGACTCAAGCACAAGAGAAATGTGGTGGTAAAGGAGATCGGCGACCTCAAGAGGCGCGGCGAGGACGCTTCTTCGAAGATTACGGAGATGGGCGTCATCGCAGACAGGATAAAGGAGATCGACGACTCCATCCGCGACTACAGGTCGAAGATACACGAGATAATGCTCAACATCCCCAACATTCCCTCTTCTTCCACCCCGCCTGGAAAAGACGAGAACGACAACCCTGTTGTGAGGGTTGAGGGGACTCCAAGGGAGTTCGACTTCGAGCCCAAGCCTCACTGGGACATCGGGGAGGGCCTTGATATACTCGACTTCGAGAGGGCTGCCAAGATCGCAGGCCAGGGCTTTACAGTCTACAAGGGCATGGGAGCGAAGCTTGAGCGTGCCCTCATCAACTTCATGCTCGATGTTCACACCAGGCAGGGCTACCTGGAGGTCTTCCCACCTGTGCTCATAAATGAGAAGGCGATGACTGGAACGGGACAGCTTCCCAAGTTCAAAGAGGACCTCTATGCTTGCACTGACAACTTCTACCTGGCTCCCACAGCTGAAGTGCCTGTGACCAACCTCTTCATGGACGAGTACGTCGAGAAGCTGCCAGTATACTTCACAGCCTACACTGCGTGCTTCAGGCGCGAGGCTGGCAGGCACGGCCAGGATACCAGAGGCATAATAAGGCAGCACCAGTTCAACAAGGTCGAGATGGTCAAGTTCGTAAAGCCTGAAAACTCTTACGACGAGCTTGAGGCTCTCACAAGGGACGCAGAGGAGATCTTGAAGCTCCTCAAGATCCCCTACAGAGTCATAAGCCTCTGCACAGGAGACCTAGGATTTTCTGCGGCCAAGACCTACGACATCGAGGCCTGGGTGCCTTTCCAGAAGAAGTACCGCGAGATCTCTTCATGCTCCAACTTCGAGGACTTCCAGGCAAGGAGGGCGAACATCAGGTTCAGGACGCCTGAAGGCCCAAAGTTCGTGCACACCATCAACGGCTCCGGTCTTGCAATCGGAAGGACTGTCGTGGCGATACTTGAGAACTACCAGCGCGAAGACGGGAGCGTGGAGATACCTGAGGTGCTGAGGCCTTACCTGGGCGGGGCTGAGGAGATAAGGAAAGCGTAAGGCTTAACCCTGAAAAAACAGGCTGCTCAACGACTGGGCAGCTTCAATCCTTTTAATTTGCCTGTCCCGGCTAATGATGTCATTGATCGGATGAAAGCCACTCATCGCGAGAAATATCGCACTCTTGGAGTATCTGTGTAAGAAGCCTGATGCCGATATCCTTTCCGTGGTGAACGTTAGGTATTGTAACTCTAATATCCCCTTTAGTCATGTACTCGTGGCCTGATCCAGGATACGGCCCAGAGAATCCAAATTCGCTTAAGCGTCTGATGAGCACATGCCTGGATACTGGAACAAGCCTACTCGACAACTGTAACCGGCTCCATGGACACGTCTATGCTGTGGCCGTCTATTGAAGGTATTGAGTGTCCCATCCTCAGGCCCAGGGCAATCCAGCCTTCGATAGCCTGGATGAGGTCTTCGCGGCACTCCTCGATGGTGTCTCCAACGGCTATGACGCCTCGAAGCCCTTCCACAGTCGCCATGAATGTGCCGTCTTCGAGCGTCTCATACTTGGCGTGTCTCAAGGCTGAAGCGATGTATTCTGCGAACATGTCAATTCTATATTCGAAGTAAGAAGAGCATATATCTTTCGCCAATTGGCGAGCAGTACGTGGCGGTTTAAGAATCCCTCTCCCTTGTGCACAGTGAGCTAAGTTTCAATGCCCAGCGAATCTTTAACGAATTTTCTACCTGCTATCTCCAGATCTCCTGTCAGAGAGAACGTTGCGCTTTTTATGCTGATGCTCCAAGCCGTTGCTTTGAGTCGCCAATGTAATCGTGCTGGCTCAACCACTAAGTGACCTATAACATTTAGACTGCTTGGACAGCGTTTAAATATTGATGGAAAGAAGGCTGATAAAACTTGAGGGGAATGCCACTTGAGAATCACATTGAGATTGGGACTGGCAATCTTGTCTCTCCTTTCTGCCTTATTTTTGGGAGCATCTCTGGCAGATCAGGTTGACGGGAACTTAAGCGCTGCTGCGAACTCCACTGGTGAAAAGATGAATTCAACTGCAGATGAGATCACAAACGCATCTAATTCTACCGATAAAGCGCCTGATGCAGCAAACCTGATAGTTGGCGATGCAGACAGGCCCGGGGACAGTCCGGATGCCAGCGCATCCGCATGTGCAGGCGTCTCTGTGGGCATCCCTGAGGTCCACCCGCCCAAGAGGGCCACCTTTGTGATCAACAGCGCAGCGACTTATGTATCCAACAAGAGCAGCATGGATCAGTCAACCCTAAATGCTGTTTTCCTTAAGTACAGGGTTGATGGGACGCCTCATGGGTATTTGACTTATTATGGCTAATTTATATAAAAAAAATTCTGAAGGCAGATGGCAGGGGCATGCCAGCCCCATGCCTGATTCGAACTCTCTCTAAAGCTCTGTCGAGTTCTCCAGCTTGAACGTGAAGTACTCTGAGTAGATCGTAGTGTTCTTGCCCGTCTCCGGATCAACCGGTCCGTTCTTGAGGTAGAACTTGGCTTTCACGCTTTTGTCTGTGACGTCCAGGAGCACATTGTAGATTGTGTTTATTGGAAGCGGCATCATGGCGCCTTCTGCTGCGATCACTGTGTCGGCAAAGACCAGGCTCAAGGCATCGGATGCATCTCCCTCAGAGAACTTGCCCTGGTGGCTGCTTGTGAAGTTGTGCAGGGTTATGTAGCGGTTGAACGAGTCGTAGGGATCGTTGTATGGTATCAGGTTCGACTCCCTTGGCAGGTCCTTTATGGCGTAATTGGAGAAGAGGTACATCGGGTGGTTGGTCATGATGTTTGGCTTGCCATTGACGCCGTCTGTGAAGTAGATGCTGCCATCGGTCTTGTTCCACTCGATTATCGTTGAGTTTCCATAGCTGTCGTAGACCATGTAGTGGGTGCCCACCAGCGAGAAGAACTCCTTGTTGGCGAGGACCTCCAATTTTGCCTCCTCTACTGTCTTGCAGGTCTCTGAGATCAGCCTGGGGACCTGGGTGCCCGCAATTCCGCTGTTTCTGCCGCCGGCTATCGGGGTCTTAGGTATGGGATCTAGCCATGTGTCCTCAAGCAGAGATATGCCCAGGCCCTCTGAGTTCACAATGTCCAGCGCTGAGTTGAGGTCAGATGAGCCAACAGCTATTGTGGAGTATCCCTCATCCGGGTATATCTCCAGTATGAAGTTGCGGGAGCAGGCTGCGTTGCCTGTAGCGTTGGTTGTCTTGTTGAGGTAGACATCCATTGGAACCAGGTACCAGTCGGTGTTCCTTGATGCCAGTGCGTGGCCGTTTTCTGTGTTCTCTGGCGAGAAATAAATCATAGAGCAGGCCACAGATCCCACATCGTAGGCAAGGGTGCTGGCGTCGAATGTGTAGTTGTCAGAAGGTATGCCGTAGGCTGCAGCAATGCCCTTCATCCTCTCGCTCATTGCAGGGAAGTTCCTCTCCATATAGACCTGCCTGGCCTTGCCGTAGATCGGATCTGCGTATCTGAACAGCGATTTGGCGCCGTAATCCTCCTGGGCTATCTGACCTAAAGCCATGCCTATCTGGGTGTTGTTCCCCTTGACGACAATGTGGCGCCACTCCACCCTTGTTCCGTTTTCCTTGGCGACGACTATCTCGTCCTTCAAGATGGCTGGGTTTTCCAAAAGGGCTGCAATCGATTCAGTGCCGTTTCCTGGGCCATTTGTCTGGGCAGCCTCTGAGGCAGAGGCGACAGAAATAAGCGCCAGAATTATTATTGGCCCCAATATAATAGTCTTTAGAGACATAAATATTAGTCGAGAAGCGTTCTTATTATAATTTCCATTTTACAATTTTCGAAACAAAAATCTAAGGATATCTGTTACATTTCTCAGATTAACCTGATCGAATGTGCTTTCTGGAATTTTGTTCAGTGTCAGACTAGCTTTTCTGCCCTGGGCAGTCCCAGTGTGGGCAATAAACCTTCGTCTGCCAGGTGAAGGATCTTCATCTCCCTTTCTTTGCAGTTGCAGGAGATCTTCCTCAGGGAGATGACTATGACCAAGATGTTGTCTTTGCTTCCCATCTCTTTTGCCCTGTCTGCTATGGCCTCTGCAGCCTCATCCAGTCCAGGAGCGTTCCTGGCAAGACTAATCGCCTCTTCAGCCTCCACAGACCCCCATATCCCATCAGAGGCTATTACTGCGAAGTCGTTCTCTCTTCCAAAAATGCCCTCTACAATTCTGGGCTCGGCGTTGATCAGCGGCTTGTGACAGAAGTCTCCGAAGGCCCTGCTCATGGCCAGGTCCCACTCCACTCTGGCGATCCCTGTCCTGGTCCTGGTCACGTGTCCGCCATTGGCCTCGATTCTTTTTCTCTCCTCTGGCAGGTCTGGCCTGTGATCTTTGGTGAGGATCATGGCGCCGTTAGAGGTGCCGAGGACTATGCGCATATCTCCTATATTTGCCGCCAAAAACTTCTCTTTCATGATATAGAGAGTTGCAGCTGCAGCTCCGCTGTACGGGCACCTCTCTTTGACCGCCTCATCTGTCTTCAAATACGCCATCCTCAACAGCGATCTGTCAGGAAGGCGCTCTTCCTGGGGCTTGTTGCTCTCTTCCCTTCTCAGAGCCAGAAAGCAGGGCGTCAGTACCTCTGATACGGTCATTGCAGCCTGGTGGCCTGCGTGGCCGTCGTATACCTCCGCGCTGAAGAAATTTCGATCTGCAAAGCTCCTGACAGCTCCGAAGTCCTCCATATCTCCCCTCGATCCAATGTCTTCACAGAATCCGAAATCGATCAGGTTCAAATGCGCCGCACTCCTGCAGATCTTGTGTCTCAAATCCAGGAAACATAGCTGAGATTTAATGTCTGTAGCTCGTACAATCTACAGGAACATAAACGTAATCCTGAAGATCTGTGCGACTATTCGCTGTTTATTATGGGCAGAGATGTTCCTGAGTGCATTTGAGCAGAATTTGAGCAGAGCACTTATCGCTTCACCGCGGAGGCACAGAGGCACGGAGACATAGAGAACGGAAAGCTAAGGGTATTTCTGAAGATAATATAAAAATCCCTCTGTGTCTCTGCGTCTCTGTGGTGAGCGTTCTCTAAACTTCACTTGAGGCCAATTTCTTGAACAATGTGCCGAAAGATGATTTATTTCAGACTCAAACGAAAGAACCAAAACAGTAAATTCAGATGCCGGGGGCGGGATTCGAGCCCGCGACTTCGAGATACCTCAGGCGAGCGCATTTCTCTGTTAACCCTATGAGTCTCGCGCCCTAACCAACTAGGCCACCCCGGCACGGCAGCATTGATCGGACGACGTGTTACATAAGTCTTTTGCTTCGTCCTGGGCAAGGCGAAGCCCTGAGACAAGCTTTTATCGGCCTATGCCAATACCAGGCTGAGGCTTATGCAATCGAGCATCTCAGGCACTATTAGCGATTCTCTTTCGGGAAAGGTCATAGTCGTAGGCGTGACTGGAAGCATCGCCGCAGTCCGAGTCGTGGACCTAATCCGTGGCTTAATCCGCCACGGCGCAGAGGTCCACTGCGTAATGTCTGGCGCAGCCAAAGAGATACTTCACCCCTATGCACTGGAGTACGCAAGCTCAAACCCTGTGATCACAGAGATCACGGGCAAAGTCGAGCACGTGGAGTTCTGCGGCGTTGGCGGAAAAGCGGATCTGCTCTTGGTCGCGCCTGCAACTGCCAACACCATAGGCAAGATGGCATGCGGCATAGATGACACTCCCGTGACCACATTTGCGACAACTGCTATAGGCAGCGGAAAGCCGGTGATGGTTGTGCCTGCGATGCACGAGGCGATGTACTGCCACCCTGCAGTCATGAAGAACCTTGATGGCCTGAAATCGATGGGAGTTGCGGTGATCGATCCCAGGATCGAGGAGGAGAAGGCCAAGATCGCAGACTCGATAAGCGTTGTCCTGGCAGTTGAGAGGCTTCTGGGGCCGAAGGACCTTGCCTCCAAAAGGGTTCTGGTCACAAGCGGCGCCACTGCTGAGAGGGTGGACCCCATAAGGATACTGACCAACCGGGCTTCTGGAAAGACCGGGACGGAAATTGCGCTGGAAGCATACCGCAGGGGCGCAGATGTGACGATCGTCCACAGGTCGAGGCAGAGCCTTCCGTTCAGGGAGGTCCTTGTGGAGAGCGCCCAGGAGATGCTCGACGCAGTCCTCCACGAGCTTGAGACAGGGTACGACGTCCTGATAAGCACTGCTGCTATTGGCGACTACACATTGGACGCATCAGGCGAGAAGATAAAGTCCGGCCAGGACCTTGTGCTGAAGCTGAAGCCCACAGTCAAGGTCCTGAAGACAGTCAGATCCCGCTATCCAGATCTGAAGATCGTGGGATTCAAGGCAGAGACCTTCGTCTCTGACGAGGAGCTGATCAGGAGGGCAAAGGAGTCGATGGCCTCATCAAACCTGGACCTGGTGGTGGCAAACGATGTAGGATCTGGGGGCATGGGATATGAGGAGAACAGGGTGCTCATCGTCGACAGAGAGGGAAGATACTCTCTTGCCTCAGGAAAGAAGTCTCTAATTGCCAGAAGCATAATGGATGCACTTGCCGAGGCGCTATGATCTCCTGCCCCAGGGCATTTGTCCCCTCGCACATCACAGGGTTCTTCGCAGCCAAGCGCCAGGAAGATCCACTGAGGTCAGGATCGATCGGCTGTGGGGTCAACCTGTCGCTGGGAGCAGTGACCACCGTAGTGCCTGCAGACGAGGTCGAGGTCTTCATAAATGGAGAGCTTTCAGAGGCGCCTGTGAGCATGCACGTCATCAGTGCTATGGCACAGTCTCCAGTTCGCGTCTCCACAGAGCTTCAGATGCCCCTTGGCGCGGGCTTTGGCGCAAGCGGTGCTGGAGCCCTGGGGTGCGCTTACGCCCTCAATGCCCTGTTCAACCTGGGGCTCACCTCCAACCAGGTGGGGGCCGTGGCCCACGTCGCGGAGGTCACGAACATCACAGGCCTTGGAGACGTCATGGCCCAGAACACTGGCGGCCTTGTGATCCGTCTCCATCCTGGGGGCCCAGGCCTGGGAGTTGTGGATAAAATTCCAGTCTCGCCTCTTGTGGTCAGCTACGCAGTTCGAGGCCCTTTATCCACAAGAGATGTCCTCTCAGACCCTAAAGCCATGAAGGCTGTGAACCTGGCAGGTGAAGATGCCTTGAAGGCCATACTCAAGAGGCCTACGCTTGAGGAGTTCATGGCCCAGTCAAAGAAGTTCACGATCCAGACCAGCCTTGCCAGCGACTGGGCACTCGACGCCATAGAGGCAGTCGAGGCTGCAGGCGGCATGGCCAGCATGATCATGCTCGGAGACTCGGTCTTTGCCATAAATGCAAAAAATGCCCTGGACGAGTTCTCAGGAGCAGGGTCGACTTACATATCGCAGAAGGGTGCAAACCTTGACTGAAATACCTAAATCACATCCGAGATACCTGTCTTTGCTGGCGCGGGAGCGCATTGCAGAAGGCGTTAAAAAGGGGTTTACGAGCACTCAGGGCCTGATCGCCCAGGGAAGGGGTGAGGCGTTCGACTACCTCTTGGGAGAAAAGACCACCTTTTCTGCAGCCAGAGCCACAAAGGCCGCTTCTGCCATGCTCCTTCTTGCAAGAAAGCCTGCCTTAAGCGTCAACGGAAACGTGGCAGCTCTTGTACCTGGGGAGATGGTGGCGCTCTCTGACGCCCTTGGCATTCCTCTTGAGGTGAACCTCTTTCACAGAACTGAGGAGAGAGTCTCCAGGATCGCAGACCTTCTGAGGAGCCTGGGGGCAAAAAACGTCTTGGGAGAGCATCCAGATGCAAGCGTGCCCGGCCTTGACCACAGCCGGGCTCTGGCGACCAAGGGCGGGATCTACGACGCAGATGTGGTCCTGATACCTCTTGAGGACGGAGATAGGTGCGAGGCGCTGGTTGCTATGGGAAAGAAGGTCATAGCCATAGACCTGAACCCTCTTTCCAGGACTTCAAAGAAGGCCACAATCACAATAGTTGATAACATCGTCAGGGCCGTTCCCAATTTGACCGGGATGATAAGAGAGATCTCGCCTCTTCCCAGAGATGAGCTGATCAGGATCTTGGAGGGGTACGATAACGCCAGGACCCTGGCAGATGCTCTGGCTGATATCAAGGGCCACCTTGATGAGGAGTCAGGTTGATTCTTGGGCAGATTGCCTGGCCGAAATCTGGCATACTGCCTAAACCAAACTTTTTGTAAATCCGTTATTTGAGGCGCGACAGGGCTGCTCTCTTAACGCTCTGGTCCTGGTCCTGGGATAATGCCCTCAGGATCTCCTCAGGCACGTTCGGGTTCATGGCAGCAGTCTCTCTCACCTTCCAGGACCAGTCTTCAGAAAGCGTTTTCAGCACTTTGGCGCCAGCCCTGGGGTTGAGCGCAGCTCCGAGCCTCACCTCCAGCGTCTTGTCTTTTGCCAGTGCCTCCACTGCCTCTTCAGGAGTGTTCGGATTCATGGCAGCAGTTGCCCTCACATCAGGTATCAGGTCCCTGGACAGAGCCGCCAGGACCTCTTTAGGTGTAGATGGATTCCTGGCTGCGCTGTTTCTCACAAGCCAGCTGGTGTCTCTCGGAAGCCTGGAGAAGAGTTCCGATGGCAAGTTTGGGTTTGAGACTGCAGAGGACCTGACGTGCTCGTCTTTCTCCTTGGCCAGAAGCTCAAGCGTCCTCTGATGTGTGTTGGGGTTCTTGGCCACAGCCTCTTTGACGAGCATCCTGTTCTTGGAGGTTGTGTAGTCCAGGTCCATCATCTCGTCATATGCCAGGTCAGAGAGCACGTCTTGCGGAGTCGAGGGGTTCAAGGCCACAGAGGCCCTAACAAAGCCGTCGCCGTCGTTTGAGAGCCAGATGAGCACGTCTTGCGGGGCCTTATGACTTCCTGCAACTGCTTCGCGCACCCATTGGACCTTATCCCTGGCAAGGGACCGAAGGAGCGCTTCTGGAATGCTCGGATTTGAGGCGACCGCCCTCCTGATGTGCCAGTCTGTAGACCTGGAGAGCTCCTCCAAAACCTCTTGATCTGCATTCGGGTTGTGCGCTGCGTCTTCTTTATCCCAGTCTCTCATCTTGCTCACCGCAGCTTCTGTAGATAATAAACTGGTATAAGTCTTCCAGGATCTCCCTCGTCTGGCCGCCTTCGTGCCTGTCGATCCTCTTTTCAACCACAGGCAGATTCGCCTTGGGCGCTATCTGCTTTAAGAGAGCCTGGTCGCCGCTCAAGACTGCGTACTTGAGGACTGCCCCGTACTTCTCCTCCAGATGAGAGAGCCTCTCTATAACGGACTCTGCGTGGTTTCTGATGTCTTCTTCTCTTAATCTCTCGAACCTCTTCTGTGACCAGCCGCCCTTGGAGTGCTTCTCCTTTACCTGAGTTCTGACCAGCTCCTCTGCCTCAAAGCCGTCTTTGCTCAATGCCACTGCCAGGAATGTGTCTCCTGCGTGTGCTGATATCAGGAGAACTGGAGTCTCCATGGCCTCGAATAGCGGGTCCAGGAAGAACGCCCCTTCCTCCCGTATCGGGCTGTCTATAGATGAGAGGTCTATTGGAATTGGAGGCACGATCGCAAGCGTGAAGATCCTGGGGCAGTGGAGGAGCACGATCTCTCTATCCAGCTTTGCGCTTTCGAGCTTTATGGAGCTGAGGAGCCTCTTTGCCTCCGGAGGCATAGTCCTCTCAGATGCGGATATGTCAGTGGCCAGATAAGCTGTCAGGAGGTCCTCATCCTTGGATCTCAGGGAGCTGAGCTTCCTTAACATCTTTTCTGCATCTTCAGGCGCCATTCTCAGCGCCTTTGGACCTGTGTCTCTTTCTTCCTTCTCCTCTTCGCCCTGGAGCTGTTGCGCAGAAGATGCGGCTTTTAGCTCAGCAGCTTTGAGAGCAGTGACCGCCTCCTGGTAGGACGAGGCGAGCTTCTTCATCTTCTCGTCTCTCTTGTCTATGGTGAGCTTGAGCCCGTCGCGCTCTTTTTCCAGCATGAGGATCTCTTCTTCCAGCTTTGAGATCCTGTCTTCTTGCTTCTTCTTTCCGAAGAGGTCTACCAAGTCCTCACTTCCTCAGGCAGATGTGAACCTTGAGATGAAAACTGCCTTCCAGGCTAAAATTGTAGCGGACTCGCTGGGAATCGAACCCAGGTCAGCGGGTTTCTCCGATCTCTCTCCGAAGCCCGCTAGGATATCCTCTACCCTACGAGCCCACCAGATTTACAACGCGGCTTCCATGCTATTAACCTTTTGCAGCCCTGGTCCGGACCGGAATTGAGAGAGTCTCGGCTCTTTATGCCAGGCGCCGACCGCAAGGCTGATCTTCAGTGATAGTAATTTATTAGCAGGATCTACGATATGCGTTGGCCCCTTGGCCGACAAATTAATGTACGTCATGGGAGAAGTGTGTTTCCGGTGACTCTAGAAGAAGCTCAGATGGTGGCGAAAGTGCAGTCTGTGCTCGACGGCTTCCAGGAGAAAGATGGCGCTCTCATACCGGTTCTCCAGGAGATCCAGTCCGAGTTCGGGTACATATCCCCTGAGGCAGTGGAGGCTGTGAGCGCAGTTCTGTCTATTCCTGAGAGCAAGGTCTATGGAGTTGCGACCTTCTACTCGGAGTTTCGTCTGGCGCGCCCAGGCGAGCACAACATCAAGGTCTGCATGGGCACATCCTGCTACCTGAAAGGGGGAAAGGCAATTCTGGACAGGCTCACCAGGAAGCTGGGGATAAGGCCTGGAAAGACCTCTTCAGACGGAAAGTACCGCCTGGAGACCGTTGCCTGCCTCGGATGCTGCTCTCGCTCTCCAGTTGTAGTCGTCGACGAGTTGGTCTACGGCGACATCTCTCCATCTGAAGCAGATGACCTCATCCCACGATCGTAATTTTCTTTCAGAAGTACAATCATGAGACCCGATTCCAAAGGGCTAGAAGAGACAGGCGACGAAGCCAGGGCTGAGTGGAGAGGACTATTTCTGTCCGACAGGCCTCTCGTCTGCATAGGCATGTCCACATGCGGGATATCTGCAGGTGCAGAAAAGGCCAAGGCCTCCATCTCAAGGCTGCTCAAGAGCGAAGGCATCTCAGCAGAGGTGATGGACGTGGGATGCCTGGGGCTCTGCTATGCCGAGCCTCTGGTTTACGTAAAGCCTCCTGGTGGCCAGCTGATCTGCTACGGCGAAGTCGATTCTGAGGAAGGAGAGCGCCTGATAAATGGCGCCCTATGCGGCAGAGATCCCGATGCAAAAGAGGTCCTGGGGTCCATAGACATCCCTGAGATAGATGCATCTGGAAAGGTGCCCTCAATCTGGGAGCACCCCATGCTCAAGCCCCAGGTGAGGATAGCCACCAGGAACTGCGGGATAATCGATCCTGAGAACATCAGGCACTACCTCGCCCGCGGAGGGTATCGCTCTTTTTCCAAGGCCCTTTCGATGGCGCCTGATGAGGTCATAGAGGTTGTGAAGGCATCAGGCCTGAGGGGAAGGGGCGGCGCTGGGTTTCCCACTGGGATGAAATGGGAGTTCTGCAAAAAAGCCACTGGTAGCGAAAAATACCTCATCTGCAACGCAGACGAGGGCGACCCAGGAGCATTCATGGACAGATCCATCCTGGAAGGCGACCCCCACACAGTGATCGAGGGAATGCTTATCGCCGCCCACGCCATCGGCTCCACAAGGGGCTACATCTACTGCAGGGCTGAGTACCCACTGGCCTTGAGGAGGCTGAGGCTTGCTCTTGCACAGGCCAGGGAGGGCGGCCTTTTGGGCGACGACATTTTGGGCTCTGGATTTGATTTTGACATATCCATCAAGGAGGGCGCAGGCGCCTTCGTCTGCGGAGAGGAGACCGCCCTCATGGCCTCGATAGAGGGCAGAAGGGGAATGCCCAGGACCCGTCCGCCGTTTCCTGCAAACGCAGGGCTCTGGGGCAGGCCCACGAACATAAACAACGTGGAGACCTTTGCCAATTTGCCTCTGATACTGGAGAAGGGAGGTCCCTGGTACGCAGCCTTTGGCATCGGCAGGTCTAGAGGGACTAAAACGCTCTCACTGGCAGGAGCGATAAGGCGCTCAGGACTCGTGGAGGTGCCGCTTGGGATAACTCTTCGCGAGATCATCTTCGGCATAGGCGGCGGCATAACGGGCGATAAGGCCTGCAAGGGAGTACTCACAGGCGGTCCATCAGGCGGCTGTATACCTGCGTCTCTTCTGGACACACCTGTGGATTACGAGGCTTTGTCGAACGTGGGCTCGATTATGGGCTCAGGGTCAATGATCGTCATAGACGAGGACACCTGCATAGTCGATCTTGCCAGGTTCTTCCTGACGTTCACGCAGAAGGAGTCCTGCGGGAAGTGCACTCCCTGCAGGATAGGCACGAGGCAGATGCTTGCAGTTCTTGAGAAGATCGCCAGAGGAGACGCCTGCCTCGACGACCTGGAGACGCTTGGGAGACTGGCAGCATCAGTCAAGAACGGGGCTCTGTGCGGCCTTGGCGCATCTGCCCCAAACCCGGTCTTGACCACACTCAGGCACTTCAAAGACGAGTATGCAGAGCATATAGTAAACCGCAGGTGTCCCTCTATGGCATGTGCGCCTCTCATCTCTTATGTCGTGGACACGGACCTGTGCAGGGGCTGCGGGCTGTGCGCTGTTGCCTGCCCTGTGGGCGCGATAACTGGCGGCAAGAAGTTGGCTCATCAGATAGATCAGGCCAAGTGCATCAGGTGTGGGGCCTGCATGGATGCCTGTCCTGAGAGGTTCAGAGCAATCTCCAAAAAGTCGCCATGCACGGAGGTGAGCCGATCTTGCGCCTCAAAGTCGACGGTATAGAGGTCGATGTGCCTCCTGGAACTGTTATCAAGGCAGCGGCGAAAGCTGCAGGGATAAACGTGCCAGGCCTTTGTGACCACCCTGAGCTTGAGCCCTATGGGGGGTGCAGGCTCTGCCTCGTGGAGGTCGATGGCATCAGGGGGTATCCATCCTCTTGCACAACTCCTGCCTCCGAGGGCATGGTTGTCAGGACCGACACTCCTGCTCTGAGGGAATTGAGGAGAAGCATCCTGGAGATGCTCCTCTCTGAGCACCCCTGCACCTGCATCAACTGCGACCGGGCAGGAAGGTGCGACGAGGTCAGGGTGGCGCTGAGGAAGGTTCCTCAGACCGCCGGGTGCAGGTACTGCCCCAAGGACCAGAGGTGCCAGCTCCAGGAGACAATCCAGATCATCGGCCTGGAGAGGACCACTCTTCCATCTATCGGCTCTCCAAAGGAGGTGGTGTCAAGCCCCTTCTTCGACAGAGATCCAAACCTGTGCATCCTCTGCGGAAGGTGCGTGCGGGCATGCGAGGATAAGGGCATAGGGGCATTATCCTTCCAGTTCAGGGGCTTTGATTCTGGGATTGGGACTGCGTTTGGCAGGCCGCTTGAGGATGCTGGCTGCAGGTTCTGCGGGGCCTGCGTCGACGTCTGCCCCACAGGGGCTCTGGTAGAGAGGGGCAACAAGTGGTCTGGCAAGCCCGACAAAGTGGTGGTCACGACCTGTCCCTACTGCAGCGCAGGCTGCCAGATTGGGCTTGAGGTCCGCGAAGACAGAGTCCTGAGGTCCAGGCCAGAGGGCAGCCGCCTTTGCGTCAGGGGCAGGTTCGGGATGGAGTTCCTGCAAGTCGACCGTCTGAGGAGGCCCATGATCAGATCAGGCGGAAGGCTTGTGGAGACGAGCTGGGACCTTGCCCTCGATGCTGCAGCCAGGGGTCTGTCAGGCATCAGCGGGGAGAAGTTCGCACTGATCTCGTCAGGGTGCCTGACAGATGAGGCGCTTTACACCCTGAGGAAGTTTTCTCTCTCAATGAAGTGCGAGAACCTCTTTGCAGAAGATGTGGACTTGAGTCCAGGCGTTCCAGGCGATATTGAGCCTTACCAATGCATAGTGGTCCTGGGAGACATATCGGAATCCTGCCCTGCGCTCGACCTGGCCATCAGGTCCAGAAAGAATGCTTCTGTCATATCCATAAGCCCTATGGGAAGCCTTCTCTCTTCAGGTGCATCTGTCTGGCTGCGGCCCAGGCCTGGGCATGAGCCAGAGGTGCTCGACCTTCTTGCCAGGGCACTGTCTGAGCTGCACGATGCAGACTCTGGGTCCTTGATAAGCGGCAGAGGCGATCTCGCCTCAGCGGCGGCGCTCCTCTCAGGGAAGAGGACATTGGTGATAGCAGGGCCTGACGCCAGCGACCAGGCTGTGGTCTCTGCACAGCGCCTGGCAGAGGCCTTTGGCTTCGAGTTTGGAACGGTCAGGAAGAGGTGCAACTCTCAGGGCGCAATCGACCTGGGATTCAGAAAGCTCGACGGACTCGGTTGCGATCTGAAGGCCGCATATGTGGTTGGGTACAATCCCTTGAGGGTCAATACAGATCTGGGGCAAAAGCTTTCAGGGCTCGACTTCCTTGTGGTCCAGGACCTGTTCTTGACAAAGACCGCCCAGATGGCAGATGTGGTCCTGCCAGCTGCCAGCTTCGCTGAAGTTGACGGCTCATTCACAGGTCCCAGTGGAAAGAACTATCTCAGGAAGGCTGCCGTCGGGCAAGGAATGCCTGACTGGATGATCACATCTCTTCTTGCAAGGAAGATGGGCATAGAAGGCTTCGATTTTGAGAGCGCTGGAGAAGTGTCTTCAGAGGCAGATCAGTTCAGGCTTGAGCATGCTTCTTGTGCCAGTTCCAGAGCTCCTCTTGCTTGGAATGCAAAAGATCCAGCTGAAGGTTCAGACAGATATCCATTCGTGCTCTTGGAGGGAACCTGTCTCTACGACTTCGGATGCGGGACCAGGACCTCCAAGGTCTCAGACATGAGATATCTGACCAGGGAGAGGATCGTGGAGATAAGCCCAGGTGATGCCAGGTCTATGGGCATCTCTGATGGCGAAGACCTGTGTGTCGAGTCGGCGGTGGGCAGCCTCCAGGCAAAGGCCAGGAGGTCGCGAAGAGTGCCAGATGGAGTCCTTCGCATGAACAGAGGTCCTGACCTGAGCTTGGTCCTGGGCGGCAAGCCGCATGCAAATGTGAGGCTGAGGCAAGATGTACGAGATAACTGATAAGGAGCGCCTGGCCTCAGGCCTTGTGATGCTGAAGGTCACGGCGCCGGAGGTGGCGAGAAAGGCCAGGCCCGGACAGTTCGTCATAGCCAGGGCTGACGAGCAGGGCGAGAGGATACCTATCTCCATAGCGGACTGGTCTGATGGAACTGTCACCCTGGTCTTCCAGGAGATTGGGACGTCAACCAGGAAGCTGGGCTCTCTTGATAAGGGAATGAAAATCCAGAACATCGCAGGGCCTCTTGGAAATCCCTCAAAGATCGAGAACTTTGGGACTGTGGTCGTTGCCAGCGGCTGCTTTGGCAATGGGCCCGCTTACGCCTTGGCCAGAGCTCTGAAGGATGCTGGAAACAGGGTCATAAGCGTTGTAGAGGGAAGAAACAGGGACTACCTCTTCTGGACTGACAGAATTAAAGAGGTCTCCGACAGGCTGATAGTTACCTGTGGCGACGGAAGCGCAGAGGACCAGTGCGCTACAGGGCCCTTGGTCGAGCTTCTCAAGTCTGAGGACGTGGACAGGGTATATGCAGTGGGCTGCACTTTCATGATGATGGAGTGCTCAAGGGCGACAAAACCCTCAGGCGTGGAGACGATGGTGAGCCTCGTGCCCATAATGGTCGACGGCACTGGGATGTGCGGAGCCTGCAGGTGCTCTGTTGGCGGAGAGATGAAGCTCGGATGCGTTGACGGTCCTGAGTTCGACGGTCACAAGGTGGACTGGGACCTTCTCATAGAGAGGGCCAGGAGCTACCTGGACGACGAGGTGCGGTCTCTGGACCTCTGGGACAGAGAGAACTGGCACAGAGCGATGAAGCCCCTGGCTGGATCGGACTAGCTGGCGCCCAAGGCAACTACCGTCCATCGGGGTCTATGACGCTGTCCCACGCAAGGTCTGTGTTTATCAGGTCTATCTCTGAGCTGTGATCATAGGGCCTGATGTGTGCGCCTCTCGGCGGCGAGAGCCAGAATGATAATGCGATTTTGTGGTCTTCGAGGACCATTGATCTCTCTTTTGCCAGGTTGAGGTGCTCTGACCACAGCTCCAGCCTGTAGCTGAGGGCAAAGGACCTGGCAAAGCCCTGGACTGCTCCGTCTACTGCGACCAAGTCCATCTCGCTGTCGTAGGTGTAGCTCCTCCTGCTGCAGTTACACGACCCTATCTTTGCGCATATGTCGTCCACGATCCAGGTCTTGCTGTGGCAGTAGATCTCGTTCCTGTACATCGGGCCTCCAGAGCATGTGATGCATCCTCCGCTTGACGCCACCTCTCCTTTGCCGGGCACCGCCTTATCTCTTGCCAGGTAGAAAGCGAAGACCTTGCTGCTGTCGACCGCTCGCAACGCCTCTATGAACTGCTGGCGCCTGAACCTGTACTGGGGCAGATCTGTGTGGTTGGGCATGACTAAAATCAGGTAATCGATCCTCTCAAGCGCACTTCTAAGGGCTGTAAGTATTCCTACGCTGTCTCCTCTTCCAGTTCCTGGGCTCCTGCCTGGGTAAGGAGTCATGTACTGGTCCTCTATGTAAATGAACTTCTTCGCCTTCTCTATGGCCCTGACAAAGGCCTTGAGCGCAGTAAGGGACCCCTGAGGTGCAAAAGGGTACTTTGCCCTGGGGGCATAGGTACAGGCCACCTGGACATAAACGCTTCCTGCTTCCGGGTCGACCTCTGGAGCTGCGGCATCTATCTCCTCGGTTCTGAAGGGGTTTGTGTTCCACCTCTCCACGAAGCAGCGGTGTATCTCCTGGACCGCAGGGCCCTCGACTCTGGCGTGGACATCGTGGAACGGGCCTGGCGCTCCGTGGCTGGGAGAGTCCAGCCTGTTTGGGACTATGTCCATGCCGCCGCAGAAGGCCAGTGGCCCAAAATCTCCTTTGATCACGAGAAACTTCTGGTGGTGAGACCCAAGAAAGAGAGTATCGCCGTCCAGTATGGCTCTGCCTCCATTTCCGCCGTTTAAGCCATTTATTCTGTTGACCTCGTCTATAGCCACCCCTGCCCTTGACCAGAGTAGCGCCCTGAAGCGTCCTGTCTCAGATGCTCTTCTGGCCAGCGTCCCAAAGCAGGTATCAGGATTTTCTGGCATCAATGGAAACCGGTCGTCCAGAGACCAGCTTGAGAGGTATGCGTAGTGCTCGCTGTCGAGGACTGTCTGCATGGCCTGGACATACTGGCTGAACAGCTCTCTGCCATCTATAATCGGAGTGAGCCTGTTTCCCTCTGTGAACCTTAAGAGAGATCTGCAGTCGTTCTCAACGAACCAGCATCTTTGATTGTCCTTTGAGCTGGCTTCTCCATCTGGCATGAATATTGCCTGGACAGCCAGGTGAGACGGAGGCCTGAGGCTTGCCTTTATGGTCCTGCTCGCAGATCTTCCAGATGGTATGCGGGTTAGGAGATGCCCCGGAGATGAGATGGCATAGGCCCTGCTCTGGCAGCTTTCTCCAGGCGGCGCTGTGTCTACTGCAAATATGCCATTAGATCCCTTAACTACAGGATTGACCTTGTCTTCCTTTGCTCTTTCACCTTCCAACGATATCTCCACAGGGCCATAGAACGGCATGTTATACTCGTCTCTGATCTCTATTAGCGTTCGTCTTGTCATCATGGTGAAGAGAGGGTGGTCTTTGTGAGATCTGTGCATGCGCACATGGCCTCTCTCCTGGAGAATTGCGGAGTAGAACGATGCAGGGTCGAGCCTCATACACTCAAAAGAGCCTGGGTCTATCAGCTCTTTGACACGTCTCCAGCATCGGTCGAAGAGCTCATCGTCGATGTAAGGCGTGCAGACTATCTCAAACCCAATCCAGGGCTTTTGACCGCCCTCTTGAGCTGAGTACCCAAGAAGATCTCCGGCGTCCAAGTAAAGCGATTTTCTCCCATCTGCGAGAGCCTCAGCCTTGCCCTGGCACATATCTTCTGGAATATACGGAAAGAATTTCTTCTCCCTATTTGATGCAGCGCGGCCTACAGAGCTTCGGCTTAAGTTTCTGTATACGAAGATGAGATCTTCTCCCAGTCCCGTGGCCCTGTTTATCTCTTCTGCTGCAGCTCTGTCGGGCTTCAGTGCCAGTGATCCAGAATCTCCTGGGCCAGGGATGAACCTGATCGCCCCGGATGTGACTGCGACCGCTTCCAAATGTGAGCCTATGCTCAGTTTGTCCGCCTCAATGGCCAGGTCGTATGCGAAGCTTCCATCCTTATCAGGGCCGAAGGGATGTGCCTCTCTGCAGCGAATGGATGCTGATAAATCTCCAAGAAATGCAAATACTTCACAGAACATGGCATCTCAAAATGGCTTCTCTCTTACTCTTTCTCGTGTCTCTTGGTTGGGGCTTCTGCATCTATCATTTCTCATTACTTTTAGTACTCACTTCCCTTGGAATAAAAGTTTTCGTTCTGTTTGGGAGATGTGCTTGAGTGTTAGCATATATGGCAAGATGGCAGGCATCAGTTCAGTGGAGCGCTCTGATTTTCAAATCATACTTCTTAATTTAATTATGTGACTTGCGGCCTCATCTCACGCGTCATCTGCTGTTTCGATATGTACATATTTACTGGTCTCATTGATGGCGGTTCCTGTAGCATAGTTCTGCCTCATAAATTATTTATCCAATAAGTTGGAAGATACATTTGACGCTTTTGTAAAATGAATGGGGAGATGATTGCGAACTATGGGAAAATATATGCTGGCAATTTCAGTACTGTCGATAATGGCGTTGTTGGGATTAACGTGCTTTACAGTACTGGCACAGACGACGAATTTGACCGGAGTTTCTGGAACCTCAGAGACTCAGGCTGGAGGTGCTAACCAGGCAGGCACATCTGCAGCAGCCGGAACTGGCACAACCGACGCCGCAGGTGAGGTTGTCACTCCTGCGACTCCTTCTTCTCCTACTGCGAGCAGCGTTTCCACCAGTGCAGTTCAGGCAGGAAACGCCTCTTTGATTGGCAATGCTTCTCAGAACTACATACGGGTCAGAGATCAGCAGGTGGCAAGCGAAGGGCCCACGGCTGGAACTGTCTTGATAGATGAGGCTTCGATTGCCGTTCCTGGATGGGTCGACATCCACAACTCAGACGGGGACAGCATAGGCTACACTCAGATACAGCCAGGATTAAATGAAAACATCAGAGTCCGCATAGACATGAACCTGGCCACCTCCACTCTCCAGGCTATGCTGCACAACGATACCTCACGTATGGGCATCTTTGAGTTCATCGAGAACCCCACAGTAGACCTTCCCACAGCTGGAAACCAGAGCACTGTTGCTCCCTACTTCAATGCAACATTTGAGGGCAGAGCTGCAGGCGTTTCAGGCAACCAGACTGGTGCTACTGGCTCCGGTAATATGATGGCCAATGCTTCTGGCACTACAGCTGCTTCGGGCAATGCCACCGCTGGCGTTGTCACGACAAATGTCGGTGTGGCGAATGATATTGCAGCAGGCAGTGCTACAACAGGCAATGCTACAATGGGTAACAATGCATCAGGCAGTGGTGTGGCAAATATCGGCGTGACAGAGAATGCTTCAATGGATAATGCCATGCCTACTGCAGCCAACCAGACCGGCGTGACTGGCACATCTGGGGCAGGCGCCACAAACGCCAGCACAGCCGTGGCCTCATCATCTGCAGCTGCAGGCACTGCAGGAGGCAGCCAGGGTGTCAGGGCAGATGACCAGAGCATCAACAACGCCCAGATAACTGTGGCAGAGGCAAATAGCGACGTTCAGGGATGGATAGTGGTTCTAAACGATGCCAATGGCAACCCGGATACGACCAAGGTTCTGGGCTACGCGCCGCTCAGCGCCGGAACTAACAGTGGTGTGGTAGTCACGCTTGGTTTCCTCAACAGGACCAGCCCGACATCGACCCTGTGGGCACAGCTGCACAGGGATGGTGGAAGATCTGGCGTCTTTGAGTATCCCGGCGCAGACGTGCCCTTGAGGTACCAGAACGGCAGCCAGGTGATGACCTCATTTAGGGTTATGGACACGCAGGGCACCGGCTCTGCAGGCACATCTGCCTCAGGCACGACTGGAACCATTGGAACCACTGGCACAGCAGGAACAGGCGCTGTAACAGGTGCAGCTGCCAACGCTGGAGAGACAAAAGCAGCTGGATCGGATGGCAGTGCCGGCACGACCGGTTCTAGCGCAACTGCAGATAGCAACGGAGATACAGGCAGCAGCGGACTTTCTACCACCAGCGGTACAGATGACGACGGCTCAGAATAGGCTATCGAACAACGCTGCGCCAAGGCATCGGCTGAGCAAATATGCAACTGGGGCTGCTGGCCCCATCTTCTTTTGTCTGTCCCATCGGTCTTGACTGAGTCTTTCTCCAATTTCAAAAATTATTTATCTGTTGGGCGACTTAAATAGACACAAATGATCCAGGCTTCTTCTGATATTGTTGGAGTCTGAAGATATCTGCCTGTACAAGCTGTGCTCTGGAAGATTATCGACTGAACGTCTAAAAGGTGTGAGTTTATGGCAAATTATAAATCTGTCATTTCGGCGGTGCTGGCATTGCCAATTGTCTGTCTGCTGGTTGTTGGGATCTCGCAGGGAGTGATCTCCTCATTCATAAACGAGCCGTGTCCGCAAACGTTTAAGGCTTATACGCCTTCTGGTTATTACCATTCAGGGGTCTGCGATTCTCTGTACTGGACCTCTCCAGGCATACGCGCATCGGATCAGAGCGTTACTGGTGGAAGCATAATAGTGGCTGAAGTCGTGAGCGAAGGCCCTGGCTGGGTAGTCGTGAGGAACAGCTCAAACGAGAGCGCTGCAGTGGTGGGATATGCCCATGTTGACTCCGGGGCCAGCAGGAACGTCCGGGTCGATGTAGAGCCAGGCATTAATGCTGCTGCCCTCTTTGTGGAGCTGCACGAGGATGCTGGCGAAGAGGACGTCTTCGAGTATCCAGGCCCTGATTTGGTGGTTGAAAAAAATGGGGCGCCTGTGAGAGATGAGCTCTCGGTGGTGAGAACGTAGTCTGAAACAACGATTGCTCTCTGAAATCTGCATAGTGACAAGAGCAAAAAGGGAAAAAGGCAATTTGTTGAAATTCCTGGCACAGTGCACCCTCAACTTGCCTTCTCTGTGTATTTATGCCTTTGCGACATGGATGCAAGCTTGCAGACATAAATGCAAGCTTCCTGATCTCTGTGCGCAAACATCATTTCTTTTGGGATATTCTTCTTAAGGTATTAAAGTCTCTGAAATTATTTATCTAATTGAGAATCAAATAATTACGACTGTTTGTAAAAGGAGATGATCCAAGGAATGATTGGGAAGTGGATGATTATTCTGGCTTTGGTGGTTGCATTATCTTTAGGAATATCTTCTGGGCAGACGCCATCTTCTGATCTCCAGAATGGAGGTATCTCTTCTGGCGGCGTTCAGGCTGGCAATGCTGGTGCTGCAGCCAATGTGACCAACACCAGCGCAAATGTTAACGTTGGAACTGCAGTGGACTCAGGAACATCCGGAGCTGCAGGTGAAGCTGCAGCTACAGGTACAGCTGGCACCACAGGTACAACCAGCACTACAGGTATGAGTGGTGCCACAGTCACAACTGGCGTTACAGGAACGGATGCTGCAGAAACGACTGGAATTACGGGCACAGATGGAATTACAGGCACAGATGGCACTACAGTCCTTGGAAATGCCGATGGGACTGTCGGCGTATCTGGCAATACCGGCGTAGCATCAGGCGCAGCTGCTGGCACTACCGGTGTCACTAACGTCACATCTGGCACTGGTGCTGTTCCTGGAGCTACTGTGCCTGGAGTGATTGGTGCTGCAGGGCTCATGCCTTCAATAAATGTGTCGAGCCAGAGCCTTGTGGGCAATAACTTAACGATCAGTGAGGTAATGAGCGAAGGTCCGGGCTGGGTGGTCATCCACAACAACCTTCAGGGAAAGCCCGGTGGAATGATTGGGTTTGCTCATGTGGACTCTGGAGATAACAGGGATGTCCAGGTCACAATCGATCCAAACCTGGCCACTTCAACCCTGTTCGCAGAGCTGCACATAGATGCAGGCAGGATTGACGTCTTCGAGTATCCGGGGCCAGATGCCCAGGCGATGGCAGGCGGCGTACCTGTGATTGTGCCCTTCACAATTGCACTGGCGGGCGGCGTGGCTCCTGCGCTTGATGAGGCGTCATCCGGAGTTCAGCCGCTTCAGCTGGGACAGGGAGTGGCTGGCAGCACAGGAACTACAGGAACAATAGGCCTTGGCAGCGCTGGGGCAAACGCTGGCACTGTTGGGGCGACCACGCCTGCTGTTGACATCACAGGGCTGGGACTTGTTGAGTCGGGCACAGCAGGCACAACTGGTGTTACAGGTACGACAGGTGCTGCTGGAGCCGGAACCACGAGCACAACTGGAACCACAGGAACGATGGGAGCTGCAGGGACTGCCGTAACTGGCACCTCGTCCATCTCGTACTGATCGAGCTTAAGCTTGATCTCATCTGATCC
>CAZXDN010000002.1:2312-3945 GCA_964639235.1 uncultured Methanotrichaceae archaeon | reverse complement strand
CTGGCACCTCGTCCATCTCGTACTGATCGAGCTTAAGCTTGATCTCATCTGATCCATCCATAGGCTGCAAATTATGCATGCTACCTCTGGATGGGTCAGGGAACTTTTTTGGCAGGCTTACAACTGGAAGCTCTCTGGCCTTTCAAGCTCTCAAGCAGGCCTCGGCTTGATCTCTCCAAAAATTTATCTGCAAAAAGTTGCAAATAATTGTCGAGCTAATTCTTGAATTAAATGTCGAGGTGTTGATCTGCATATGCTGAAGCTGGGATGGAAGGCGGGACCTGAACAGTATCCGCCAAATGAGCTGCTTGAGGGCGCAGTAGCTGCAGAGGCGTCTGGGTTCGATTCTATAAACATCAGCGACCATTTTCACCCCTGGAGTGAGGAGGGCCAGGCCTGCTTCTCCTGGACCTGGCTTGGAGCTGCCGCTGCAAAGACAAAGAAGATCGAGCTTGGAACTGGAGTTACCTGCCCTATAATTCGATATAACCCTGCGATAGTTGCCCAGGCCTCTGCGACTCTTGGAGTCATGGCTCCTGGAAGGGCCTATCTCTGCGTGGGAACGGGCGAGGCCTTGAACGAGTTCTCGTCAACTGCCTTCTGGCCGGATTACCTGGAGCGCCAGGAGCGCCTTCTGGAGGCCGTAGACCTGATCCGGGCGCTCTGGTCTGGCCAGGAGATCAGCCACGAGGGAGTCTACTACAGCATCAGGAAGGCCAGGCTGTACACCAGGCCAGATGAGCCTATGCCTATCTACATCTCATCAATGGTGCCTGAGAGCGCAGACTTTGCCGGCAAGTACGGAGACGGCCTGATCACAGTTGGCGGAGAGAAGCCAGATGTTTACAAGAAGATCGTGAAGAGCTTCGATGATGGTGCCAAATCGATGGACAAGGACCCCTCCAGGATGCCAAAGATGATAGAGCTCTGGGTGGCTTACACAGACGATAAGGAATCGGCCATAGGTGAAATAAAGAAGTACTGGGGAGGAGCTTTCATCCCTGCCCTCTTCGATCAGAACATCTACACGCCTAAGATGTCTGCCAAAAACGGCGAAGCAGTGGGGGCCGACACCATAGAGCAGAAGTCCTGCATCTCAGCAGACCCTGAGGAGCACCTCAGGTACGCCAAAAAGCACATAGACCTGGGATTTACTCACCTGTTCTTCCATTCGCCAGGGCCTCAGAAGGACTTCCTGGAGAGATATGGCAGGGACGTTCTGCCTCTAATTCGCCAGGATCAGAGCTGAAGTTCCCTGAAGAATTTTTTTGAGCATTTCTGGCAATATTTCTCGCATAAAAAAAGCCCGTTATGTTCGCTGCATCCACTTTCTCACTCCACATATATCACCTGTACCGGGCACATCTTTTCGGCCTCCTTGACGCATGTCTGCTGGTTGTTGGGAGCTTCTCCTTCTCCAATGCTTCCCCTCCTGAACTTCTCAATTATCTGGCTCTGGTTGTCCTCCGGATTGGGCTCAAAGAAATCGGGGCATGTGGTCCAGCAGTTGCCGCAGCTTATGCATCCTTCTCTATCTATTGTGACTTTAACCATTGTTCAAGACACCTCTATCAAATATCTGAAGAAGCTTTCTATGGTCGCTGTGAATCGAACATCCGTTCTTCTCATCTTC
>CAZXDN010000002.1:0-2212 GCA_964639235.1 uncultured Methanotrichaceae archaeon | reverse complement strand
GCTTCTCTAACTTTTCTGACCAGGGACCACTATTTCTTCTCCAAAGTTTATGAAATCATCGAGGCAGCTCGTCTCTTTCTCCAGACTGGTTTTTCAGGAAGTTCCAATCATTTAATCGAGTTCAAATAGCTGCACACGATGCCAAACTGTTTTAGCCTCCCAGGACAGATCTTCTGCCTGAGACGCTACGCTATAGCGAGATGGATCACGATGGAAGACGAGGCAAAGGTGGAGAGGGCAGCTCAATTGGCGATGCAGTCAGAGGTCTTCAAGGCAATGGGATTGGCTGCGATCAGGGCCAGGGCGCGCAGGCTCGACCCCGGCGACGTTGCAAGAGTTGGAGGCTGCGACTTCGTTGTGGACCTGGATGAGCACGAGTTCTGGGTCGTGGTCCAGATAATCTTGCCAAAAGCTGCCATTGAGGAGATCGCAGAGTCCAAGGCATCCGAGCTTGGTGTAGACCTCCAGTCCATGAGCCTGGAGTTGAGGCGGCAGTGGCTCTCTGAGTTCCTGGTAAGGCTCAAAGCAATGCTTGAGAAGTGGTATGGGATCAGGTGCATTCCGGGTCCGGGTGACAACCTGACCTTCGAGAAGGCTGCATACAAATCTGCCTCAGAGGACTGGAGGTGACCTGCCCAGGATTTCCCTGTGCCGGGGTTAGAGCGCATTTGGCTGCGGTGCTTTACATGGACTTTAAGCAGAGCTGACAGTGCGCCCCGAGATCTGGCGGGATTATCGCCATCAAGTCCTGGATTTCCAGTCAGGAAATGAGGTCGTCTAGCGCTGGAGATGAGGAAAAGCTACCTCTCCAGTTTTAACTCTTTGATGGCACAGGTCCTGCTGATCTTTTCAGTATCGCATGTCTTTGTGAGTTCCTCCCTGAGCTCCTCGGCTCCTCTATTGGCAATCCTTTTAGCCTATTGTGACTGATAGACATCCGAGATGTCGCACGCCTTTGGATCTTCTGAAGTGGAGGGAAGCTACGCACAAAAGCAGCATACTGTTCTTGCCAGCCTGATTGTCGATTTCGTTCTCTGGATCCCAGATGTAGCAGCAGCGGTCCTCTCAGGCTCGATAGTGCTCTTTGCCGATGCTGTGAAGTGCGCAAACGAGATCCTGGCCACATTTTTCGCCTATATCACCATCAGGAAGATGGCGAAAGGCGGTGTTGGCAAGTACGATTACGGCATGGGAAAGATGGAGACTACGACCTCAGCCATCACCGGCGGTGTGATGTTCATCTCTCTTTTGCTAGTCTTCTTCGTTGCCATCTACAGGATTGCGATGCCAGAAGAGCTGGTACACGAAGGCGCAAAGCTCGGCGTCATCCTGATGGTCATAGGGGTTGGCATGAACACGTGGCTGTGGCAGAAGAACTATCGCCTCAATAAAAAAGAGCCCTCTCCTATTATGGACTCCCAATGGCGGCTCTTCAGGACAAAGGCATTCTCAGATTTCTCTGTTCTCGCGGCTCTCATCGCGACGTTTGCTTTCTCTCATTATGGATGGTCGCTCTATATCGACCCGGTCGCCTCTTTCGTCATCGTCGGTTTCCTGCTGACATCGGGCTACAGGGTCATCTCCTCATCGCTTCCGGACCTGCTCGACAAGACACTGGACGAAGAACTTCAGCTGGTGATCGTTCGGGAACTCGCAGCCTTCTTCGACGATTACATTGCTCTACACGATGTGCGTTCCAGAAGGTCAGGAAATAGCGTGTACATCGAGCTACATCTAGAGTTCGATGGCGATAAGAAGATGTGCGAGGTCCAGGATACAGTCAACAGGATCAAATCCTCGCTTGAAGCCAGCATTCCCAGGAGTTCCGTAAGCGTGGTGCCGACGAGTGCTGCTTGTAGCTATCATCTTGTGACAGGGTGAATATGCACAAATTTATTTTGATCTCTGAATTATCTAAAAAAGCAGATATCTATGGCATGCTAGATCACATAGCTTGGCGATGATTCTATCTATTATATCTATTTCTGGGTTAGCACTAACAACTGAGTGCCTCTCAAGGCCAGACGGTCCCCTGATCACACTGGGTTATGCCTATCACATCTGTTTCTGGTTTGGCCGCCGCTCATTCTAACTGCAGCTCGGTTATAGACTGTGCTTGCTCTCTTTCCTTCTGGGTTAGCGCTAACAACCGAGTGTCCTCAAGGCCGGACGGCCCCCTGACCCTGCCTCCGGCGGGGACACTTTAGGCTTG
>CAZXDN010000001.1:0-139750 GCA_964639235.1 uncultured Methanotrichaceae archaeon | reverse complement strand
ATACCTGAGCACTTTTATCCCGCCATAATTGGGCATTTCTAGACCGCCATTGACAAATCTATGCACTCAAAGCTGGAAAGCCTGCAGAGGCAGCTGCAGGATCTGAAAGCTCAGAAGCATCAGAGTGAGCCTGAGGCTGATTTCGAGCTAGTGGACTGCTCACAGGAGCCCCTCTTTCAGGTGGTGGACTTCCTAGGCTCCAGAAAGCTGGGACCAACTGGATTGGAATTATATGAGTCCCTCTCTTGCAGGAATGTACCCACGGAGACCCAGATAGCTCTATTGGAGAAGATCTGCAGCAAACTGGGCCATAAGGACTGGTCAGTCCAAATCCTGAAGGAGATCTTCACATACCAGGAGGCCCTCTCCCATGTGAAATGAAGGATTGCCCTATACTTTCACAGAACTAACCACCTGCAGGGCCTACCTGCACGCAATACTTTGCCACTATTATTCAGAATTAGGACTTACGCAGTTGCTCCTCCTGCAAATGAATAGTTGGGGAATTTTATAAAAGCTTTAATAGAATCACGGATGATTTGCCTTTTATATTCAAACCAACTTATGCCAGAGAATAGCCTTTCAATTTCTAATCTAATAAAAGCTCTTAGGGAGAACAAAATATGTGCTCTTTGAGATTGACTAATCCTGGCTTGACAGTTTTCCACTCCACAGAATTGCTTAATTCCTCTATGATATTCTTCGATCTTCCAGGAATACCCACCTAATTTATCGCGATCTGTTTCCTTCATATCAAGCAGATCGGTTGCCCAGTACTCGATGTCTCCGTCTTTAGCGACAATCTTGAATACTTTTATGAAGCCATAGGCTTTCAAATGTACAACTCTTCCACCAGGAGGTATATCTATATCCTGGATTTGCATATTTCGAGTATTATCAGGGTTCACTGACCTATTTTTCTTCAATCTGGTCAACCAATGCCAATTATATTTCCGAATAGTTTTAAGATTATCTATACTAGCATACCAGCTATCGAAAATAACACCTTCAGGGAAAAAGTCTCGTGCTTTTGCTTCTTCCAGCATATCTCTGAAATGATCATTTTTTGTTTTAAGATCATTATCTTTATCGTAAATTCTGAAATCTACTGGAATCATGGCGTTTCCATTAGTCCAGAGCGTTGTGATGATATCGATGCCGCTAACTACTCTATGATGTTTTCCACTCCAATGGTGATAAACCAGATCCATTTTTTTAGCATACGGTTTATCGAGGACCGTATCGTCGATGATTAAGAAACCTTTTTGAGGTTGAATACTGTCTTTTACCTCGTTCCATAATCCTTTTGTATCTGGAGGCTGTCTTCGAAGAAGACGAGTAAAAGCATCATGCGAGGGCCTATTATCCTCATCCATATAACATCTAGCTGCTTCTGTACAGGTAAATACATCGACTGATGCTAACAGGAAGTTAATGTAATCAAGGTCATCGCATTTAGCAGGATTCATTTAGTTATAATACTCTATCCATGTAGCTAAATATAACTTGCGATATAAATAAGGGCCCTTTCAAGTGCGTAAGTCCTAAGAATATTATCTATCCCTTAAATCAACATGGTCAAAGTCAGTATTCAAGGACTCAGTTTACTCATTTTTGCACACTTCTCTGCTTTACATTTAAGGGTGCGCCATAGTATCACAAGTACTTGAATTATTCTTGAATTAAGTTCACTAAGTATTGATATTTACCTCCGATAGAGCCTAAAACAATTGCGATTAACATTGCTAAAACTCTCCAGGAGCAATCCATACGCCAGGCGCTTATCCTTCTCAAATACCTTAATATCTCTTTAAGCACTGATAAGATATATGCAATCTGACGGCAGCTTTTTTGATGTTATAGCCATTGCCGCCTCTTCTGGCGGCCTCAAGGCAATAACTGAAGTAGTCTCTCGACTTCCTTCAGATTTGCCTGCAGCCATAATGATAGTCCAGCATATAAGCCCGCAAAGCGAGAGCTACCTGGCAGAGATCCTCAGCAGATCCACATCATTGAAGGTCAAACAGGCGGAGGATGGAGAGAGATTTATCAAGGGTACAATCTATACGGCAAGGCCGAACAAGCACCTGATGGTGAATCCTGATGGAACTCTCACCCTTTCATCGCTCGATAGGGTCCAGTTCGTCAGGCCAGCTGCAGATGTCCTATTTGTGACCATGGCGATCAGCTATAAGGACAGGGCAATAGCCGTAATCCTGACAGGAGCCGGCCAGGACGGCGCTATAGGATCTCTGGCTGTAAAGAAGGCGGGTGGAAAGACAATCGCTCAAGAGGACCCAGAGGTACCCAGCATGCCGGAGGCTGCTATAAGAATTGATGATGTAGACTTCGTTGTGCCATTGGCTGATATAGCACCGCTCTTGACTGACCTGGTAACAAAGGGCAGGCCTGAATGATATATATTTACCGTTCTGTTTGCATATTTGGCGAAAACTCGATTTTTAGGTCATATTATTGAGCATAAGCATGACGATCATGATACACAGATCTCCATTCCACGTAAGTTAGTTCTATATCCGATCATTTCCAATAGTTGATACTTAATCCGCGACTTCTCAAATAGATGCATGTTCAAAGGCTGGCGCGACAGGAACCGATATGCTGGAAATTAAGCTTAAATAAGGTCCAGTGGCCAGGAACAGTTTACCAGGATGACTTAACGATGGAAGCGACTAGCATTAACCTCTTCCGTCAGAGATATTAAATAGATATTATGCATATCAGTTGCGAAGAAATGCAGTATGTAGCCAGTCCATATTATACCAATCGATAGAGGGTAAAGTCACATGGATACCGATCCCGAAGCTAATCAAGATCTTGAAGAACCATCCGATTCTTCTTTGAAGGAAAGCGCGCCAGCAGAGAGCGGCCAAAAGAATCCGTTATATATCGTGGGAATGGGCAGTTCAGCTGGCGGCCTGGAGGCATTCGAGGAATTCTTCAGAAATATGCCTAATGATACTGGATTGGCATTTGTGCTTGTCCCCCACCTCGATCCGACCCATAAGGGACTCATGCCCGAGCTACTGCAGCGCGCCACATCAATGAAGGTATTGCAGGCAGAGGACGGTATGAAGGTTGAACCTGATCATATCTACATAATCCCTCCAAACAAAGACATGACAATCATGCATGGAATCTTGCAGTTGCTTGAACCTTCCATGCCTCGCGGCCTACGAATGCCTATCGATTTCTTCTTCAGACACCTGGCTGAGGATCAGAGGGAAAAGGCAATCGCAATCATCCTTTCAGGAATGGGATCTGATGGCACACTCGGCCTCAAAGCCATCAAGGAGAAACTGGGAACTGTGATGGTCCAGGACCCTCAGTCTGCCAAATATAGCGGCATGCCTCAAAGCGCCATAAATACAGGTCTTGTTGATTACGTTGCATCTGCTCGGGATCTGCCTGATAGGCTGATTAAGCATGCTCATCAATACTACCAGATAAGAGAACTCCCTCCTGCCGAGAAGGAGGATGCTTCTGGAGGGCTGCAAAAGATTTTTGCGCTTGTCAGGGCTCAAACAGGAAACGATTTCAGCCTCTACAAGAAGAGCACCGTTAACCGCCGAATCGAACGGAGGATGAGCGTCCACCAGATTATAGATATAAATAATTACGTCCGATTCCTCCAGGAAAATCCCGACGAAATCGATTCGCTCTTTAAAGAGCTTTTAATCGGAGTCACGAGCTTTTTCAGGGAGCCTGAGGCATTCGAATCCCTGAAGAAGGATGCCATTCCTCAGTTGGTAAAAAGCAAGAAGCCCGGAGATGCTATTCGAATCTGGACTGCGGGCTGCTCGACAGGCGAGGAGGCTTATTCAATTGCCATTATCCTCAAAGAGCACCTGGCGGAGATGCAGCAAAAGTATAACTTCAAGATACAGATTTATGCTACAGATATAGATAAAGAAGCAATTGATGTAGCCCGCCAGGGAGTTTATCCTGCAAACATCGTGGCTGATGTCACGCCTGAGCGCCTGGAGCGTTTCTTCATAAAAGAGGACGATCGCTACCGGGTCAAGAAGGAGATTCGGGAGATGGTCATATTTGCAGTTCAAAACGTCCTTACCGATCCACCCTTCACAAAGCTGGACATCTTGAGCTGCCGAAACCTACTCATTTACTTAAGCTCCAAGCTCCAAAAAAAGCTTTTTCCATTGTTTTATTACTCCCTGAATCCCTGTGGGGTCCTCTTTCTGGGATCATCCGAGTCGATAGGCGATTTTACCGACCTTTTCACACCAATAGATCCGAAATGGAAAATATTCGAGCGCAGGGATGCATCAATTTCTCGCAGAGGGGTTATTGAGTTTCCAATATCGCCTATACCAATCGAGCCCAGGATGAAGGGCGAAAGAGAAGAGAAAAAATATTCCGAGGCCAACATTGCAGAGGCAGCCCAGAAGTTCATCATACAGCAAATCGTCCCGCCCGTTGTACTAATCAACGATTGTGGCGATATCCTCTATACAACGCGCAGAACAGGAAAGTACCTTGAACCGCCTGTAGGAAAAGTGAACTTTAACATCTACTCGATGGCTCGTGAAGGTTTGAAGGCAGAACTAGGCATTGCCATTCGCAAAGCGAATAAGGATAAGCAAAGGGTAATAATGAGAGGTCTATCGGTCAAGACCAATGGGTCTGACCAGCCTATCAACCTGAAGGTCACGCCCTTGAACGACCCCGAGTCCTTGCGTGGTCTCCTGGCAATTGAGTTTGAGGACATAGAGGTCCCACCTCCGGAGCCAATACCCTCTGAGGATAAATCAGCACCTGTTGCACAACTTAAGGAAATTAATCAGGCGCTCGAAAAGGAGCTGCAAAGCACCAAGGAGCATCTTCAGACGGTCATCGAAGAGATGGAGACATCTCAAGAGGAACTGAAATCTGCAAACGAGGAACTCCAGTCGACAAACGAGGAGCTTCAATCTACCAACGAAGAGGTAGTGACATCTAAGGAGGAGCTGCAGTCTTTAAACGAGGAGCTGGTAACGCTCAACTCTGAGCTTCAATCAAAGAACGATGATCTGACTTTGGCCAACAACGATATGACCAATATCCTCAACAGCACTCGTATACCTACCATATTTGTAGATAACAACCTGAAGATCAAGAGGTTTACGTCGCAGGCTACAGAGATCATTAACCTGATATCAAACGATATAGGCCGGCCAATAACTGATATCTCAAGCAATCTCCATTACACTGATCTGGTCGACGATATAAATAAGGTGCTATCAAGCCTTGTGCCCATGTCAGTTGAGGTCCAGACAAAAAAGGGAGTTTGGTACCGTGTACATATCGTGCCCTATAGGACGACTGAAAATGTCATCGATGGAGCTGTTCTCACCTTTGTGGATATCACTGAATTGAAAAAAGCATCGTCTAACCTTAAAGAGCGCACAGAGTTATCAGAGGGAATTATTCGCACAATCCGGGAACCTCTGATGATCCTGGATGGTGACCTAAGGATTATTTCAGCCAATCCATCATTTTATAAGATATTCGATGTATCGCCTCAGGAGACTGAAGGTCAGCTTCTTTATGACCTCGGAAATGGTCAATGGGATATCCCTGAACTTAGGAAGCTTCTGGAGAACGTCCTTCCCCAGAACTCCAAAGTTGAGGATTTCCTGGTAGAGCATCGCTTTCCAAGGATCGGTCAAAAAAGGATGCTTCTCAATGCTCGAAGGATAGTGCTTGAGGATTTAAAGAAGCATCTAATCCTCCTGGCCATGGAAGACGTGACTGACCGCAAAGAGACAAACCCTCAATCTGAAAGGGCATGAGATGCCATGAAGTCCAACCAAGATAACAAGATACAGGATAAGGATAGCGATTTGCGCCAAAAGGCCGAGTCTAAGCTGGAGGATGGAGGAAGCAATTCAGAGTCCTTGGAAGAAAAGGAGATTGGAGATCCTAAGGTGCTGGTTCATGAGCTTCAGGTCCACCAGATCGAGCTTGAGATGCAAAATGAAGAGCTGAAAGCGGCAAAGCTTGAAACAGAATTTGCGCTGGCAAAATATTCCGATCTCTATGATTTCGCTCCACTGGGTTTATTCACGCTTGATGAGCATAAGATTATCCGTGAGGTTAACCTGGCCGGGGCCAAGCTCCTTGGAGCGGAAAGACGCTATCTGTTAAATAGGCTATTCGAGCTTTTTATTGTTAAAAAGGATCGGCCGATTTTCGAATCTTTTTGCCGTGAAGCCTGCATTACTGAACTCAAGCAGACTTGCGAGCTGAGACTTCTGAATAGCGCTGGCGGGAAGATCGATGTCTACATTGAGGGCATAGTTCACGATAAGGTTGGAACAGAGTACAGGCTCTCAATCTTGGATATAACCGATCGAAAGAGGGCTGAAGAGGAGCTGCAAAAAGCTCATGATGAGCTGGAGCAGAAGGTCAAAGAAAGGACCGCTGAGCTTGTAAAAACCAACGAAGAGCTGCAGAAGGCCAAGGAGACAGCTGAAGCAGCTGTGCGGGCTAAGTCTGAATTTTTGGCCAATATGAGCCACGAGATCAGGACGCCGATGAACTCCATCCTCGGATTTACTGAGCTTCTTTTAGATGAAGCGGATGATCCCTTGAGCCCTGAGCAGAAGGATAACCTTGAGACCATCAGGATTAACGGTGATGCTCTTCTCTCTCTAATCAACGATATCCTGGACTTCTCCAAGATGGAAAGCGATAAGGTGGTTCTGGAGGAGTACCAGTTCAACCTGCGAAAGTGCGTTGAGGAAGCCATTGACCTGATGGCGTATCAGGCATCTGAGAAGCAATTAAATCTGGCCTATATAATCGATAAAAATGCTCCAGACGAAATTATAGGTGACCCTGGAAGGCTTCGGCAGGTCTTGATTAACCTGCTGTCCAATGCGATCAAGTTCACAGATGAGGGTGACGTCGTGCTCTCTGTCTCAAGCTTGAAAAATAATAGGGTTGAGTTTGCCGTTCAGGATACAGGCATAGGCATACCTGAGGATCGAATGAACCTCCTGTTCCAACCATTCAGCCAGATGGAGCCGTCAACCACTCGACTGTACGGCGGAACGGGCTTAGGCCTGGCCATATCTAAAAAGCTGGTAGAGTTGATGGGCGGAAGAATCTGGGCGCAGTCTGAGCCTGGCAAGGGCTCGACGTTCCGTTTCACCATTAAGACATCTGCAGGCCAATTGGAGCCTCAGATCATATCTGTCTCTCCTCAGCTTATAGGTAAGAGAGTCCTTATAGTTGAGGAAAATAAGATCAACCGCCGAATCTTGGGCAGACAGGTTTATGACTGGGGCATGATACCCATGGTTGCCTCATCAGGCCAGGAGGCGCTGAAGTACATCGCGCGGGGCGATGAATTTGATATCGCTATCCTGGATATGGATCTACAGACTAAGGATAGCCTTGAAATTGAAGAGGAGATCAGGAAATACAATAAAAGTCTGCCGTTAGTGCTTCTAACATCTCTTGGAAAGCATGTGCCTCCCAACCATGCATGTCTCACCAAGCCCATCAAGCCCTCACAGATGCATAGAGTCTTAACAGAGATATTGCCTAAAATGGATACACTCCTCAAGAGAGACATATTGCCAAAGGATTCAGCCAGGTCACAGGCAATGGCATCTGCAATTGGTCAGTCCATTAAGAGCAGCCCTTTGAGAATACTGCTAGCTGAAGATAACGTATCTAGCCAAAAGGTTGCCATACAGATGCTAAAGAAATTAGGCTACAGGGCCGATGTAGTAGCCAACGGGATAGAAGCATTGCAGGCACTGGAACGCCAGAATTACGATGTGGTGCTGATGGACCTGAGGATGCCGGAGATGGATGGGGTGGAGGCCACGCGAATTATCCGCCAGCGCTGGCCAGATAATGGTCCGAGGATAGTAGCCATTACGGCCCTTGCAACGGAAGGCGATCTAGAGAAATGTCTTAAAGCTGGTATGAACGATTACATTGTAAAACCTGTTCAGAAAGAGGATCTGGCACGAGTTTTGAAGGAGATTGAGCGGCCATAGTATTCTTTTATCAAGTTTTATATATACCAAAAAATAATTCTGCAGAAAATTGCGATTACCTTAGAACACCTCCCTTGCTGGCAGATGTTACCGACCGCCTGTACCTTTCCAGAACTCCCATCTTCACCTTGGACTCTGGCAGATGCCAATTAGCCTTTCTCCTGGCTAGCTCTTTTTCATCTACTAAGAGATCTACTCTCCTCGATGTTATATCTACCAGGATAATATCTCCATCTTCAGCCAGCCCAATGGGTCCGCCTACTGCAGCCTCAGGAGATACATGACCAACACATGGTCCGCGTGTACCTCCGCTAAACCTTCCATCTGTTACAAGTGCCACAGACTCGCTTAGACCCGCTCCTGCTATGGCAGATGTGGGAGCAAGCATCTCTCTCATTCCCGGACCGCCTTTTGGCCCCTCGTATCTTATTACTACAACATCTCCTGCCTTGACCCTGCCGTTTACTATTCCAGCCATTGACTCCTCTTCGGAATTGAAGACCACTGCAGGGCCTTTATGAACCATCATGGACTTGGATACAGCAATCTGCTTAACCACAGATCCCTCTGGAGCCAGGCTTCCATGAAGTATGGCGATGCCGCCTTCTGTATGCACAGGTGAATCTAAGGTCGCTATAACCTCTTCATTGGTTTTGGGATTGATTGGGCTGAACTTTGCAATTTCATCGCCCATAGTCCTTCCTGTAACAGTCATAGCATCGAGGTTCAGCATGGATTTCAGGCGGTTCATAACTGCAGGGATGCCTCCTGCACGTTCCAGGTCAATTAAATGGTAGGGACCGCCAGGCCTCAGGTTGACCAGATGAGGTGTCTCTCTGCTGAGCTTGTCAAAGGTATCCAACTCCAGGTTTATACCAAACTCGGATGCAATAGCTGGCAAATGAAGTGCTGTATTGGTGGAACCTCCAATGGCCATATCCACTCGAACAGCGTTTTCCATGGACTTTGCGCTGACGATCTTCCTGGCAGTCAGACCTTCTTGTATTAACTCCACTATCTTCATGCCCGATTTCTTGGCCAGACGCATTTTCCTGGCATCTACAGCATGCATGGTAGCGCAACCCGGCAAGCTCAAACCCATAGCTTCTGTCATACAGGCCATCGTATTAGCCGTGAATAGCCCTGCACAGGAACCTGCACCTGGACAGGCTGTTTCTTCAAGAGTAGCTAGAGTATCGCCACCTTTATTCCAGCCCTCGAAGACATCTATCAGGTCCAGATTTCGATCGCATCCGTATCCTGGGAGCATGGGACCTCCTGTGACTACAATAGTGGGCAGGTCCAGCCTTCCAGCAGCCATGAGATGGCCAGGAACTATCTTATCGCAGGTGGGAATTAGAACCAACCCATCCAGTTGATGGGCCTCGGCCATGATCTCTATTGAGTCCTCGATCAGCTCTCGGCTGGGCAAGGAGAACTTCATGCCGCTATGGCCCATAGCGATACCATCGCATATCCCAATAGTCTGGAACTCGAATGGAACGCCTCCAGCCATCCTGATGCCAGCCTTTACCGCCTGAGCAATTTTATCCAGATGTATATGCCCTGGAATGAACTCGTTCGAGGAGTTGGCAATTCCTATGAAAGGTCGGTCTATCTCTTCGTCTGTGATGCCCGTAGCCTTGTAGAGAGCCCTATGAGGAGCCCTCTCTTTGCCTAGCTTGGTTATATCGCTTCGCATAGCAGAACCTCGGATTTCAAGCAATTTGTTCATTTGTCGTTCGACTAATATGACTATTATTTAGGGAGCGCAGTGCACATCCTACAACATAAGGACTCTTATCTTTCGTCATCTGATTTAGCAAGAAGTCTTTTTCAGGATTGTTTATCATTCCTATGGATAGGGCCGCTTTCCCCCGGACTAAAAATGAGGGATGATCCATGATGGTTTTTAGCAGCTCCATAGCTTTTGAGCCACCGATCTTTCCAATGGCCATAGCAGCCTCAGAGACAATATAGATATCTGGTTCTGATAAAATATCCTTTAATGCGTCTAGAGCCCGATCATCATGCAGCTCTCCAAGGATGTGAATCATTTCAATCCTCTTTTCAGGTCGGCTATGATGTATCGCTGACTGCAAGACTTTATCAAAGTACATCATTCTCTCACCGCTTTAGATCTGCTAATCCTTCTGGAGCGCTGTCATCAAAAATGGTGCTCAAAGCCAGATAGCACGATTCCAGAGTGGAAATGCCGCCGAAGGTCGTCCGCCTAAAGCCTCCATTCTCATTCTGCAGCTCATCGATGAAGCTGCAAATTCCCAAGGGATCAGGAAGGCCAATATATCGTGCGATCCTATGGCCTGCATAGGTAGTTTCAAGGGTCACCGAGCTACTAGTAGGATTTGCGACATACCCTCTTCGAGTAGTACAGCGTGATAAGAATTGCCTGACGCCGTTCAAAGCTGCAGAAGGGATCGAGACCGGATGGCCTTGCATATTTATGGCCTTCAATATCTCCAGGGTCATATATGCAGTCATTATATCCAGGCGGCCATTCGATAATAGCGTCAATAACGATTTGATCAGGCTTGGATTGATAATAGGCTTTTCAAGCTCTATCCTCTTTAAGAGGGCGCTTAGGGGAGATGAAAATATACTTGAGCCGTATGCCCCGTACACCTCATACTTTAGATAGCGAATAAGGGGCGTAGAGGGTACGCTGTATGGCATGACCCTTTCATTTCCTTCAAAACTCCATCTGAGCATCCCATCCTGAACCTGAACTTTTGCACCAACCAGCTTCAGGCACTTTGTGGCATAATAAGCCCCATAGAAGTCGAACTCATCGTAGCTGGAAAGGAAACGAACGACCTTGTGATCAGGGGATGTGGCCTCAACCATTTTCAGGCAGCTTAAAGCGAAAAAGGTATCTTTTATATTGGGAGGAAGATCCTTCACAAATGAGTATCCAATTCCGCCGCCCTCTTTGACCTGCCTCTTATCGATATATTGGATAAGCTTCTTGAAATCTGGCATGATTGACCTCTTGATCAGGAGTCATCAGCCATAGGGGCGGTTGAGGGTGGACTCCATCACCACCAGCCCCATTAAGTTATTTACTTAAGATTAAAGTATTCCGGTGAAAATCGACGATCTCTCTAAAGCAACGGAAATTATTATAACCAAGCCTTGAGAGCATAGCTGCATTTCAGGCGATGGGGTCCGCCTTGGCGTTAAGCCAAAACTGCCCAAAAGGCTGATGACACCTGGGAAAAAGCGAAATAACGAGCAGGTTGGTGCAGGCAAACATGTACTCAGATGAACAGGTGCTCAAGGCGGCCCAAGAAAAGAATATTGAAACCATCAGGTTACAGTTTACGGATGTCCAGGGGATAGTAAAAAACGTAGCAGTCCCTGTTAATCGCCTGGGGAAGGCATTAAAAAGCGGAATCGCTTTCGACGGCTCATCGATCGAGGGCTTTGCTAGAATTCAAGAATCGGACATGATTTTGAGGCCTGATGTATCCACCTTTGCTACCCTTCCCTGGAGATCGAAGGAAGGGGCTAACGAAGCCAGATTCATCTGCGATGTCCATCACCCCAACGGAAAACCCTTCGAGGGAGATCCGAGGTTTGTCCTGAAACGCCAGCTCGAACGGGCCAAAGAGATAGGATACACAATGAACGTCGGCCCTGAGCTGGAGTTCTTCCTCTTTGAGAAACAAAACGGTGGCTCTGCAACCACACCTCATGATTACGGAGGTTACTTTGACCTGGGGCCTGTAGACCTAGCCGAAGATGTCAGGAGGGAGATCATCAGGGCCTTGACTGAG
This sequence comes from uncultured Methanotrichaceae archaeon, assembly GCA_964639235.1. Taxonomy (GTDB): domain Archaea; phylum Halobacteriota; class Methanosarcinia; order Methanotrichales; family Methanotrichaceae; genus CAZXDN01. The sequence continues at coordinate 127,917 of CAZXDN010000001.1, read as the reverse complement.
ATGGGCTTCGTAGTTGAGGCATCCCATCACGAGGTGGCCAAGGGCCAGCATGAGATTGATTTTGTCTACGATGATGCTCTCAAGAACGCTGATAGAGTGGTCACATTCAAGTATGTTACAAAAACGATTGCCATGAAAGAGGGCCTGCGTGCAACCTTCATGCCCAAGCCCATCTATGGTGCTGCAGGAACTGGAATGCACGTCAACATCTCCCTTTTCCGGGGCGATGAGAATGCGTTCTTTGATCCAGAGATGCCCATGGGAATCAGCTGCCTGGCAAAACACTTTATAGGCGGCCTGATTGAACATGCCAGCGCTATAACCGCAGTTGCCAATCCTCTCATAAACTCTTATAAACGCCTTGTATCAGGCTTTGAGGCTCCCGTTTACATAAGCTGGTCAGGGCCGAATAGGTCATCGCTCATAAGGGTGCCAGCAGGCCGAGGCCTCTCCACTCGCCTGGAGTTTCGCTCGCCAGATCCTACCTGTAACCCTTACCTGACATTTGCTGCCATCCTCGCTGCAGGTCTGGACGGCGTAAGCAGAAGCATCGATCCAGGAGAGCCCGTGGATCAAAACGTCTACCATCTATCGGAGGCTGAACGGAAATCTCTGGGAATTAGGACACTGCCTGCTAACCTCAAGGAGGCATTGGACTTCTTGGAGGATGACAAAGTTATACGTGAGGCCCTGGGCGAGCACGTCTTTGAGAATATCATGAGGCTTGGCATGATGGAATGGGAAGCTTACAATACCTTTGTCCATCCCTGGGAGATTGAAAGGTATATAAATTCCTTTTAATTATATATTAACCATTTTTTAAGCTAAATCATCTGTGCTAGGACTTACCAGGAATTGCCATGGAATATTTGAAGATGACCTGAAGAAGGGAAAGAAGCTTTGAATGGATTGGAAATATTTGCCCTGGCGGCAGCGTTCGATATATTGGTAGGAGAACCACCTACATTCATACATCCTGTCATCTGGATAGGCCGGTTGATATCTCGATTGCGTAAGCTGATGCCCAATACCAGGACTGGCGGCTTGGCTGTGGCTGTCCTAGTCATATTTTGTACAATTGCTTCCGGCTACATCCTTGTTTATGCAGCCAGCCTGATACATCCGGCACTGGGCCTGCTTGTGGCTGCTTACCTGCTCAAGTCCACCTTTGCAGTCAGGTGTCTCCTGGAGACATCTAAGAGCATTGGACAGGCAATAGATGATGATCTAAACTCGGCTAAAAGCATGCTCCCGGCCTTAGTTGGCAGGAAGACAGAAAGCTTAACCCCAGAACAGGCTAGGTCCGCAGTGATAGAGTCGTTATCCGAGAATTACGTTGATTCCGTTCTGTCACCTATATTTTACTACCTGCTCTTTGAGCCATTCGGCCTGGGGCTTGAGGCTGCACTGGGCTTTAAAGCCATCTCCACCATGGATAGCATGCTGGGCTATAAGACCAAGGATCTGATCTATATGGGGTTCATACCAGCACATCTGGATGATCTGGCCAACTACATTCCAGCGAGGCTTTCCATAATTCTCATAGCCCTGTCCAATCCCGGAAGGGCAAGGAAGGCCTTGACAACTGCCTTCAGAGACCATGGCAAAACGCCTAGCCCCAATTCAGGCTGGCCCATGTCTGCAGTAGCAGGCGCGCTTGGCATGCGTTTAGATAAGCCCGGATACTATGTCCTCCTGAATGAGGGATCAGAGCCTCATAAAGAGGACATTGCCAGAGCACTATGGCTGGTGGGTACTGCCATGGCCTTGACACTGGTTATATCTCTTCTGGTGCTGGCACTTTAATGTTTATAACTTTACGGCATATCATCTTCTTTTTGGGATGGCATTAAAGGGACCATCATCATTTAAACACAGCTACTCTTGCCGAACAACAAAATGAAACAGAACCGCCATGGGAAACACTTATAACTTAAACTGCGTGTTATCTTCGATATCCAGGCGATGGAGTCCGCCAAGGCTTGATGCCTGAACTGCCTTCAAGGCTGATGACGCCTACCAAAATAAGGTATGTTGGTAGGTAATAGTGAAATCCACTTCAACTAGCGCTGGTTGGCTCAACCGTAATATCTTCGGTATGTCGCTATCCAGCTTTTTAAGCGATGCAGGCCATGAGATGGCTACCGCTATACTACCGCTCTTTCTAATATCCATAGGTGCACCCGCTTCTGCCCTGGGAATTATCGAAGGGGTATCTGATGCTATCTCCTCTTTTGTAAAGCTCGGTGCAGGCTGGTTCAGCGATCGTATCGGCAGGCGGAAACCTATTGCCGTCGCAGGATACTTATTGACCGGCCTGACAACCGGTCTTTTCGCCTTTGCCAGCACCTGGCCTCAGGTGCTCTTGATTCGCTCTGCAGGCTGGTTTGGTCGTGGCATAAGGGGTCCTGTTCGGGATGCCATGCTTGCAGATTCGGTCATTCCTGAGGCAAGGGGTAGAGCTTTTGGGTTTCATCGTATGGCAGATACCCTGGGAGCCGTGCTTGGTCCTGCCCTGGCCTTGATCCTGCTGACAATGCTTGCAGGCCAAGAGGCAAACCAGGAGATATATCGTCAGATATTCTTAATAAGTTTGATACCAGGAATACTGTCTGCCATATCGTTTTTAACGTTGGTTAAAGAGCGGTCTATAGGGCCGATCAACAAAAAGAGCCTTGTCTCTTCAGTGCAGGCTATGCCTCTCAAATTCCGGTTTTATTTGATCGGAGTAGGGCTGTTTGGTATAGGTGATTTCGCCCATAGCCTGTTAACGCTTCGTGCTGCAGAGATCCTCACGCCTGTCATGGGTGCGACTGCTGCCGGTCAGACTGCCCTCCTTCTATATGTAGTTCATAATATTCTGTATGCAGGGATGTCTTTTCCGATAGGTGCCCTGGCAGATAGAGTTGGTAAGAGGGGCCTATTGGCTGCAGGCTATGCACTCGCTTCAGTGATGGCAATTGGCTGGATTATTGCGGTGCCATCTGTATGGTATTTAGGGCTTCTCTTCGGCCTTGGTGGAGTCTTCATTGCAGCTGAGGATGCGCTTGAGGGTGCAATGGCTGCTGATCTTCTGCCAGAGGATTTACGAGGTACTGGTTACGGCGTGATGGCTACCATCAATGGTTTGGGGGATCTTGTTTCCAGCATCATGGTAGGTTTTTTATGGACTTCGTTAGCTCCTGGATTTGGTTTTGCCTATAGCGCAATTCTCAGCATGGCTGGAGCGATCGTTATTCTAAAAATGAAGTAAGGGAGCAATCCTTTCTGGAGAATACTTCAATAGCTCTCAGAATACTTTTCAGCGATGAGCATGTGTTCTCTTTCAATCCGCCTTTCCGAGTGCTTCGGCTATATCCTCCATGACACCTTTCTCGCGCAAAGCAGTCAGCTCAGGTGGCGATTCCTGGAACAGCTCCAGGGCATTGAAGAACCTATCCAGGACATCTCCTTTGTATGTAGGAACCAGGAATATGTGAGTATGAGGTATTCTCCTGCCACGGGCGTACATGCAAACGAAATCTGGTTTTAAGGTCTTCATCATCTTCTCAGCCACAATCTTAGCCACCCTGAACAGGCTGGCATTCTCTTCTTCTGTAAGCTCATGCCACCAGGGTACATGCCTCTTAGGAATTACCAGACAATGCCCCTTTGAGAAGGGATTGATATCAAGTATAGCTAAAGAAAGCTCATCCTCATAGACCTTGTAACAAGACGCCTTTCCATCAACGATATCACAGAAAATGCAGCCTTTCCCAGTGCTCTCAGCCATGAAATCCCTTCCTTAAACCTGATCATACCATTATTAATGATTAATCCTTTGCCCTGCTTGGCATAACAGAAACGCTTATTACTCGAAGTATCCTTTATCAACCTAAACTTTGGGCGATGGGGTCCGCCTGGGCCAGATGCCTGAACTGCCAATAAGGCTGATGACCCCTACCAGATAGGTAGGGAGGGCTGATTGATATTGGCAGGACATCTGCACTCAAACGCTCAGGCTAAAACAGCAACAAGCATAATGAACCGAGGCTGGCATCTATTATATGCAAACCATTCCTTCAAAACTATAGAGATGCCTGGAGCTGCTCTGGTGGCCAGGTTGCTATTCTTGCAGAATAACGGTCGCTGTAGTAGCATGCATCATCTTCTAAAAAATGAGGTGAGTTAAAAATGTCTTTAGAGATCGAGAAGATACAGGCCAGGGAGATTTTAGATTCAAGAGGTAATCCGACAATCGAGGTTGATGTCTGGACATGCTGCGGATTTGGCAGGGCTGCAGTCCCAAGCGGAGCTTCCACAGGAGTGCATGAAGCTCTAGAACTCCGCGATGGAGGGGATAGATATGACGGCAAAGGCGTTCTGAAGGCTGTCAAGAACGTCAATGAAGTGATAGCCCCTAAGATAATTGGAATGGATGCTTCAGCCCAAAGCCAAATCGATGGCTTGATGATAGAACTGGACGGTACTCCTAATAAAGCTAATCTTGGTGCTAATGCCATCTTAGGAGTGTCTCTAGGCATAGCCAAGGCTTCTGCCTCATCTTTAGGTATGCCGCTCTACAGGTATCTTGGCGGCGTTAGCACATCCAGGTTACCTGTTCCATCATTCAATGTACTTAATGGCGGCAAACATGCCGGGAACAACCTATCGATCCAGGAGTTCATGATCGAGCCCGTTGGCGCAAAAGCTTTCAGCGAAGGCCTGAGAATGGCCGTGGAGACCTATCACGCCTTAGGCAAGATACTTCAGGGCAAGTATGGTGTCGGAGCCACCAACGTGGGTTTTGAGGGCGGCTATGCCCCTCCATTAATAAAAACTAAAGATGCCCTTGATGCCATAATGAGCGCCATAGATGCCGCTGGGTACAATGATGAGATCAAGATCGGACTTGATTCAGCTGCATCGAGCTTCTATGCAGACGGCGGCTATTCCGTCGATGGAAAACGTCTGTCTCCAGATGAAATGGTCGATTACTATGCCGATTTAGTGAATACTTATCCAATCATCCTGCTCGAAGATCCCTTCGAAGAAGAGGCTTACGAAGACTTCGCAAAGCTCACTGCCAGGTTGCCTAACACTATTATCGTTGGGGATGACATATACGTGACAAACCCCAATAGGCTTAAGAAGGGCATAGAAATGTGTGCTACCAATGCTCTCTTGCTTAAACTAAACCAGATAGGCTCTGTCTCAGAGGCCTTCGATACAGCCAGGATGGCATTCAGAGCGGGCTTCAAGATCATGGCCAGTCACAGGTCTGCTGAGACTGAAGATTCTGCACTGGCTGATGTAGCAGTTGCCCTTGGAGTGGAGCTGCTGAAAACTGGAGCCCCAGCTAGAAGCGAGAGGACAGCCAAGTACAACCAGCTCTTGAGAATACAAGAGGAGCTGGGAGATGCTACAGCATACGTTGAACTTTGAGAACATCTGACTGAAAGACAGGCGGTTAGATTGTTGCAGGAAAATATGATACCTCAGGTACAGGGATTTTTGGTCCGAGGTTTACCTGTGATCAAGGAAGGCGATGACATCGCCTCCTTGATCGAATCGCTATTCGAGCTTCAGGATGGCGATGTACTATGCATTGCCAGCACTGTGGTCGCAAAATCTGAGGGGCGCTTTAGAGAACTCAAGGATTATGAACCAAGCGCCAGGGCAAAAGAGATAGCTGAAACCCTGGGCAAAGATCCCAGGTTTGTCCAGGCAATCCTTGATGAATCTGATGAAGTGCTGCTTGATAAGCCATTCCTTTTAGTAGCAACCAAATTTGGCCATATTGGCATTAACGCAGGCATCGATCAGTCCAATGTTGGAGGAGACCGAATTCTTCTCTTGCCAGAGAATCCAATGGAGAGCGCAGATAGGATTCGGAGGAAGCTAAGCAAAAAGTGTGCTGTGATTGTCACGGATAGTTGTGGCAGACCGTTTCGCTGTGGTGTAACGGGTGTTGCTGTTGGCTGGTCTAGCATAGGCCCTATACGTGACTGGCGCGGCGAAAAGGATATTCATGGCAGGGCTCTAGAAATAACTCTGGAAGCTGTAGTGGATGAGATCACTGGCATAGCCAATATGCTTATGGGTGAAGCAGGAGATGGAACCCCTGCGGCTGTATTAAGAGGGCTAAGATATCCTGAAGCAGAGGGAACGCTCTTCATGCCGAAGGATTACGATATAGTAAGAAAATATCTTGAACGTTAAGAGTTCCCTATTTTTAGAATACTAATCATATCGTACATGTTAGGTTGGCTTAAGCGTTCGCATGATACAGGTTTCTTCGGCTAAGGTATAAGCTACAGAGCCCTAAATTATAATGAGCCGGAACAGGTGCTTGAAGATGGTCTCTCCTGCCCTTTCCGCAGGGAGACATTCATAGAGGAGGACTATGATCATAAGGAGCTGGGCTCTTTGGTCTATTATGGCAGCACTCCTAAATGCCAGAGTGTAATCTGGCACTCGGCATGCCTGGCCCTACAGATGCTTATCCTGGCAAAGGACCATCCAGAAGTGGCAGCCCAGAGGTTCAATGTAGACATTAGAGATTTGAGGGGCATGAAAACTCATTACAGGGCCATTCCCTGGGGTCGATTAGGCTGGACAAGGGAGGGAGAACAATGAGCACCCCTTTAGATCCTCCTATGAATCCCAGCTCCAGGAAGAATAGGCAGCAAGAGATTAATAGACTACTGGACCAATTTGACCAGGCCACAGGCTGGAAATCCAGAGACCAAAAGTCTCAGCCCTGGCATGATGAGTCAAAGCTCTCTAAGAAGGCTAAAGAGGCCCTGGATGCATTGGAGCCCAAAGAACAGAGGTCTGGTGGATTCTATAAAGAAACTCCTGAGCAGAAAGCTAAGCAGGATGCCTTTGATAAAGCTGTGAAAGATATTCCAGCCTCTGACACTGGCACCTGGCAGGCAGGCCATCTCTCAAAGAGAGACAGGCTCCTGGCCTGGCATAGGTCTCTAGGGACCCCAAAGCGTGCGGTGGAAGCTGAGATGAAGCAATTGGAAAAGGAGGTTAAGCAGTAAAATATTCCCTTTAAGATATTGATAGAAACGTTCATGCTACTTTTTGTTTTGGTAATAGTGATTCTACTAAAAAGAATCGCTATTAGTTGAGTAAGACTTGATAAGCAACGAAATTTGTCTGTATTTTTCATCATCGCTATGAAAATTCCCGTTACTGTAAATATTATCGTATTCTATTTTATAATTTCCAATTAGATTGGTATCTTTACACATCCAGTAATAATAGTAGTGCTCGATATCCTGCAAATTCTTGTCGAACAATCCGATGTGATCATTAATTGAAACCTCAATATTGAGTTTTACATCACTTGGGAGGTTTTCTGCTAATATTCTGCACTCTCCCGGCCGTATTTTCGGGTTACTACCATCATTATCTAAATACGCCTTAATATATGGGCGGCCATATATATACTCCTTGTTTAATTTTTGTAAAACAATCCTCTTTTGATATTTAAATGAACCGTATGCTATTGATGCTGTAAGCATTATTTGATTATTTATCAATCTTTTATTGATGTCACTTATTACTTTAAGCATCTTATTTAATATCTTGATGTTGTCCATTTTATCAGGCTTGCTTCTTGCGAATAATATTCCACAATCGGAAACAAGGATTCCTTTTATTATTGGGTAAGTATTAGTTTGGTTTTCTAAAACATTGAATCCAGCATTGTAGAATAAATCAAGCGCATCCAATGCCCGTTCTTCATCTTCCATCATTCTTTTAAATCCTGAAATATCTATGAATGATACGAAAGTTTTCCCCTCAAAACCTCTAATAGCCATTCAATCCCTCGATAAATCGATCTTCACCAATAGTTTTTATAATTATCTACCCAACTTTGCTTAGATCGCGTTCTAAAGTGGGCTGAACTCCTAAAAGTAGACAGCGAGTTAGGCAATAAGATACCTTTTAGGAGTGCACATAAAAGAAGCTAAGGCAGTTGACCTTGATTTGCCGAATAGTTAATAAGATCTGAAAAACTGATTAAGCAATCGTGAAGGACTCATCTAGGGTTAATCGACAAGAAATCCTTGAATCTCTTAATTATGAAATGGGAGGGCTGCGTGTTATCCCCACAAATGTAATTGGTGCAGACAATATTAATTCCAGGGAGGATGCAGAAAAAGCTTATAAATATATTTGCCGTCGCCTTAAATTATATAAGCTTGACGCCCTTCTTTTAAAGATTCATGATGATTTTTTAAATGATCAGCTTCCAGTATATAGGAACTTCATTGCTTCAATGGTCAAATTCGTTTTGCAAAACAGCGCTATGTATGGCGAATTTGCATCGATTTCAAATGAAGAGTTCATAGAGTTACTTCGTATGATTATCGGTTATGAATTATATGATCCAGAATTTAGTAAAGAATTTAAGGCGAATCCAAAACGTGTTGCAGCTTCGTATCAATTGAAATCCCTTGGGCAGTTACAGTGGAATAGAAATATCCGGTTCATGTTAAGTAGAACACTATTTCTTTATGAGGAATTGATTAAAGATGAATCCGCTCCTGAATTCATCAAAAATGTAGTGGGATTAAAATTCGAGGAAAAATTTTGTTTATCATTACACGATTTTATTAAAATTGGCGCAATACTATGGGCTGGATCGTCCAGTCATAAAGGAGGCTTAAGGAGGGATTATCTTGAGATTGCACGTAGCCGTGGAATGACCATACCAAATGATGAGGCTGTTAAAATTTGCCTTCGGCTCATTGTATGCGATCCAATCCAATTTAGAACTGATTCTTTGTTTAAAAAATATAATATAAATCCCCTTTTGAGTCGCCCATTAATCAGGTTATGGGAAAATAGCGAAGAAGAAGAGCCATTTGACGACAAGTTTATAGCCCCAATTCCAGATATGATTATGTACAGGATTACGATAGGATTATATTATCAATTATATAATATATATGGGCTTGAGTTTGCTACAAGTTTTGGAGATCTATTTGAATTATATGTAGGAAAAATAATTAACGGTCTTGGATTGCCTGGTATAATCATACCCGAGAAGGATATCGATTCATACCTGCCAATAGAGGGCAAAAAAGGAGTAAAAACAAGAAGGCCTGACTGGGTTATTTTTTCGGATAAAGGAGTTATCCTTATCGAATGCAAAGCCATGCACTATACTCAAGATACTTTCGAACATGGTATTGATGCCAAGAATACTGGATGGTTAGACCAAATAAGAAAATCTTTGAATCAATTTGACCAATTTGAGAAACAAATTCCTACTCTATACAAAAAATTAGGATTAAATTATCCAGAATTAAAAGTCCAAAGAATTATCATTTCATTTGAGCCTCTATTAGGTCTAAAGAAGGGGCCACTTAGGGACTTTGTAGATGGCAAGCATAGGCGCGATTGGGTTCTCCTCCCAGTAGAAGACCTAGAAGAGATCCAACCATATATCGCAAAGGGATACGATTTTTGGTCGTTTATTCTAGAATACAAAAATACATTATACGAAGAATTTCATAATATCATAGGAAAAATGCAATCCGAAACGGGTGCAGATGATTCTAATAATATGTTTGACTCATATAGGACTAAAATCTTTGATGATTTATTGATGGATGCTGAAAAGAAATATCAAGAGCCATAATAACTGAAATAAATCCTATCTGCTAGATTCCTTTATGAATAATCTATCAAAGGGGATGAATTGGGCTGAGTCCTACTGCCGGGAAGTTGGCTAAAGAGGTAGAGCAGGAGTTAGGGCTATTTCTCGCTCATATATTGCTCACACTAGGAGCCCTTGGGCAAATGTCATAATAGTCTTAAATGTCATAATAGTATCATTAGTATCAATCGTCCCTTATATTCCCTTAAATGTATCACCATCCTCTCTCATTTTTCATAAAGCTACCCTATTTTGGAGTGACATATGCGTTCATTGCGCCAGCCGAGACAATCCGGCCATTTTGTGACATATACTCAAAATAGACAGCAAAGGCCTCATTTTATAGCCATGAAACTTTTTTTCGATCTCAAGATTTGGCCAGGATTAGATTTCCTGATGGCGGGACCGTCAGCATTTCCATCCAGGAGAAGGATGTAAAACGTGAGCCCACTTTCTTTTAGGTCTAAAGATCCATAAACTGCCTAATAGAGAATCCAAATGACACGGCTGCTTTAGGCTCAAAGTCAACATAGCGCCTATAGTTGAAGTTGGCCTCAGGCTGTGACCTATAAAGAAGCTGGCCTCATGCCACTCGGCGGGGGTTGTAGCCCTGTCGTTGTTCAGACCTTTGTAGAACAGGCTAAGAATTGAGAAAAAGATTGAATAGAAAAACAGGATTTCCTGGCCAGCATTATCCCTGAATGTTCAACTTATACATCTCATCGAATAATAATTTAAACGATGAAATTAGGTGACAGGGTTGTACTATTGCATCGAGAATCTATTTATCTTTGGGCAGCCTCAGGGGTGGTGCAAAAAGTGATGTGGAAGCCTGCTAAAAAAGTGCAAAAAACGGTAACGGCGACTAGTAAATTTATGCGGGGGACGGGACTTTCGCACCGCTTTACTAGTAAACATCGGATTTAGGCTTTAAGATCTTAAAATGGATCAAGGATAATATCGCGATCTTCCTAATTGATATGCCAAGTATAAATGCCGATTTCGCCACCGCATATCCCATCATATACCATATTACTCTTCATCGAATCAAAGAAGCATTCCTCTCTATATCCACCACCTTCCGACCGCTCTTAGCATCCCTAACCACATAGCCTATCTCTATCCCTGGAGAGATGTAATCTCAGCGCTATAACTATTAAACCACCATTCTTAACTATGCTGTTTATAGTATATTCTTATTTTAAATTCTCTAACTTTATTAAAGGGTAAAAACAAGCTTATTTCGAACATCTTCGATATAGTTCATCCTATTCTGGATGTTGAAAACCTTATCGGGATGCCAAAAGATTAAGGGAGGCAAGTTATGGATAATCGCATAATATCGATAGTTGTTGGAATAATACTGTTGATATCCGCAGCATCAGCAGCTGGAATAGGCAATCACATTACTGTTAGCGTTCATAAAGAGGCTGAGGGTAACTGTGCAACTGGCGAGGTCCTTCTCATTCAGGATGTAGATGTCGCAGCAAATGTTGAGGGAAATTACAACAATGTGGAACAGAACGTTGATCTTTATGCTAACTTCAATAACTTAGAGGGCACCGAGGGCCAACTTTTCACTCTTGCTCAACAAGCGGTTGTTGTAGGAAATGTAACCGGAAATGGCAATAGTCTAAACCAGAATCTTTTAATGAATGCATGTAATAACGACTTGACAAACAGCAACCTATCTCAGAGAGCTACACAGAAAGCGGATATCCTGGGAAGCTACAACGATGTATCTCAGAGCACATATGTCGATTCTCATGATAATGTTCTGACGCTAAGCAGCCTGGATCAGCTCTCGTCGCTCAGCACTTTGGTTAATGGAAACTATAACATTGTAGACTCAAGCGCCGAGCAGCATGTGGAATGCGATTCCCTGACAGGATCTAAGGAGTGGCAGACAATAGATATGCCCTCATTAGTCGTCGGCAGTTACCATAACCTTACCCAGCATTCCAGCGAGGTTTCAAAGGGAAACAGATTCACTGCCGGTGCTGTGAAGGGTCAAAAGATTTCAGCGACTGCAGTTCCCTTCGGAGCTAAAAACTCTGCCATACACAATATAACATTGAAAGAAACCGATAGCTCTATGACCGGAAGCACATTTATCCAGCAGTCAAATGTGATCTCGAAGGTGTAGATTCCCGCATAAGGGCCAAATTATGAGGGGCGAAATAGTCGGAGCTGTTTCGCCCTTGCCATTTGCTTCTCGGTTCCAGAACCGCCTAAGCCGGGATATGCACGGAAAATTTACTGTCTTGCCGGCGAATCAGGACACCGGGAGGTCCATTTTTCAAGCGCTTGGCTTAATGCCGCTTACTTTTATGCTGGCTATTGAACCTTCAACGTCTTTCAGCTGCTTTTCGGGAACCTTCAAGCCCTCCAGAATTGCCTGACCAGCAGGGTCGTTGACCATGCAGTCTAGCGGAAAAACCGACTCATCAACTACATTAACATCATTGAATCCGGCTAATTTTATGGCATTAAGATAATCATCCTTCATAAGGGCTCCCGATATGCAGCCAACATATGCATCGACCGATTCTCTTATGGATTCCGGCAAAGTCTTCAGCAAGACAATATCAGATACCATGAGTCTTCCGCCGGATTTTAGCACCCTGAATGCCTCCTTAAAGGCTTTGCCTTTGTCCGGCACCAGGTTAATGACGCAGTTGGAAATTATTGCATCGATGGTGTTATCTTCGACGGGCAAAGCCTCGATCTCGCCAATTCTAAACTCTACGTTTTTGTACCCACCCTTGATGGCATTGTCTTTTGCCCGCGCCACCATCTCCGCAGTCATATCAACTCCTATGACTTTTCCATCTGGGCCTACAAGTTTAGATGCCAGGAAGCAATCAAAGCCTGCACCGGATCCGAGGTCCAGAACGGTCTCGCCCTCTTTAATGGATGCAAGAGCAGTTGGATTTCCACAGCCAAGTCCTAAGTTTGACCCTGACGGCACCGCCTGCATCTCCTCTTCTGTATAGCCGATTTTCCTGCTGATATCCTCCGGCTTGGATGTTCCACAACAGCTTGACGAGCAGCACGATTTCCCCTGTCTGGCAACCCGTGCATAGCCCTCTCTTACAGCCATCTTCAATTCCTGGTCCTTCATGTTTTCACCTTTCTATATATTTTTAATTATGTAAATTAGATGATTCATTTCTTGAAAACGTCATCCATAACTGGTCCGAGCATGGACTTGACCATGCCCTCAAGCTCGCCGACCTTGATCAAGGAGATGCAGCAAACCTTGCCGTTTTTCTCCATGCTCACAACGGCCAGCTTATCTCCTGGACGTATCTTTGCCTTTTCTCGAATCTCTTTTGGCAGAACCATCTGCCCGCGCTCGTCTACGCTTACTATGGATTCAACTTTGCAGCAGCCCGGCATGCCATCCGCACAGCAGGCTTCCTTCTTGTCCTCAGCAGTCACTTCTGAAGCTCCAATGTTACTGTATTATCTGAGAATTTAAACTTTCCTGACAAATCTGATATTGCGAATTACTGTTAGGAGAGATGAAACGATTACAATCGTTAAATCTGCCTATCGTGATATGATGTAAAGCTTATATACTGGGTGTATATTACATACCCTCAGCATGGCACAAAACACCGTTTCAGATCTGCGATTGAAGATCCTTTGCGCACTGGCAGACCCCATTCGCCTTGAGGTCATCAAGTACCTTTCCGCCGGTGAGAGATGCGTTTGTGAGATACTGCCCGAATTTCAGAGGTCTCAATCATCCATCTCCAAACATCTCAACGTCCTCTATCAAGCAGGAATACTGGATCGAAAATTCGATGGGAAAAGGACGCTCTACAGCATAAAAGATCCTCAGGTGCTCGAAGTAATTAAGTCAGTTGATGTGCTGGCGTTGAAACAGATATCCCAGCTCGTTGAGGCCAAAAAGAGCATCGAGGAACAAATAATCAGGGGCTAATATCATGGTTGACTACACATTAATGGCTGCCCTGCAGGCCGGGCTCAATACCTTATTGGAATATCTGTCCGCACATGTCCTGACCTGTCTGATCCCGGCCTTCTTCATAGCAGGTGCTATCTCTGCGCTCCTCCACAAAGAGACCGTGCTGAAGTACTTCGGAGCAGATGCTCCCAGGTGGCTCAGCTACAGCGTTGCGGCCACATCAGGAACGATTCTGGCTGTATGCAGCTGCACTATATTGCCTATGTTCGCCGGGATAGAAAAGAGAGGTGCGGGAATAGGCCCTGCAACCGCTTTCCTCTTCTCCGGGCCCGCTATCAACCTGCTTGCCATAATCCTCACGGCCAGGGTTCTGGGCCTTGACTTAGGAATTGCCAGGGCTGTCGCCGCAGTCTCCATGGCAGTGGTGATAGGCCTTATCATGGCGGCCATATTCCAGAAGTCAGATAAGGCCCAGGACATCGCAGCCACACCGTCAGTTCAGGTCGATCCTGATCTAGACCCAGGTCCCGAGGAAAAAGGCCGTCCTGGATACATCACCGGTGCATTCATGGCAGTCCTGGTGGCCATACTTCTTGTAGCTACATCAAGCTTCATCGCCCTGCTGCCCAAAGCGATAATCGTAGGAGTACTGATACTCATAGCAGCCTTCATGATGAGGACGTACTACCTGCCGGAAGAGCGAGAGGCTTTCCTTGGCGAGACCTGGTGGCTTACAAAGAGGATCTTCCCCCTGCTGCTGGTGGGCACATTCATAACCGGCATTATCGGCTACTTCCTGCCTGTGGAGTGGGTTCGCACAATTTTTGGAACGAGCAGCTTCCTGGCCTGCTTCGTGGCCTCCGTTATCGGCGCCCTGCTCTACATGCCCACTCTATTGGAGGTCCCAATTGTTGGAACGCTCTTCGGCTACAGCACAGGCGTCACAGCTCCTGGACCTGCCCTATCACTCCTGCTGGCCGGACCTTCTCTGAGCCTTCCCAGCATGATAGTAATTACGAGAGTGATAGGACCGAAGAAAGCCAGCGTTTACTTCAGCCTTGTCGTGATCATATCCACATTAGTGGGCATGCTTTACGGCGCAATTGCAGCATAATTTATAAAAATAGGAGTGAATGGAAATGAAGACCTATGTCGTGAAGGCCATTCTTGCTTTGGCCTGTATCGCCGTGCTGGCAGGCTCTGCGGGAGCTGTTAAAATCTCTCCAGCGCTGGAAATGGACACCTATACCGATGCAGGTGACGAAGAGAACAGCTTTGGAACCGACGAAACCTTGTGGGTCACGTCGGAAAATGGCCAGCCCGTGCGAATAGCGTACCTGGCCTTTTCGGGCATGACATCGCTGCCTCAGCAGATCAGCTCCGGTAGCCTTAGAATGTATGCCCAGGAGGTCGAAAGGCCGGGCAAGGTGAGCATTTATCTTTATGACCAGACCGCCATGGACATAATCACCTGGTCGGATCAGCCTGAGTGCGATACTGAAGCCGTGGGGACAATGGACATTCGGGAACCGGGCTGGCAGACCTGGGATGCGACGGCATTTGTGAAAAAGGCGGCAGTCGAGTGCAGCGAAGGCTGCCCGTTCTCTGTGGTGCTGGTGGCTGAGGACGATGCTTCCATAGGCTTTGCGTCCATGGAATACTCGGGGGAGGAAAAACCGGTTTTGTCTTACGAAGCTTCCTGATGGTCGATAAGGCGTAATCGACAAACAGAGCAGAAACCGTGGCCTGAGGAAGGGTTTCTCCGGCCATAATCCTATTTGCAGTTCAAACGACCATGATACTTCCACCCAACAAGACAAGAATGCATTCAGTCCGATATTGTATCACCGGGACTTTGCTGGCCCTGGCCCTGATGATGCTTATCTTGCCAGTCTCGCCCAGCGATGGCTCTAATAGCTCTAATATCACCATCATAACCTCGCCAGGATGCACTAAATGTGCTGCTGCAGATAGGGCATTGAAGGACGTGCTGGTTGATTACGAAAACGTTTCCATCGACGAGCATCTATTTTCCAGCGAAGAGGGCCGCAAGATCGTAAAAGAGCACAAAGTAAGGGACGTCCCGTCGTTGATAATTGGCGAATCGGTCATCGGCTACAAGGACTACGATGGAAACGAGACTGAGCTGAAGAGGCTCATCGCCGCTGCCCTTGAGGGAGAAAACATCAGCAAGCTGAAGGCAGACGAGCCCGGGGATAGCCTGGACGCGGAACAGGTTCTCAGAGATTTGACCCTGTCATCCTCTGCTACCGTCTTTGTGGCCGGCCTGTTGGCGGGATTCAATCCCTGTCTTCTGGCCATTTTGGCATTTTTGGCCAGCACTGTCCTGTCCAGCAGCGGAAGCAGGCGTGACCTCATAACCATGGTGACCTTTTTCTCGCTGGGGATATTCGTAGTCTACTACATTTTCGGTGTGGGCCTCTTCCATGTGCTGCAGGAGAAGTCCACTGCAGCAACGTTTCGCTTTGCTCTGGCCATTCTGCTATTGGTGCTGGGAGCGATGCAGATGGAGGATGCAAGAAGACTGTACGGCGGCGGAGAGTCTCTCTTCCGCACCGATTGGACCATGAAGTACTTCCATGGTGCACTGGCCAGCCGGAGGCTCAGCTCTTATTTCCTGCTGGGCGCGCTTTTCTCGCTGGTCAAGGCGCCTTGCGTGGGAGCGGTCTACATTGCAATTATTGGCATTATCTCCAGCCAGGGATATGCATCGTCGGGGCTCATCTACCTGATGCTGTATAACCTGGGCATTGTGCTTCCCGTCCTGCTTTTGGGAGGAATTATTGCTCTGGGCATGAGCCCGGAGCAGGTGGACCGGTTCAGGAACGAACACAGGGTGGCGATCAGGGTGGTAACGGGACTTACGCTTATTGTTCTGGCACCCCTCATTTACTGGGAGCTAATTTAGCCGTAGTTATATGTAAATGCAAAGATGTTATTCGTATTAAGCATAGTCGAAACAATTGGGTGAAGCAAATGGTGAAGATTGAGGTATTGGGAACTGGTTGTGCGAAGTGCAAGAACCTCTTGAAGAACGTGGAGAAGGCGGTTGCTGAGACGGGGACCCAGGCTGAGATAGTCAAGGTTGACAGCATCCAGGAGATCATGAACCGTGGGGTGATGATGACTCCCGGCCTCTTCATAGATGGAGAAGCAAAGGCCATGGGAAGGGTACCAAGTACAGAGGAGATAAAGAAGCTCCTGAAGAAGTGAGGAAACTAGACGCTGAAGGCTTCTGCGTGGCCAACGGGGATCGGCCCTGAGAAGTCCTTCTTGAAAAACATGGTGAAATTCATGAGCGCATCATTATCAAGAAAAATGCTGATCTTGGGAACCTGCACGGCTCTGGCAACAACATTAGCCTTGGTCATGGGAGTTTTTGCGGGGATTTATATTCCAGAGTCCTCCTCATCGGCGGGAGCCTCCGCTACAAGCGACTGGGCTCCTATACAGGAGTCGGATGAGGCAGGTATGGGTATTTATGACCTGCCCCAGCCCAGTGCTAATTGGCCGGAAAAGTCCAGAGAAGAATTGATTAATCCTCAAGAAGCAATTAAGGAAGAAAGTAGCCAGATTTACAGGAGCAACTGGACTAAAAGGATGTTAGTTCCTCCAGGCGAAACCTCCGGATACTCAGTCTTATTGGATGTGAGCGAGAGTGCCAATGAACACATACCTGGCGCAGTTGCTGTTTCATATGAGGAGTTCATTCTGGATGGAGTGACCTTAAAATCCCTGCCAGAGATCGCCGAGATCCTAGGCGATGCAGGGATATCTCAGGATGATTCCCTGGTTATTTATGGGGAGTGTATGCCCTGCGGAGGAGGCCCAGCACCCTCGACCTATGTCTACTGGATGCTGAAGTCGCTGGGGCATGAGAATGTCAGGGTCATGGATGGGACCGTGGACGACTGGAAGGCATCTGGCAGACCTACAACCAGCGAGACACAGGTTAAGCCCAGAGCCAATTACCATCCTGAGTTCACGCCGGAATTCATTGCCACATACGATTATGTTAGGAGCGGCTTGCCACAGATTGTGGATGCCAGGGCCAGTGAGGATTTTGAATACGGGTCCATCCCAGGATCCATCAACATTCCCTACGAGAGCGTTCTAGAAGGCGACAGGATAACGGATGAAGCAGCTTTGGAAAGGACCTTTTCTGTGCTGACCAGAGATCGGCCGGTGGTGGCATTTACTCAAACCGGAGTCAAGGCCTCAGTAGTCTGGTTTGCCTTAAAGCTGATGGGTTTTGACGCCAAGCTCTATTCCTATGATGATTGGCTGGCAAATCAAGATCAAAGTAACTACGGTAGCGATTGGTAAAAAAAGCAGATTCAGAAATGATTGGGAGAGGCTATAAATGAAAAACGATGAAAACTGTTTGTGCAAGTCGTCCAGAGTACTGATCTTTTCATGCTCTGGAGGCTCGAATGTCGGTCAGTTGTCCAACCAGGCCGCTGTGGACCTTACGGGGTCGGGAAAGGGCAGACTCTTTTGCCTGGCAGGAATTGGGGCTCATGTCAGCACCATGATCGAATCGGCCAAAGCAGCCGATCTGCTGGTAGCAATTGACGGTTGTCCGGTCAAGTGTGCAGCAAAGACGCTTGAACATTCAGGTCTCCATCCGGAAGTCAGCATAGTGATAACCGACATGGGCATAGAGAAATCCCCTCAGTTAAGCCTCATGGAAGAAGATTGCAGGCTGGTGGCAGAAAAGGTAGGAGAAGGGATCTCAGCTTGTCTGAATCCGAAATTAAGCCAGAAAGAGTTGCAGAAGACTGAAGAGAGTGCCGGGGCTTGAGGCCCAGGCCATCTCTTATTGAGGAGTTGAGTTGATAAGATGGTAAATTTGCAATCCTTTGCAGCACGGATAATCAGCGTCAAGTTTGATGAAGCGAAAGGCAATATTTTTGGAAAGACCGTGGCAGCCTGTATCACACTGATGTTCCTCGCCCTGCTCGTCAGCCCGGCTCTGGCAGGCACGGAAACTGGGGAGTTCTGCCCCACCTGTCCCGACTGGACGGACCTGGACGGTTGGCTGGCCAAGAAAGCTGCCTATGAGCAGGAGCAGCAGCAAAAAGCTCAACCTCAGAACCAGGAAAGCATCATTAAGGTCCAGAGCGTCGGCCAGGAGGTCAATGAAAATATCGACCCGGCTCCAGTCCAGGTTGCCGACGATCCACTCCCGAGCAATGGATCTCCGCTACGTAGCGGCAGCTTTCTAGAGGCGCTGGTATCTCCCTCTAAGGTTACCTCCGACGATGTTGTTCTGGACATTAGCCCCAGCGCGGCCAGATACATAGAAGGCTCGGTCAACCTCAATTACGAGGATTTTCTGGGCGAGAGCGGTCAGTTCAGGTCCGTGTCGGAGATTGCCGGGCTGCTGGGGGATGCAGGCATATCCGCTAACGATTCCCTGGTAATCACGGGTGAGTGCCTTCCCTGCGGAGGCGGACCATCTCCAGCGGTCTTCACCTATTGGTTGTTGAAGTACCTGGGACACGAGGATGTCAGAATTTTAGACGGAAGCGTTGACGACTGGGCTGCCGCTGGGCTCAATACCAGCAATAAATCAGCCACAAGGCCGAAGACGAACTACACGCCGAGCCTGAATCCTGAGCTTCTCGCTACTTACGATTTCGTGGCAAATGGCGGAGCACAGATCGTAGATGCCAAGCCTGCCAGAGACTTCAGCATAGCTTCCATTCCTGGAGCCATAAACCTCCCTTACGAGAAGGTTGTGGATAACGAGACGATAGTATCGGAAGAAATACTGAAAAATGTTTTCACAGGGCTTGAAAAGGGGAAACCGGTTGTTGTTTACAGCAACGTGGGCGTGGAAGCATCTCTAGTCTGGTTTGCCCTAACGCTTTCAGGCTACGATGCCCGACTTTACACCTGGAGGGATTGGCTACAGAACCAGCCCGATCTCAATTTGGAACTGGATGAAATAGTGGCCAACCCCAACCCGGTTCGATCCGGAGAGGCGGTGACCATCACAGCGTCTTTCAGCGGGAAGCAATCCGAAACGACCAAGGAGCCGGTCCAGCTGGGCAATACAAAGCTTACCATTCAGGGATGCGCCACATGTGGCTTTGGATCTCCACAGGGATTTGCCAATTTGGACAGCAAAAGCGGCTTTGTGCAAATAGGTTCATCGGGCAAGGCGTCTAACGCTGCCTCCAGCAATGAGGAGTCTCTTCGCTGCACTGCGATCATAAATGACCCTGACGGCCAAGAGGCAGGAAGGACAACCCTGCTGCACACTTCTGGAGATACCTACATGGGCATCTGGAATGCCGACGTAGGTCCCGGAATCTATGAAGTGAGCATAGTGGTCTCTTTATTCAACAACTCTGATGCCTTCCAGAATGTCCTCGAAATTGAGGTTACAGGCTGAGATTAACGCATTAAGGGATGAGATATGTTCGAAAAAGTGCTGGTTCCCACAGATTTCTCGACCCATTCCCAAAGGGTTCTGGAATGCGTAGCATACTGTCCGGGGATAAAGGGAGTAGTGCTTGTAAACGCGGTGATGGCTGACTGGATGGGCGCTCCAATGTCTACTCTGGACGAGCTGGAAGCCCGCATAGATGAAGAGAAGAAGTTCTTGCAGGAGGCGAGAAAGGACGGGCCTTTCGAGGTCAAATCCAGGTTGGAGGTAGGGGTAGGCAGAAATGTGGTCCGCGCCCTGAGAAGAGTGGCAGATGAAGAGGGCGTATCTCTTGTTATGATGGGGGCCAGGGGAAAAGGCCTCATCCAGGGCATACTGCTTGGGAACGTTGCAAAGGATATGCTCCAGTATGATGACACCGATATCCTGATCTTACGCTATGAGATGCTTGAGGGCCGTGAGACACCTGATTTCTGCTCTCGCATCTTCTCCAGGGTCCTTATCCCCATAGATTTCTCGGAGCCCTGCAGTCAGGCTGTGGCTATGATCAGAAAGATAGAGGGTTTGAAGGAAGCGGTGCTTGTACATGTGGTCTCGGAGGGCGAGACCTCGGAGCAGATAGAGATGAGGGTGAAGAGGGCCGAAGAGATGCTATCCATTTTGGCCGGGGATCTGGAAAGGCAGGGAATAAAAACAACTTACCACGTGCTTAGGGGAAGTCCTGCCGAGGAAATCCTAGCCCTGGCCAGGGTGGAAAAGGCTACAATGATAGCTATGAGCTCTCATGGCGCTGGAATGTTAAAACATGCACTGGGAAGTACTACTTACGAGGTGGTCAGACAAGCGGATAGGCCGGTGCTGGTAATCAGGCCGAAAGAATAGGCATAGGAGATGGAACCCATCATGAGATGCTGAGCAATAGAAGGTGAATTTGCAAAAGATTTGAGGTGAAATAAATGGCATGGTTAGTCGGATATCCTAGAGAAGAGATAAACTGGCATCCCACCATCGATCCAGAGAAATGCGTCAAATGCGGAATGTGCATGAACTGTGGAAGAAATGTGTATGACTGGACGGAAGAAGGGCCTGTGGTAGCTCGGCCCAACCAGTGTATTGTAGGCTGCAACACCTGCGCCAATCTGTGTATGGGCAACGCCATATCCTTCCCAGATAAAGAGACGGTAAGGGAAATCTACAAGCGGGAGAAGATCTGGTCCAAGGTAAAGAGGCAGCTGGAGGAGGAAGGCAAGATAAAATCAAAGCCAGGTGGCTCTAAAGAAGAGTGTGGATGTGGATGCAGCGGTTGATCGTTAAACCTTGAAGAAAATTCGATTATATATTTTTAAGTATATCTGGAATTGATGATTATTAAGTCTCGTGGATAAAATTTTGCAGGTACAATTAGAGGTGGCAGAGGCTAAACCATTTATATTAGAAAAGTTCATTTATCTCCCAGAGTGGGGAAAGACGGCTTCAGGTACGTACGGTAAACGTGTCACGAATCTGAAGATTGGAGAGATATGACATCCTGGGAAACATTGCATTACCAGCAGAGATGAGCCGTTGGCTGTCCTAATAGCATAGAGAATGAATATAGTCCAAAAAATTATTTAGGTTCAAAGGAATACTCAGAAGGGGAAGTCTCATGAAATTCTCCGTGGCTCTTGTCCTCATTGGACTGGTCCTGTCCTTTGTCGCTCCTGCAGCGGCTCTCGGCCAATCACCACGAGAGATCAAGGCCGAAGATGTCATGGTCAAGATCAAGCTGGGTTTGCCCGCAGAATACGATAACGTTATTATAAAAGGCAATTTGACATCCGAGCAGTTGGGCTTGCCTGCCAAACAGATCTTGCGCATCCCCTTCGAAGTGAAGATGCCACTATCTGATGAGCCGGTGCAGGCCAATTCCTCGATCGTGATCAATAATTCCATTATAGATGGCCGAGTGGACTTCAATAATACGGTATTTCATAAACAGGTCAGCTTTAAGAATACATTTTTTTTTTTAGAAAGTGTATCATTCAGGCACTCCACGTTTAATGAAGATGCCGCATTTTCCCATTCCATGTTCATGAAGCCCGGAAACTTTACAAACTCACGGTTCAATGGTAAAACAAATTTCTCGCAGGCTTATTTCAATGGGCCTGCATCTTTCATAGGCACTCAATTTGGAGGCATTGCAAATTTCAGCCTTGCTCAGTTCATCTCGGATGCTGATTTCATTTCCAGCCAATTCGCATCTGATGCCATATTTAATGAGACGCTTTTTGAAAGCAATACTGACTTCATAGGATCCTTGTTCAGCCAGGTTGCGGAATTCAATAGAACCAAATTTAAAAACGATACTTCATTTCAAGGTGCACATTTTGGCGGATCAGCCCGGTTTTTAGAACCCGTCTTCACCGACACCGCAGATTTAATTTCTGCGCAGTTTGACAAAGATGCCCGCTTCAAAAAGGCTCAATTCATAGGTCCGGCATACTTCGAAAGGGCCAGGTTCAATGACCTGGTCGACTTTAATGAATGCAATTTCCTTGCAGTCGCCGCCTTCAAACAATCCAATTTTCGAATCGATACCACCTTCAACAGCACATCGTTTCGCGGACTTGCCGATTTCAATGCAGTAAATATATTGGGATGTTCCGATTTTGGCGGTTCACAGTTTGCCTGCGATGCCGATTTCAGCAATGCCACCTTCAACGGTCCGACAGATTTCAGCAGATCAACATTTAACGAAAAGATTAACTTGCATGATGCGCAGTTCAAAAAGAACGCATACTTTGAAAGCAGCAAAATTAATGCCCTTAATTTGACGAGAGCGAGATATAAATGGCTCTTCCTGCATTGGGATGCCGTAAATCATCTTGAGTTCGATGATTCTGCTTATCAGGCGCTCATTGATAACTATGAGAGACTGCAATGGGGAAAGGATTCATCCGATTGCAGTTCCAATTATTTGAAGGCTATCCTGCAGGAGACGCCCGCCGATAGCCACATGTGGATCATAAACGGCTTGAGATCTATGGTTGTTCGCTAATTCCAGCAACCTTTCCAATTAGAAGAAAAAAGCTAGCACAATCTTTTATTTTGAATTAAAATAGCCAAGGACTTTAGGTGCAACCTCGCGACTTTAGGTGCAGAACGGGATTTAGGTGCGAAGCCAGCTTCTCCTTCACCACTTAAGTGAGAATGGTGCCCGCGAGGGCACTTCCCTCAGAGTATGGCTCGGTCATGTATCATTAGAATATTTTTTTAGTTTCATTTCATTTCTATGCCAAGGGCTATATATGCAGCTTTTTTAATCGCCCATACAGGCACATCCTCGTAGCGTTTATCTCCAATCTCGGTAGCACGGCAACATGTGCTCTCTCCCGCCAGCGTTCCGCAGGAGGAACAATCGGTAGAGACAACCGTTGCTGCAAGAAGGTCTTCTAGCAGTACATCATTCATTCTGATCTCATTTGATTCTGCAATCCGCGTCTTATTAAGAAGCGTCTCAGAAAAGTTAATTGTTGCATCAGACGAAGCAAGTTCATGCCGCAGCTCTTCCACTGCAATATTTAGCGCCTCCCCGGTTTTGCCGCACCGCTCGCAAGTGGCATCGCCGACTGCAAAGTGCTTCCATTCTATATCGAGATTTTTATGTGATGCATTCATAATATCCGCCGAGGTGCCTTTCTTTTTGCCTTCGGACTTGGCCTCGCTTGCAGGACTGCAACAGGTGTTCCCTGGAGGGCAGCAACCACCTTTGTCCTTAAGAGTTTTGAAGACGGTATCAATCAGTCCCTTTTTATTTCCCGTATCACCTGTTTTCATGCTTTCACTTCCCATCCCTTATTTCAAAACGTGCCCAAGAAATAAGAGCCCACAACGATAAACGCAGCTCCTGCCGCAAATCTGATCGCTTTATCCGCCTCCTTAAACCTGATAGCCGACCTGCTGAGAGAGACACCTAACATGAGTGCTGTTAGAGGCAGGCTGAAACCGATTGCATAAGCACTTAAAATCCCGTACATCCAGAGCGTGTAGCCCTGAAGAACGGCAACTCCCAGGATGATGAGAATTCCCGGATTGCAGCTCAGCGAGCACACGCTAATTGCGCCGCCCATGACAAACCCGACGATTGCCGCTTCAAGAAACCCTCGTTTTTGGGTTTGCATCAGGCTGCTCTTTTTCCCTGGAATGTTGAACGGAAGGAGATTCATGGCACCAAGGCCTACGATAATGGCTACAATTCCCGCGAAAATCTTCCAGTAACTTCCAAGGACGGTTTGGGCGACCTGTCCGACCAAGCCGGCAACGCTACCCAGAATGAGCAAGGAGATGACAATGCCGATCATGAAGAAGAACGCTGCAAGTAGATTTGAGCGCTTATCGATATTCTCCTTTATTCCAGCGTATCCGACAACGGCACCGATCACAGGGAGCGCGCAGCAGGTGCTCGCCACGGCGCTGGCCAAGCCCAGGAGGAATGCGAACGGCAACGTCACTGGGCTCGTCCCCACCTGCCCAAGGGTCGTCCTGGCCCATTCAGAGAGCTGAAATATCCAGTCCACTTGAAAGCAACTCCATTCATTAACAGCACTTGGCCGAAGACGCATTCGTTGACGGTATCGGGCAACAGCCAACTGATGGTCGCGAAGCTGCAACCAGGGCATATAATAAGCTTTCTTCCGAGATATCACCAGATACGACGCCCATGCCACTCTCTTCTGAAATGTTGGCGGGAACTGCACTCAGGTTACATCCCTTGGCCGTTACCAGGACAAATGGAGCAGGTACCTGGCTTGTCAATTGAGCATAGTCTTCAGAGCCCTCGTCCAATACAAAGAACTCGATCATTGTGCCCTTTAACTGCGCTTTGCTTGCCGCTGATTGGATCTCTTTTTTGATATTCTCATCCGGTCCCTGGCCCTTTATAGGCAGGTACAGAAAGACTGCGTCCTTTTGAGAGGCCACTTGGCTGAGATAAGCAAGAGACTCAATAGGATTGCCCCATAGCGAAGAATCTGTTAGGTTTGTCTAGTTCACGATCTCTAATGCACTTTGTCCCGAATCGCTTTGGGCTTCTGCTTTCTGCATAAAACCATATGCTAAAACAATTGCCGCAGCGATAGCAACGACCAGGCATATAATTATCTTTCCCTTTTTGCCGATCCCCGATGCGCAACAGTTGCACCCAGGGCCGCATTTAGTATCGCATTCTGTTTGATTTGGAGTTTCATTTGATTTAATTTTGTCATTATCCATTCGGTTTCACTTCCCGGACATCAACGGTCTCATGTTTTATCTTCTGAATGTCTCTGAACTCGATTTATTTCTTAAGAACTTCATCCATAACAGGACCGAGCAGGGACTTTACCATTCTCTCCAGCTCTTCGACCTTGATCAGGGATAGACAGCAGACTTTGCCATCCTTCTCCATGCTCACCACAGCCAGTTTATCTCCGGCCCGAATCTTTGCACGTTCCCTGATATCCTTGGGAAGGATCATCTGTCCACGTTCGTCAACGCTAACTATGGATTCCACTCTGCAGCAGCTCAATCCACTCGGCATGCAGCAGGGTTCTTTCTCACCTTCAGCGGCCACTTTCGCACCTTAAGTAATTACTGTAATCTCTAACCATTTAAGTTTTGCTGATAAATCAGTAAAATTACAGGTTTCAGATTAATGCTACGACCTTTCTATCATAGTATTGATCGTAGTAATAAATATCATATCACTATAAATTGATATGTACTTCTGGGTCCTTGGCTTTCCATAAAGGTTGATTTTCGATTATTCGAGCAAGAATTGATTTAATAGCTGACTCTCTGTGCTGATATATCATGAGTCAAAGATAGAATTCGTCACTTCGTAGAACGAATTGAATCCCGTCGTAATCCTTATATATGAACCAAAATTGATATGTTCTCGGTAATAGCCATGTTTAAAAATAAAGTCTTCGGAAGCGATAAAAGCAGTTGCGGTTGTTGTGGCACTCGGATCGTCGGCTTGCGCCAGGTTACCGTCGGGGGACGAAATGTCGGAATAGCGGGGATGGACGAGACCTTCCAGGAATACTTCAAAAAGGGAAAGATACCTGATGATACTACAGCCGATGAGCTGGTTAATGATTTAAAGAAGGCAAACTTCATCGCCGAAGGTTCTGATGGCATGTATAAAGAGGCCTTCTTAAGAGAGTACAAGAGGTATTACGAGGCCCAGAAGAAGTGAGGTAGAAGAAGCGATGTCCGTCCAGGATAAAATGAAAGCCTTCTCAAATAGTGCAAACACACTAGGTAGTTTAATTTAGGGGATTCGAAGAACGATGGATGAGGATGCAATATGCAGCCTGGCGAGGCTTATTGGTGATGAGGATAAAGCCCGGGCCAGGACCAGGAAGCTTGCTTCTTTGATGAAGGCAATTGAAATTGACGGCCCTGAAGCAGAGGTCGAGATCTTCAAGGCTGCCTCTGATCCCTGCAGGCTTAGAATTCTAAAGCTTCTCAAAGAAGGAGAACTCTGCGTCTGCGAGATCATGACTGCCCTCAATAAGCCTCAATCCTCAACCTCTCACCACCTATCCATCTTGAGAGAGGCCGGACTAGTTAAAGAGCGCAGAGACGGCAAATGGTCATACTATCGACTTGCCGATGGAGCGGTTGTGGAGATGATCAAACATGCCGGAGCTCTAAAGAAAAATAGAGACTGAAAGGAAAAATTTTGAAGGAAACTGAAATGTTCTGGGATAACTTAGCTGTAGCTCTCAATTTCTTTGTTGAAATTGCTATAGAGCTGATCGTCCTATTCATAGGCATAACTTTTCTGGTTGGAATGATCCAGGAGTACGTGCCTGAGGAGACCATAAAGAAGGCTTTGGGCGGACGGCACAAGATTCTGGGCAGCGTCCTCGGAGCTGGGTTTGGCGCTCTTACGCCATTTTGCTCCTGCTCGACCATACCCCTGCTTCTGGGGATGCTAAACGCTGGCGTGCCCTTCTCTGCTGCAATGTCGTTCCTGTTTTCTTCGCCCCTGCTAAATCCGGTAATCATATCTCTGTTCATAGTACTGATGGGGTGGAAGGTGGCTTCACTCTATTTTGCAGTTACCTTCGTGGCTGCAGTTGCCATCGGTCTGTTGCTCGATGGCCTTGGTTTCGCCAGCCAGGTTAAGCCTGTGGCGGCTATACGAGGCTGCTGTGATTGCCAGCAGGGAACGGATGCGAGATCGAGAATAGGACGCTCAGCCAGATTTGCGTTCGACCTGTTCCGCCAGCTCGTGCCGTATCTTCTATTGGGTGCGGGCATAGGGGCCTTCATTCATGGGTTCGTTCCTACTGAGATTATCTCCAGAATAGCCGGACCTGATAATCCACTGGCGGTTCCTATGGCTGCAATCATCGGCATTCCTATTTACATCCGGGCAGAGACTATGATCCCCATTGGCCTCGCCCTCATAGAGAAGGGAATGAGCGTGGGGGCCGTTCTGGCGCTGGTTATCGGGGGTGCTGGAGCCAGCATCCCGGAGCTGACGCTTCTAGCGGCCATATTTGAGAAAAAGCTGCTGGCAGCCTTTGTGCTCACTATCTTCACGATAGCTGTGGCTGCAGGATACTTGGCCAACCTGCTGGCATTGTAAGGGCTGCGGAGGAGATGCCGGGAACCGGATTAGAAAGGATAAGAACCCAGCATCACTTCCCAAATATCTGGATAATCCACTCCTTTATTTCATCTCTTACTCGCCGGAAGATCTGGAGCTGCTCTTCCTCTGATCCCCTGGCTGCAGCCGGGTCTTCAAAGCTCCTGTGAATGACTTCCTTTGCTCGGGGTGATTTGGTTGGCAGCTCAAGCTGCGTGCTGCAGATGGGGCAGACTTGCCTCACACGGTCGCAGACCGTAACTGCCAGATCGAATACGATATTCTGGAACTCTTCGGCTGGCTTGGAGCGCTGGCCGGAGATGTCGATTCCCAGCTCCTTCATGACAGTGATGGCGCGGGGATCGACCCTTGCGACCTCAACGCCGGCGCTGTAAGCCTCATAGCGGTCTCCGTACATGGCCCGGAGCAGCCCTTCCGCCATCTGCGAGCGGGCGGAGTTGTGGGTGCAGAGGAAGAGAATTTTCTTTTTCTCTGATCCGGAATTCGTTATCGTTCTACCTCCATTTCTTGATATTAATATCAATATTAAAGATGAATATTATGATCGCCTCTTTATGATTGCCATCTAGACCAGATCAAAGCCCACCGAAGGAGCACCGACATGTATCACCTGCGTAGGACAGCCATCAGCCGCCTGCTTCACGCACTCCTCGATATCCTCGAAAGCCACGCCCTCGTTGAGTTTTCCTGCTATTCTGAACTTCTTTGCTACCTGGCTCCATCCGTCCTCTGCATTCTCCTCGAAGAAATCAGGACAGGCATCCCAGCACTGGCCGCAACTTATACAACCCTCTCGATCTATTATTACGTTGATCATAAAATCATATACCGCCTCAGTGACAGTTAGTTGTTTCTCATTTGCTTTAATGCTTTTGATGATCGCGCAAAAGAGGTTAACTTGAAATCCTCCTGCGCCCTCTTGCTCGCAATGATACGGGAGCAGGAACGACCAGGGATTCTGCAGGAGATCGAAGCGCTTTGCACCTTTCACGAGAAAATCTCTCAGGCTTCGGAGTGCCGCGAGTTCAATCGTCGTGCTGCCTTGTTGCTGATGCAGCTGGAGGACGCAGGCCAATATCGGCTTGCTGACAGAGCCATGCATTTGCTGGCATGCTGCAGCCCTAAGGATCTCTCCCAGTGCGATAGCATCCAGCAGGCCAGGGAAGCCCTGCAGAGGTTAAGGGATGTGGCCAACGAAAAATCAGAATTTGTGACCCGAGATCAAAAAAAGTGAATGGGGGCCGCTGTGCTTACCACAACTTAAATCCAAAGTACCTGGTGGCATAAATCAGCCCTATTACTATTACCATCAGCCCGAATATCTTTGTCACGTATTTTCCTGCCGAAATATACTTCTCGCCGATCTGCCCTCCCACAGCCCTTGAGAACGTGGCGATGGGGATTACAGGCACTCCGTGGCCGATGCCGAAGGCGAAGAGCATCATGCCTCCAGCTAGAGGCGTTATATCCTGGGAGATAAGCCAGATGAGCACCGGGAAGACCAGGGAGACGGCGCAGGGAGCCCAGCCCAGAGCAAAGAATACTCCTAGAGTGAAAGCTCCGATGAAGGCCGAGTATTTGAATAGATCCATGGAAATATGAACCAACCTCTCCATGATTCCCTTCTTTTCCACCGGAGGATCATTTGGATCAGCCTTTCTGAAGGAAATGCGGGACCTTACAGGCTCGATGATCTCGCCTATTGGCTTGATTATATTTATCCCGAGGACTATCATCAGCAGCCCTGCAGCCAGATCAAAGAAACGAGCTTCGCGGATGAAGACGCCTATGTCAGAGAGGAATAAGCCTACCACAAAGAATACAACAGCCATTCCTAGGGTAAAGGCCACACCGATCATGAAACCCTCTCTGGACGCCGATGAAGTTTTTTTGAGGTAATCCTCCTTCCGACGTGATGTCATGACATAAGAGAACATGGCCAGGAGCAGGGCAACAGAACAGGGCGATAGGGATGTTATTATTCCTAAGAAAAACATTCCCAGGTAGGTAACGCTTTGCTTTGTCGCTGTTTCTATACCTTCTAATCCGGAAACCTCGCCTTGCTCAACGCTTTTCAGGTCGCTGTAAAGAGAATCGGCGCTCTGAATGCCATCGATTTCACCTTTGCCGAGCTGGTAGACATGATACAAACCTGCGATCTTTCCCTCTTTGTTGATTAAAATCAGCGTGGGGTTGGCAAAGCCGCCTTCTAACGTAGAATAGTCGATGTATTTGCCTGTAAGCAGATACGGATCGAAGTCCTCTATCCAGGGCCAGCTCACGTTAATCTTCCACCAGGCTTCTGACAGGGAGCGTCCATCTTTGGAGTAAGGATTCTTCCTGACATTGAGGGTGATGATCTCAAGATTTGGATCTATTTGCTTCAACCTCTCCAGCTCGCTGGTCTGGGAATTCAGGGCGTGCTCGCACTCTCTGCAAAGCGGATTTTCTATGTTGGTTATGTGAAGTAAAACGACCTCTCCCCTGTAATCTTCCAGAGACTGAGATTTTCCGTCCAGGTCAGTCGCCTGAAAATCTGGCGCTTGAGCCTCCTGTGATGATCCTGGAAAGGAGGTGAGGAGCATTGCCAGGATAAGAATAAATAAAAAATGCAGGGCCCCTGAACTCAGGGATTGGTTAGCTTTTAAAGACATGATGATATCCCTTATGAAGGTCCTCTATCACTTAATTCCAGTCAGAAGAATTTTCGTCATAGTATGATATGGCATCCTCGACATAGCTCTTGATCCAATCATCGCCTGTAACCTCTTCAGTGCTATGCCATACAGGCACAACCTTTCCCTCAGAGTCGGGGGCCAGGGTCACTATAATGGTCATTGGCACGTAGCTGACGTCGCCATTGGGATCATAAGCCTGAAGTGCCTCCTCGGCCCTGGAATCGCCACCGTCGGCATTAATCTCATAGTATGTGATATCGCCTTTGAACTTACCGGAAATATTGGCTACAGCCTCGGTCTGTGGCACGCAGTAATCGCATTCTTTATGAACATAGATCAGTACCGGCTTCTTCTCCAGAGCATCCAGAACCCACGCAGGATGGTTTACCTCCATTCCGGCACCTGTAGATTGCTCTGGGTATTTAGTCCACCAATCGTCGTTTCCTGATCCTACCGAGTTCTCGGCTCCAGATGCGCTAAAGCCGGCCACCAACATAAAGACTGCAATCAACGTTGCCGAACAGATCGTTTCCTTAAATAGATCCATAGAACACTCTCCTTTGAGCTTCAGATTTCTTCCAGTTTCCAGAGTTCTCATTGTAATAACTTAAAGCATCCTGAACGTATTCCTCGATCCAGGCCTTGCCAGTTACTTCTTCAGTGCTGTGCCAGATTACCCGGACCTTTCCTTCAGAGTCAGGAGCCAATGTTAGTATGGCAGTCAGGGGGACATAAGAAACGCCGCCGTTGGGATCATATGCCCTGACGGCCTCTTCTGCTTTAGAGTCGCTGCCCCCAGCAGATATATCATAGTAAGCGAATTTATCGCCGTATTCGCTCACAACCTCAGCCATGGATTCGGTCTGAGGCTTACAATAGCTGCATCCTTTATGGACATAGATTAGTACTGGCTTCTTCTCCAGAGCGTCTAACACCCATTGAAGGTGTTCGACCTCAGATCCTGCAGCAGAAGACTTCTCTGGGTATTTAGTCCACCAATCATCGCTTGCCGATCCAATCTTATTTTTTGCCCCCGAGCTCTCGGAAAGAGAGTCTAAAATCAATATGCTCGAAGCAAGAAAGATTACTAGCATGAGCTTCGATGAAGTATCTTCAATGCCTTTCTTGATGTCCACCCACTCCCTCTTCCGTCCTTAATGCCTGGGCCTTGTTCTTGCATATTTCATGCCGGTAGCACTGGATGCCATCGACCGCCTAACCTTGATAAAGGTAGGTTAAAATCCCTATATCGACACTCTTAGATATAAGTCTTTCGACTTTATAGCCATGAAAGCCTAACGTAAGAAAGAAATTGGATAAATGAGACTTGAATCAGAGTATGTTTATGCGAATAATTAAGTTATCAATCGTTATCAGTGCTTGAGCGAAGTCGATATTTAGTATTGTTAGTATTATATTTAATTTAAGACTAATGTCGAAGTAAGCTTAAGCCTCCTGTTTAGAAAATCTTATATATCGATTGGGTTCGATATGGGTATTCATTAAATCGATGGGAATTGGGTTGTAGACCTGCAAAAGGGTTCTACCAGGGATGGCTGTAATGGCGACTGCAAGATGCGAATTATGCGGCAAAGTTGAAAAATCCCTATTTAGGGCAAACCACAAGAAGCATGGGAGAATTAAGATCTGCAGCAATTGTCTAGAAAGAGAGGCATCGAATCTCCTCTCCCAAAGCGGTTGTGGCTGTAATTAAAAGAGGGCTAGGTCATGGCATGCGTTCCGGAAGAAGCCATAGAGAGGATGACCAGGCTGATCGGAGATTCAGATAAGGCCGAATGTAAAGTCAACAAGCTCCGCACAATAACCAAAAAACTGGATGAGACAGAGATCAAAGACGAGGCTGAGATCCTTAAAGCAATGTCAGACCCCTGTCGTCTGAAAATCCTGATGCTACTCAAAGAAGGCGAGCTTTGCGTCTGCGAGATCATGATTGCTCTTGACCGCCAGCAATCCACGACATCTCACCATTTATCCATTCTCAGGGACGCCGGGCTAATAAAAGAGCGCAAGGATGGACGGTGGTCGAGATATCGCCTTTCTGAAGGTGCGGTAATAGAAATGCTTAATCTGGTAAAGCTGATTAAAAAAGAGCAAGTTAAATAGAGGTTGCTGAATATGACAAAACTTAATTCAAATTACGATCATAAAATCGATCACCTGCGGTGCACTGGAACTACCAGCACACAAATGGTTTATCTTCTTGGGATTATTGTTATCTCTTTGATTGCTTTTGCTCCAGAAGTGAACGCCGGCTGCGGTTGCAGTGCAGCAGGCAACTGGGACCCAACCGCCTTTTTGAACTCGGAATTGGGTGGACAGCCAGTCCAGTCCAGCAGCACTAATGGCAATGCCAAAGTAAGTGTAAATTCTGCCGCCAGCACCCCAAAACCGGAAGATCGATCAGATTCATTCCCAAACGGTAAGATCCTCAAGCCTGTTAAAAGCGTCTCCAGTTCCGATATGGTGGTAGATGTATCAAATGGCGATGGCTACGCTAAGGCTCACATCAGAAATGCCATCCACATTCCAACCAAGAGCTTTCTAGATGAAAGCTACAACTTGAAGGATAAGAAGGAATTGGCTTTAGTGCTGGGTAACGCAGGCATTACCAGGGACGATTCAGTAGTCCTTTACAGCACTTCTGAAAGCTCCGGCGAGGCAGAATTTGCCTTCTGGGTGCTGAGCTACCTGGGACAAAAGGATATCGCGCTAATAGACGGCAACCTTGCAGACTGGAAAGCTGCAGGCCTTCCTATTGAATCCTCAGAAAACAAGAAAGACGCTGTAACATATGAGCCAGATATCAACTCTACGGTTTTGGCTGAGTATGAATATGTTAAATCCGGCGAGGCTCAAATAGCCGATGCCAGGCCCTTTACAGAGTTTAGCAGCGGCCGGATAACCGGCTCTACT
Organism: uncultured Methanotrichaceae archaeon; assembly: GCA_964639235.1. Lineage (GTDB taxonomy): Archaea > Halobacteriota > Methanosarcinia > Methanotrichales > Methanotrichaceae > CAZXDN01. The sequence continues at coordinate 94,644 of CAZXDN010000001.1, read as the reverse complement.
GCCATGGACCCTTCCAATATAATTAAGGGAGATAAGATCAAGGATGCAAACAACCTCGGCATAGTGTTCGATAGGCTAAGCAAGGACAAGCCAATCGTGGTTTATTCAGACGATTACAGCAGATCATCTCTGGTATGGTTTGCTTTGCAGCTCATGGGGTATGAAGCATCCATCTATACCTGGGAAGATTGGAAGGAGCATGAGTTTAAGGACGTGAAAGAGGATACAGTGCTGGCGGGAGTGAATGGAGCCAGCGCAAGTAAGTACAAAAAGCTGGGTAGGACATAAAATTTTAAATTTTTTTGCGGTTGGAGGAAATTACTAATGACAAATGGAATCAGCAAGGGATTGGACTTCCTGTCCAGGTACCTCACTATCTGGATTTTTGCTGCCATGTTCCTGGGGATAGCAATAGGCTACTATGCTCCAGAGATAACTCAGTTCATTCTCAGCCTTCAGATTGGAACAACATCAATACCTATTGCTATTGGCCTAATTTTAATGATGTATCCTCCTCTGGCTAAAGTTAAGTACGAAGAGTTAGGGAAAGTCTTTCAGGATAGAAAAGTGTTAAGTTTATCGTTGGTCGAGAATTGGATCGTTGGACCTATTCTAATGTTTGCCCTGGCAGTAATCTTTCTAAGAGACTACCCCCATTTAATGTACGGCGTTATCTTGATTGGAATAGCTCGCTGCATCGCTATGGTAATAGTATGGAACGAATTGGCCTGCGGCTGCACTGAGTATTGCGCTGCGCTGGTGGGCTTGAACTCCGTCTTTCAGGTATTCTTCTACTCGATTTATGCTTATATTTTTATAACCATTCTTCCAGCCGCCCTTGGAATTGCCGAGGGAACAGAGGTAAACATAACTATGGCCCAGATTGCAGAGAGCGTTTTCATATACCTGGGCATACCCTTCCTGGCAGGAATTATAACCAGGTTCTCCCTAATTAAGGCTAAGGGAAAGAGCTGGTATGAGGGCAAGTTCATACCGACAATTAGTCCCATTACTCTTATCGCCCTTTTATTCACCATTGTGGTGATGTTCTCGCTTAAAGGGGATTATATCGTGCAGCTTCCGCTGGACGTGATCAGAGTCGCCATTCCTCTAGTCATTTACTTCCTGCTAATGTTTTTCGTCAGCTTCTACATGGCCTATCGGCTGAGAGTAAACTACGAGAACACGGCAGCCCTATCGTTTACTGCAGCCAGCAACAACTTCGAGCTGGCCATAGCTGTGGCAGTGGCCGTTTTCGGTATAGCTTCACAGGAGGCATTTGCCGCCGTAATAGGACCTTTAATCGAGGTCCCAGTGTTAATAGCCCTTGTGAATGTGGCCCTGAAGCTGCGAGATAGATACTATCCTGGTGCACCAGATAAGGTGTTTTGTGAAACGGATCAGAAGTCAGAGGTGAGTTAAATGCCCGGATCGCCCGCCGATGTAAAGCTCGTGAGCAATGCCATGGCCAACGCCACGAGAAGAAAGATCATGGCCAAGCTTGTCGAGAGCAGTAGTACAAAAGAAGAAATAGCCAAGGTTGCAGGTGCATCCATGCTGGACTATCATCTGCAGATGCTGCAGCAGGCAGGACTGGCCGATATAAAAGATAATGCAATCTCGATAACGGGATTCGGCAAGAACTTCATGGAGTCCAAAGCCGAAAAGCCAGCAGAGGCGAAGAAAGACCTCAGCGGGACGAAGCCCCTGGAAGTTACAGAAATCAGGCAGCTTTTGCCCTGCATTGCCGATACCTCCAAGTTTCGGATAATTGCCAGGATGCAGCCGCCACTGGGCGGAGCCCTCAAGCTTCTGGAGCCCCTGTTTCCAAGAGCCAGATATTCTGATAAGATAGGGGCGTTGATCATACAGAGAGGTAACATCCTGATAACCATTTATGGAACGGGAAACGTCACCATGACCATGATCAAGAGTGAGGAGGAAGCTAGAGAGATCTTAGAGGGCTTGAAGAACACCATCAATGAGGCTATTGCAAAAGGCATAACTCCCGTTCCACGAGAAAAGGTCAAAGTGGATCACGCTGAGATCTATAAATATCTGCCCCAGATAGATTGCAGAGAGTGCGGTGAGCAGAGCTGTTATACCTTTGCCATCAAGCTTATAGCCGGTGAGACTACGCTTGATAAGTGTCCGCCTCTAAAAGATCCCAAGTACGTCACTAATTTCGAACACCTGAGGGCTCTCTTGGAGTATCTGTGATGGAGTATCTGTAAGAATGGGCACTATTACTATCATTTTAACGGACGGCCCCTACATCTCCGAGTATGCGGAGATGGCTTATAAGATAGCCAGAGCAGCGCTTGGCGCACATAAGGTGAATATCTTCCTCTACCTGGACGCGGTGCACATACCCAAAAGCGGCCAGAATCCCGCATTCTTCTCCAATGTTGGAGGGCTTTTTGAGGAGCTGGCATCCAGGGGGGCAATTATTAGGGCTTGCCCCAGGTGCGCAACGGCACGGGGATATCGGGCAGCAGATGGCATATGCCAGGAATATTTGCCGGGCATAAAAATTTCCAGCCTATACAACCTGGCTGAGATGCTAGAGGAGAGCGACAGAGTCATCGCTTTATCGAGATGAGATCTATCTTTTATTTCATGGATGCTGCTCCCTATGGGGGCGAAAAGGCTTACGGGCTGCTAAACGCTGCTGCGGTGAGCATTAAAATGAACGTCATAGTTGGCCTCTATGCAGACGGCGTCTACCTGTCCCTGGCGGGGCAGGATAGCAGAGCCCTTGGTGTTCCAAACCTTTCAGACATAATCTATGCCTACCCCGAGATAAGGTTCCTAGCTCATGAGCCTTCGCTGGCAGAGAGAGGCCTTCTCAGCCAGAGCCTGATTGAGAGGGTGGAGCTGGTCGATGATGAGACGTTCTCAGAAGAGACACTGGCATGCGATTCAGTGATTGCATTATGAGGAATTGGCTCCATGGATCAAAATCAACAATTAGTTTCAGATGCCAAAGAACCTGAAGTGGATATTTTCCTGTTGACCAAACCACCTCACAATTCCCGTGCCAGGTTTTGTCTGCAGTTAATTGCACAATCAGAGAAGGCCATACTCTATCTGGCCGGGGATGGAGTTTTCAACCTGCTCGAAAACGCCCTTGAAGCCCTACCACAAGACAGGATTCTTGCCTGCAAAGAGGATTTGGAAGCAAGGGGCGTGCAGGCTGGAGATAAAGCAATAGTGCCGAGTTATTTTTACGAGCAGATGGTGGGGGACGTTATGTATGAGAGAAGACGACTCTATACATTCTAGCTAGAATTTCAGGAACAAGCGAGCATCAGCCGGAAGGCCCCTAATTGCAGTTGGAGAAGACGACAGGTAAATTGGTGAAATATTCCATGGCAGAGAGCTAATTATGATCGGCCAAATAGGAAACGCAGATCAATCTAAAAAATGGCTGAAAGAGGCTGATTTCCTACGCGGCATAGCAATATTGGCAGTATTAGTGATTCACACCTCCTGGAACCCTACAATGGTTAACACATTGAGCGCTCTGGCGGTCTTTAATATTGCTATTACCATCTTTTCACGTTTCGCTATTCCGTTATTTATTTTTGTTAGCGGCATGGTTTTATCACGTAAATATTACCATAAACTAGATAAAAGAGATTTTTATTTTAAAAGATTAAGATCAATAATCCCTGAATACATTATTTTTTCAACGTTTTATATGCTATGCGAGATAGCATATTCCGGAGAAATACCATCTTTAAACGAGACGATAATCAAATGGCTTACAGGCGGCTACGGTTATTTATGGTTTTTAGTGCTTATTCTACAATTATATATTCTTTTTCCCTTTATTATAGGCATCTATGGCAGATATAATAAAAAAGCTAATTATCTACTAATAATTGCGTTCGCAATTGAACTAGCCTGGGCATCCGTCGACCTGAACGTGTCTAAGGAGCTGCTATTCCCATCAGGAGTTTTTTATCTGGTTTTGGGGATTTACACATATGACCATATATTAACATACAATCAGAGATCCGCTAAATCATATCTCGTTATAGTATCAATTATACTTTTTTCAATAATTTTATTTTATCCCCTAATATCGGATATGATAAAATATGGCAGCTTCGAGAATATACCCGATAAATATTCGGTATATTCAATTACATTCAGTCAGCTTTTATATACTGCAGTTATCATCTTGATGTTGAATATAGGAATCCATTTTAAAGATAAAACTAATATGCTAATATCCATAATATGTATTTTCGGCATATATTCATTTGGGATATATCTAATACATTTCTTCTATCGGCAATTAATTACTATGTTACTTATCAGAATCGGTGTTACATTTAACGACTTCTCATTTTATGCTATTCTATTCCTTGGGATGCTCATTTTTAGTCTTGCAACTGCATATATCATTAGCCAACTGCCCTTCGGCAAATATGTCGTGGGAACTACATCCACCAGGAGTCGGGCTACTTTGGGTAAGTAAAAGAGTCCCATGGTTTTCTGAAGGATCTCCTCCCATTATCACCTTCAGTTCGCTGAAATTTGCATCTCTACCTACAAATTTAGCTGTTAGCCAATCCAACAATTGCATCCCGGATGATGCATGCAACTATTGAATATCCTGTCGCAGTCATGTGAACTTTATCCGTATAGTACCTGTTATCAAGCTCATCGCCAATATCACCGAGTCGAGGATCTGCAGCTATATCAGCAATCCCGTCTGCATATTCACTATAATGCTCCCTAATCAACGAATTTAAGATCCGTCTTCTACATTCAAAATTTTCGCGGACATATGGATCTGAACGAGGCGTTATCGTGCATATAATGACCTGGAATCCCGCAACTTTGCGACTGCTACACCAGTCCCGAATGTATTCATGTAAGGCTGAAGCTGTCAATTTTTCATCGTAGTACAGGTCGTTTGTTCCTGCCCATAGTACAGCTATATTTTTATACCTAGTTGAGACGAGCTTCGAATCTACCTGACTAGGCGCGTCGTTAATCATTGTTGGGTATAGAGTCTGAGCTCCTGTCGCTACATTGTGGGCGATATTACCAGTGCTATTATACAGATCAATCATGTGCACAACTTTATAGGAGTAAGTATCATCTGCAGTAAGCGAATCCCCTTCAAATACTATGTTATAGGGTCCATCTGAACTCCTATATTCAGGAATTATTAAAGCACCTTTTGCGCCTGGAAATCCCATATTAAACGCGATGGTCAGAAGTATCATTATATTCAGCATATTTACGATGGTTACTTTAAGATTCAGTTTATTCATGCAGTTACCGAAGGTTATCTTGTATCCAGAAATTTATCTACTTTCCCATCTCTTATTCCAGGATTCATATTCCTAAGCGCTATTATAACGGATCATCTATTGTGAATGAAAGAATTTTGAGTCATTTCTCTAACAGCAGCACCTTCCCTCAAGTCTAAATGGGATATGGCACTTGCAGTAGCTTAAAAAGGATATTACCTTGCATGTAGGAAATGAAACCATACTTAAGGGAAATCTGATCAGGATAAATGCATGAGCAGACAATGCTGCAGAGTCGCGCAGTTATTGTCTTAGAATAGGATACTTAAATGTCTTCGATGACTAGCGCCAAATGCCCGTAATATAGCAATAATGTCGCCTACTGCAAGATGAAGCAGATCAGAGTTGCCGATGAGAGCCCAATGCTTTTCCTTACTTCTATTAGATGCAGTCCAGTTGGAGAATTTAATGAGAAAATAGCAAAACTCTAAAAGATGCCTAAAGTTTCAGCCTGTGCCAAACTCTTATAAACCCTCTTCTGCATATGAATTGCATAGCAAAGAACAGGAAAAGAAATAGGAGATCGAAAGAAAAGCTAAATGAATGAAGAGCCAAGGCTGAATCCCTCAAAGTTGTCCAGACCACGAGGATTCAACCCAGGCACTACAATGACAACTCTTGATATCTACCTACTTAAGAGTTATCTTAACGGTTATTCGAAGGTTAGATGAGTAGTTGTTACTGTAGCACTTTTCGGCTCTTCTGGAAGTGGATAATGAGACGATTTAAAACCCTAGATAAGTATGGCAGCAATATACTGCAAAAGCTAAAGGTGGCGGCATGATAGCGCAGGGAACTTATCACATGAGCGAGCTTGATGAGGTTCTAGGACCGCTCTATTCAATCGAAGTGGTCGAAGGCGGCATTATAGCTCTAATCGGGAGGATACACGTTTACCTTCCTTCGGAGTTATCCGAGAAGCTACAGGGATTAATAGGGCGGCGCGTGGGAGTGCTACGCCTTGAGGGATATCGCGTAAGGGCTCTCTAAGGAGATTGGCGTGGAGGAGATATGCGATACATCCTATCTTTTTATGACATGATAGACGGCTGGATTGGGGAGCTGGACAGCAGCGATGATCTTGAGGCTATGATGAAAGAGAGGGATCGCCGACAGGCTGGCCTAGGAGAAGCAAACAAGGCTGCAGGCGAGCATTATGGCGTGATCGATCAGCAGACGGGGCGAGAGGTGGACTGCCTGATAAAGGATCGTGTGAGTGAGTTGCTGAAAACTGCTGTCTATCAATACTTTGATGATAGTAGGTCCTGATTAGGCGCAAGGGCTTGCTGAATATTAAGTCCCATATGCGGTCAATTCTTAATGAGAAATCACACCTTTATATAGATCTAGCCCTGTATTAAATTCAAGTTACGCTGCCCACGAGATAGAATTGATCTATAGGAGGGCAGTCCTCTATTCCTATAGCGACTGCACATCCATAGCTAGGATATAATTCGATGCTATAATAATCTCACTATACTTATGCTCTAGGCCCAAATCCCCAGCCGAGCAGCTCGTCCCAGTAGGCATGGCAAGATGATGCTTGAGTGACGATTGGACCAGGCTTGATAAGGATGCCTGCCAGATCCAGCCCCAGACAGATTATACGCTGGATGGTTCTGATTCCAGCGAAATCCGCTGGCCAAGCCCCTCCCCAATCGAGGCTCCTGAAGTCAGCTACTGTAAGCAGCTTTTCATCCCGGATCAGGAACTGGAGCTTATCCAGACACGGCCTCTCCTTACCAATCCCCCTGAGAACGGCCACTGCCCGGCGTGTTGCAGGACAGGCTATCAGATCATCCAGGATATCGTCGAGCTGGCTACCGAGCATCTGGCCGTATGTGTAGCTGTGATCGTCAGGATTGTCGTCTCTAATCCATTCTTTGCGGACGTACTCCTTCATCTTCCTGGGATCTCCCCAGAAGGGTGCTCCTGGCATTGCCCTGACATCAGGCATAACTCCATCAGGGTCCAGGACAGCCACCGAGCAGCAGGTTATCTCCCTGGTCCTCCTTCCCCTCTCATCCACTAGATCCTGGCCATACTGGCTCAGGATGAGAGAGAGACCAAGCTTCCAGGCTATGTCCGGCGTCAGAGCAATAAAGGAATGAGCCGGTGGAGAATCGATCATATCTCCCACCTGGTAGTTACCTGGACCGCTCGAGGCACAACGATATCTCCCTTGATAATGATATTTCCTCCGATGTCTGAGAGCGAGCGATACTGCCAGCGATCGCTATCGTCTGCCAGCAAAGATAAGAAATCAAGCGGTTTGCCATCAGCGTCAAAGAGGCCATTTTGCAGTTCCTTTTCCAGCCTCTCTTTGGTGAACTCCTGGATGCTGATGCCGTTGGCGTCGCATCTGATCAGGTAATAATTCATTGAGACACCAGATCTATATCCTCAGAATCTCTCAAGCCACGCTGTTACCGTTGATTAATGGATATGTACGGTACCAGCAATACCTCACCAGGCCAACCTTGCCGTTCTGCTCACTCTTATCCGCAGTCCTCCTGCTGACCAGCCCTCTCTTCTCGAAGCTTCTCAGCGTCCGACTAATGCAGTTATCGGCCCTCCCAAGCCGTTTTGCCAGTCGTCGGACAGTGGGTGCATACATTGGATCAGATGGCAGAGCTTTCAGCAGCTCTTGCTGTTCAGGTGACAGGCTTTCCAGAAGCTCAGCATTCATTATCTCAGCCTGTTTGAGCAGCTTCTTCAGGTCCTTGTATTTGGGCTGCGTGTAGACTATGACGGACATTCGCCTCCGGGTGAGTATTATAATAATATTCTTTCCATAATCTGTACCTCTTAGTCAACCGCCATCTCTTCATCTGCTTGTGTTTGTCCTTCTCTGCCTGCTCAATCAGTAGAGCCCTTTGTAGTGTAATTGTCAAGCGTGGCGGAGAGTATGGATACCGATCATGGATCATGTGTGCGGTGATCTTTCCGCTGCTATCGACCAGCTCATCGAGATGTAGAGCGATCTCCAGGATATCCCGGTTGACCAGAATCGCCGTTATTCCCCAGACGGTCTGGACCATACAGCCTCCTGGATGGCAGTGAAAACATCCTCGGCTACGTCCTCGATCGGACGGTTGCCATCGACGACAGCCTTCGGCCAGAATAAGCTGCCATACTCTCGCATGTACAGCCTGCGAAGATCGACTGCACGCAGGACGTCTAACTTCTCCCCCTTCCTGGCGCAATTCTCGACCGCCCGGCGCGGGTCTATGTCTATGAAGATCTCAAGCCGAGGGCGGGGCATAAAGCGCATGCGATTATGGAGATAGAGCGTGTAGTCGCGGTCCCAGGGAGAGCCAAAAACAAAGCCAGCATTGAACATCTCCAGCCCCTGATACACGACCGTGCTTGTGATGTAACGATCCGTCACGACGACCTTGCCAGCCCTAAGAGTAGGCTCAATGATTTCTGTCAGGTGCTGTTTACGATCCTCTATGAAGCGATCACACCGCTGGCGGACAGACGCCTTCGAAGGACTGGCGTTAATGAAATCGGCAGCGAGCTTGTATGGCTCCCTTGTCCATAGAACCCCGCTGCCAAACCTGGATTTGATACTTTGGAGGATGGTCGATTTCCCACTGCCATCAACCCCCTCGATGGCAATGATCATCCGACCACCTCCGTTTTCATGTGAATCCCACACTCTCCCATGAACACGGAAAACGGAGAGAGCTATATATATATTCCGGCAATCACGCTAAGATAGCCAACGATACAACAGCCTCCAGGTCGTAGAGCGTCTCGACCCCATCACACTTCATAGCAAGCACATACTCATCATAGCCTATCAAAGATCCCTCCACTTTTCCCTCCTCTGGGACCAGGATGGCGACCTTAGCGCCTATCCTACCCTTGAGGTGATTGTCCAATAAGTCTCCTAATATCATTTTCCCACATCACTCTGCGATCCTTGTAGTATATTTCCCACTCCCCAGTGGGTCAATATCGATTGTTTGTCTGTGCATTCGCACCCCTCCCCGCCCCACAGCGATGCTTGCCAGTTGATCCTTCTTTGGGGGCGGCGTTCACTGGTGCGCTAAGAATGCGCTTTAAGGTGGCAGAGATTTAAACTTTTCCGCATTATTATAGAGTTAGGCTGCGCCACTGCGAACTCTAATTTTTTAAAATCCAAACTTTTTCTGGCTGGCTCGATGGTTAAAGATAAATAGCTATTGGTGTTCGGCGTGTCAAGGAGGTGAGGCATGCTAGATGAAATAGAAAAAACGATAGCTACTTTATTCAAGCCCGGTCAAGTCATCGAGATTCGGACGCTGGGGAGGCTTAGAAGCAATGTGCGCAGTGGTTACTTCAGAGACCACAGGCTGTTGGCTGCGAATGCTGAAGAGCTTGATAAATCAGGAGATTCCAAGGGAATTTACGTCGTTTTGAACGAAATCGATGAATCCCTTTATGCAAGAAGCCCTGATAAAATCACTCCCGCGAATATTCAACCCAACCTGACTTTGGACCAGGACATTGTGCGCAGGAGATGGCTGCCGGTGGACTTCGACCCTAAGCGGGACTCGAAGACGTCCTCGAATGAAGAAGAGCATCAGCTGGCCATCAACCGAGCCAAAGAGGTTCGGGATACTCTAGAGGATATGGGCTGGCCTGCGCCAATCATGGGAGACTCAGGCAATGGCGCGCATCTTCTCTGGCGGATAGACCTGCCCAATGATGCCGATAGCAGGTTGTTGGTTGAAGACTGCCTTAGGGCTTTGGCTGGGATGTTCGGAGACGACAAGGTCGATGTCGATGTGAAAAACTCCAACGCAGCCAGAATCTGGAAGCTCTACGGGACGTGCGCCAGGAAAGGGAATAACACCAAGGATCGGCCCTGGAGGGTCTCTCGCCTGGTCGAGGCCCCCCTGGAGATAAAAGTGGTGACCAAGGAGCTTATGCTGGCTCTGGCGGATATGCATCGTGAGAGAAAGAAATCCGAGCGGCAAAAAGCCAACATCCCAAGACGCAAGATAGATCTGGAGAAATGGCTGCTCACCCACGGCATAGACATAGCCCGCGTTAAAGAGGTATCAGGAGGAGGAAAGCTCTTTGTCCTAAGCTGCTGCCCTTTTAACCCAGATCATACCGACAGGGCAGCTTTCGCGGCTCAATGGCCTGACGGCCACCTGCAGGTAAGATGTCACCACAATGGCTGTGACGGCAAAGGCTGGAGGGACCTCTTTAAGCTCTACAGCGAAGCTTACGAGGACAGAAACGAGTATCTTGTCCACGACGAGAACAGCCCTGCTATTACCTTGGATGACATGACCGTCGTTGAAAACAATGGCAAGCTCAAGTTTAGCCCGATGATGGCGGCTGATATTGTCATTACCAACTACCGCATAATCACGACCGAAGATATGGTCATGTGGATCTATCGGGATGGGATATGGGAACCAGGCGGCGAGTTAATCATTGACAAGGCCCTGGCAGAAGTGGCCGGAGACTACTACACGATCCGTAACAGCCGTGAAACCATAAGAAAGATTCAGTTGAAGACTCTGCGGCTGGATATGGCCTGGAACCCCGATCCATATAAATTCGGGGTCAAGAACGGTGTAGTCGACCTGCGAGATGGATCATTCCGGCCTTACTCACCTGAAGATTACATCACTCTCAGAAGCCCTATCGTCTACGATCCAGAGGCCAAGTGCCTTGAGATTACCAAGTTCCTCCGGGGCTCCCTGGGGCATGAGGAGGATATTCTGACGGTGATAGATATCTTCGTGGCCTTGAGCATCACCAAAGCCTTCCCATACTTCGTGAGCCTGATTGGCCCTGGCTCTAACGGCAAGAAGGTCCTGGAGGTCATCATGCAGAACTATGTGGGCTTTCATCAGGTGACCCATGTCAGCCTCGACGCTCTCGACGGCAACGCCTTCATCAGGGGCGAGATCAAGGACAAACGTGTCATGATCAACACAGAGGTCACCGGCAAGAAGATGGAGTCCAACAGGGCGAAGGCTATCTCTTCCGGCGACCGCATGGAGTCTGACAGGAAGAACTCCACGAGGATTGAGTTCACGCCTTTCTGCCTCATAGTGTTCGATACCAACGATCCGCCAAAGTTTTACGACAGGAGCCATGGCTTTGAGCGGAGGTTCATCAAGCTGGACTTCCCGTATATTTTCACCGATGATCCAAAGCCAGACGACCCATACCAAAAACTAGCCGACCCGAATCTTGAGGAGAAGGTGATAGCCCAGGTAGAGCTTTCCGGCCTGCTGAACGTAGTGATCAAGCGCTCCCCCGAGGTCATTAAGACCGGTAAGATCTACCGGAGAAGAGCTGGAGCTGATCTGGTAAGAGAATACAACATGCAGTCTCATTCTGTCAGCGCGTTCGTCGACATGTTTCTTGAGCTATCTGATGACCGCAGATTCATGCCCACCGAGATCCTTTATGAGGCATACGTGAGGTTCTGCAGGAAAATCAACACAGTACCTCATGTAATCAATCTTCTCGGGTCTCAGATCCGCCAACGCTTCCTGATAACAAGCCGGGATGGTAAGGTGAATGGGGCCACCAAGAGAGGCTTCGATGGTATCATCCTGAACTCGCAAGCTTTGGATGACTTCTTGGAAAATCATGGATTCGCGACAAATGCAAATAAAACCAGGGGAGTATCGAAGATCATCGCGGACCTTATGCCATCATCAGATGAGCCTACAGTTGAGAAGCCAGCTGCAGTCGGCGGTGGGGCGCCGGCGCCTACAGGCTACAGGTGTCAGATGTGCAACCGGATCGTAGAGCAGCTCATCGATTTCCCAGGAGGCTCTTTCTGCCTAGCTTGCGCTGCGGAAGTGAGAGTCCAAGATGCCGAGCGCCGAAAGCCGCGTGACAGATATCTGATACAACGAGACGTCAGGACAATGGTGAAGCAGCTGGAAGCAGAAAGCAAGGAGATAGTGCCCACTAAGATAGGTGAAGCTCTCGATATCGACCCTGGCGTGGTCATGATGGTCGTCCGAGACGACGGTTTCCTGCGCACGGATGACGCGGACGACGACGGGTTGGATATCTACCGCAAGGCCGCAAAATAGTAATCTATTTATATCTATATCCGTTTTCCGTGGACGGAGATTAAATAATGAGGGTTCCGTTGTGGGTGTTATGGATGAACGGGCAGCGGTCTGCCCGTTTCCAGGCCACCACTGGCTTCGTGGACGATAACGGCAATGGCGTGCTCAGCGATATCGAGACGCCCCACGGCCCCGTGGAGCACATCTGGCTTCAACAGGAGGACAGCTGGAAGCTGCGTGTTCTCGATTCGGGCGTAAGGATTGGATTTGAGGCCGATATAAACCTCTACAATAAGGGGAATGGGCTAGAGGACTTCGGCGTGTATAACCTGAGGAAGATAGAGGTGTTAGGGTGAAAACAAGCAGGCCAACTATTCTCCATAGTTATTGGCGACTTTAATTCCTGTCTCTGCATTCTCTTTTTTTCAGCTTATCAGTTAATATTATATAGCTCTATTAGTTTCCCGTTTTCATTTAGGGGAACGAGGTTTTCAATGAAAACTGAAGATACTGTATTGGTCCAGACGTCGGATGGGCATCTGACGCCCTTGGACCAAAACAAAATTGCCGATAGCCTACGTAAAGAAACTTCCCTCAGCGACGAAGATGTGAAGAAAGCCACTCGATCTGTTTACAGAAAGTGCATGCAGACGGATGATACCCTTACGGGGCCTCTCATCCGCGGGTTCATCCTGGACTATATTCTCAGGCACGGTCTGACTAACACATATAATGAATATAAGAGAGTGGGCCTGCCGATGGCCGAGGTCAAGAAGATCTGGTCAGTGCAGGGAGACTCGGTCCATGAGAATGCCAACATCGACGCCAGCAACCCCGAGGGAATCCATAAGCATGTCGCTGATGCTCTGAGCAAAGAGGCAGCCTTGACGCTGCTACCCTCTCATCTCAGCGACCTCCATAACAGTGGAGCATTCCACATCCACGATCTGGAGTATTTCTTTACAAGGCAGTTCTGCTTCGATTCAGATCTAAGATTCATCTTCCGCTATGGCCTTTTACCGGATGGGACGGGAGCGAACATGCCAGTCGCGGCTCCAGCCAAGAACGCCGAAGTGGCTGTCCTTCATGCTGCCAAAGCCTTGGGATGCATGCAGTGCATGTGCGCTGGAGGCCAGGGGTTCCAGAACTTCCTGACGTTCCTTGCGCCCTACTTCAAAGGCCTGGAGTATCTAGAGATCAGGCAGCTCATGCAGATGTTCATCTACGAGATGAGCCAGATGATGGTCGCTCGAGGGGCGCAGGCTGTCTTTTCCTCGGTGCAGCTGACGCCTGGCGTCCCTAAGATCTGGAGGGACAAGCCTGCTGTCTATAAGGGCAAGGTCTGGAATGGCACAGACGCGCCGATGAGGACCTATGGCGAGTTCGAGCGAGAGGTCCGCCTTGCATTTAAGACATTCATGGAAGTTCTAGAGCAGGGAGACGCCTGGGGCAAGCCCTTCAGCTTCCCCAAGCCGGAAGTCGTGCTGATGAAGGAGTTCCAAGGCGAGGCCTGGGATCAGCCTCTAAAGCCGCTGTATATGAACGAGCCCACGCCCTCCTACAAAGATCTCTACCATGCAGCTTTCCGAGTTATAGCCAAGCACGGCAGTATATACTTGGAGAACCAGCTGAGCGCTAAAGAGAATACGATCTCTTGTGTTCAGTGCTGCGCATACCGTTTCGAGCGATCGACCAATGACAAAGAGTTCCTGGATCAGCTTAACTTCAAGGACGGAAAGCACTTCTCGCTGGGCTCGATGCAGGTAGTCTCCCTGAACCTACCTAGAGCGGCTTATCTTGGCTCTATGAAGGCCAGAGGCCAGCAGGAGCTGGCCAGTGAACTCCTCACCAACCTTAGCGATGAGAATGCCAAGCTCTACTGCACCATTGAGGAGCTTAAGATTCTGGTGGACAGGGCCATTGAGATCTTCAAGATCAAGAGAGACGCTATCAAAGCTCAGCCTCTGCATTTTGCCCGCCAGATGCCAGAGGGAGCTCCTCCGTTCGCTGAGCTTGACAGCCTCTTTTATGTCATCGGCGTTGTCGGGTTGAACGAAGCCGTTCAGCACCTCACCGGCCTGCAGATGCACGAGTCGCCTGATGCCTGGAAGGTAGGCATTCGGATCATGACCGAGCTGGAGTTTTACATTCAGCAGAAGGCTTTTGATTCAGGCTTAGCGCTCGCCCTGGCAAGGACGCCAGCCGAGACCACAGCCCAACGCTTTGCAGTTGCCGATTTGCTCGATGAACGATTCCGGGATTATGCTCTCAAGGTCATCAAGGGCAACGTCGCAGAAGCCCTGCAACAGATCGATGAGACAAGAGACCTGCCGGTTGAGTACTCCAACGGGACGCACCTGGCCATGAACACACCTGTCTCCCTAAAAGAGAAAGCCAGACTTGAGCAGGTCTTCTTCCCGATCGTCGGCGGGGGGAATATCTTCCACATATTCCTGAACGAAATCAACCCCTTCTTCGATGCCTCTGTTGTCACTGAAGACCTCAAGAGAGTGCCGGTCTGGGAAGCCCCTGGCTTCGACGCCCTGGTAGACAGACTGATGGATTACGTCTTTGACCTGGCCCGCAATTCCCGGCTGAGCTACATCAAGATCTCAAAAGACACTACCATTTGTAAAGTCTGCCACTCTGTTAGAGGCGGCCTGCTGGACAAATGCCAGGACTGCGGATCTGAGCTGGTAGATCACATGGCGCTCGTCACGGGTTATGTCGGAAACGTGGCATCCTTCAACAGCGCCAAGCAACAAGAAGTCAGGGATCGCCATAGGTACTCGATCAGGGAGATAGTAGGGTGATCCTTTGGAAATAAACAAATTCTACCAGGGAGACGCTCTGGATGTGCTCAGGAACTTTCCTGACAACACTTTCCACTGCTGCGTCACGTCACCTCCCTACTATGGCCTGAGGTCATACTTACCTGACGACCATCCCATGAAGCAGCTCGAGCTGGGGAATGAGAGCACACCAGAGGCATATGTCTCCCGCCTGGTCGATATCTTCCGGGAGGTTAGGAGAGTCCTCCGGCCGGAGGGGCTTCTCTTTCTCAACATAGGAGATTCCTACGCCGGGTCATGGGGGAACTCGGGACGCAGACCAGAGCTAGATGGAACTCCCTCATACCAGCGAGAGAAGAATACAGAGTATTTCTATCGAGGAGGGTGGGACGACAGGAGAGAGAGGCCGCCTACCAGCTATAAACTCCCTGGGCTCAAGCCCAAGGACCTCATAGGCATCCCCTGGATGGTGGCCTTTGCCCTGAGAAACGATGGCTGGTGGCTCCGTGGAGATATCATATGGGCCAAAAAGAACCCGCTGCCAGAGAGTGTCCGAGACCGTCCTACTCGATCGCACGAATTCATTTTCCTGCTATCTAAGTCCGCTCGATACTACTACGATGCGGAGGCCGTCAAAGAGCCCGTGGCGAACCCGGGACGGTCCAGCGGGAACAAGACCCGTAAGGTTGCCAGAGAGGGTGAGAGGTCAAGGACGAATACTCACCTGGGAAGCTCGATACCTTATCGGGATACCACTGGCATGCGGAATCGGCGCGACGTATGGAGCATTTCCGTCAAGAGTTTCAAGGGCGCTCACTTCGCAGTTTTTCCTGAGGACCTGGTTGAGCCCTGTATCCTGGCAGGAACCTCCGAGCACGGAGTATGTCCAGCATGCGGAAAGCCGTGGGAGCGGGAGCTGGCCAAGGCCAGAGAAGAACATGGACTGGCAGATACCAGCTTCCCCAAGACCAAAGACCTCGACGACCAGCATGGCCATAAAAGGCTGAGCCGGAGGATTATAGCTGCCCGGAAAGCAGGAGAAGATCACGATAATCCTCTTGGTGGCTACAAGACCATGGGCTGGAGGTCGACTTGTCAGTGCAACATCACTGACACGATACCTGCTCTGGTACTCGATCCCTTCTCCGGCGCCGGCACTACGGCTTTGGTCGCTAACCGGCTGGGACGGAACTTCGTGGGCATTGACCTTTCTGAGAGCTACTGCCAGATGGCTGGAGAGCGGATCAGTAAAGCCGAGGGGGCAAGCCCGTGATCTTCCAGATCCTGGATGCAAACTACACCTACGGCCTTGATAGGAAGCCGTTAGTACAGCTTTTTGGCCGCACGCCAGACGGCAGCCCTGTCACCTGCCAGGTGTCTGGCTTCAGGCCGTATTTCTATGTAGGGCCGTATGAAGGGAGGCTGGATTTCGTCCGAGAAGAGCTCGTGCGCATGGGGCTGCAAGCGGAGGTCGTGAAAAAGTTTGAACCCATGTTCTACCAGCCCCACCCCACTGAGATGCTGAAGGTCACCCTCGACAACCCTAAAGAGGTCAGGGATCTTCGTGAGGAAATAAAAGGCATTCAACATGTAAAAGCAGTCTACGAGACCGATATTCAGTTCAAGAACAGGTTCCTGGTCGATAAAGGGGTTGGGGGCATGTCCTGGGTAGAAACCGGCCAGTTGAGAAGAGATGAGCCGGTTGATGTAAAATCGATAAGGAAGGTAACCAGGGAAGGCAACGCGCCTCTGAAGTTCATGTCCTTCGATATTGAGTGCCTTCCAAGCCAAGGAGGCATGCCTGATCCTAAAGAGTCTCCGGTCATCCTGATTAGCATGGCATTCGAGCCGGAGTTCAGAGGCAGAAAGAGCCTGGTTCTTATCGGCAAGAAGATCGATTGCAAGCGTTCGGATATTCTGGTCTGTGGCGACGAAGTCGAGCTCCTCTACAACTTCGCTACGATTATCCGAAACTTCAATCCAGACATCATAGCTGGCTACAACTCGAACGAGTTCGACATCCCTTACCTGGATGCCAGAGCAGAAGAACTAGGCCCGGCCATACTTGTGGGCAGAGACGGAAAATCCTGGTACATCCGCCAAAGTGGAGAGATCAAACGTGTCTCGATCACCGGCCGGGTGGTGGTTGATCTCTTACCAATCATCAGAGCGTCTTATAGCCTGAAGAGATACACACTCAGAAATGCCGCTGCAGAGCTTCTGAAAATGGAGAAGCTCGACGTCGATCCAAAAGAGATTGACTCCCTCTGGAAAGATGAGGGCGAGGGCTTCAGGAAGCTCGTTAGCTACGCCAGGCGTGATGCTGAACTGGCTTTGCATCTGCTTCTAGATCTCAGGCTTATAGACAAGTACATTGCCCTATCCAAGGCCAGCGGACTACTTCTGCAGGACACTGTGAACGGCGGACAGAGCGGAATGATAGAGAGCCTGTTGCTCCGAAGATTCAAGGCCCATAACAGGGTCGTCTTCCCCAAGCCGGATAATGAGGATAAAAGGGACGACTCAGACGAGCTAAAAGGTGCAGTGGTGCTCGACCCGGAGAAAGGGCTACTGGAGAATGTAGTGATCCTGGATTACAGGTCTCTTTATCCTACTATCATGATATCCCACAACATTTGCTATTCCACTGTACTCCCGGATGACTATGCCGACGAGGCAGAGGAATCGCCCTCTGGAGGAAAGTTCGTCAAGTCAGATATAATGACGGGCATTGTGCCAGAGGTCTTGCGGGAGCTGCTGGACCAGCGGCTTGAGCTGAAACGAGCGATGAAGACAGCCACCGGGACTGAGTACGACCTCCTCGATGCAGAGCAGTATGCCGTTAAGATCCTCCTGAACAGCTTTTATGGCTACTCCGGCTACGCCCGTGCAAGGCTCTATAACCAGACCATAGCCAATTCCGTCACCTCCTGGGGCCGTGAGAACATCCAGAGGACCAGGGATACCATCAATGACATAGGAACGATTTATATACAAAGTGACCAAGCCTACCTGCCTACCGAGTCTCAGGAAGGCCAGCAGTTCCAGATATCAGTTGTCTATGGGGACACAGACAGTGTCTTTGTTAGGATCCAGCAGGCTGAAGGCGGCATCGAGTACGAGGACGCTGAGCTGATCGGCCGTAAGATAGCCGAGGTAGTAACCTCAAAGTTACCTAAACCCATGGAGCTGGTCTTTGAGTCCTTTGCCAGACGAGCTATATTCCTCGCCAAGAAGCGTTATGCTCTCTACCTGGTCGAGCCGGGTAAGGATAAGATCAAGGTCAAAGGCATGGAGACCGTGCGGAGGGACTGGTGTGAGCTTACCTCCAAGACGCTGAAGAAATGTCTTGAGCTTCTACTGAAGGAAGGAAAGATCGAGGAGGCCAGGGATTATGCAGCTTCTGTGATCGAGACGCTGGCGCGCTTGGACCTGCAGAAGAACCCTGGGATCGTTGATGATCTTATTCTGACCAGGAAGTTCTCCAAGCCCCTGGAATCCTACGCCAATATTCAGCCTCACGTCCAGCTCATCAAGAAGCTCCAGGACAGGGGCGGCCAAGTTCCAAGCCTGGGGGATAGAGTTCCCTTCGTAATTGTCAGAAAGAACCGCAAGTCTTTGTTCGTAGACAAAGCTGAGGACCCACAGTATGCGATCGAGCACAGCCTCCCCTTAGACACTGACTACTACATCCAGAAGCAGATCCTCCCACCAGTGCTCAGGATCTTCGAAACATTCGGCATAACCGAAGCCGATCTATCCCTAAATAACAGACAGTGTAAGCTGGCAGATTTTTAGCACCGCCAGCTCGCTTCAGAGGTTCACAGCATTTTTTTGATTAGATTGGCGGCGTTGATAGAATGAACGCGCCGAAATATAGATATAGCTCTATTAGTTCTCCGTTTAGGATGGTATATAAGTATCGATCAAAATACGACAAGACACTCGAACATCCTGCCGTTGTGCTGGATATAGAGACATTGCCGGAAACGCATGAAAGGTTGGACGGATATAATGAGCTATTTGGGGAATGGAACAGCAAGCTGAGTTCTGATAAAAAGAGGAAGCCTAGCCTGCACTTCTTCCTGTCCAGGGTCTACTGTGTCGGCCTAATGATTCACAACTACCCAGACACTGCCGCTATGTTCTGGGGCGATGACGAGGAGAAGGTGCTCCGGGATACCTGCAACTGGCTCAAAGAGAACAACATCAAGTCCTATATAGGCTACAACACTCTGCGCTTTGACTTCCCGATGCTCCGATTCCGTGGATCGCTATACGGCATCAAGTTCGACATGCTTCCGAAGAACCAGTATGTCAACACCAACTTCGACATCTTCGACCTCATCGGCGGTAAGTGGTCCCCAATGCTTGCGAAGCTGGAAGAGTTCCAGTGGTTCTATGAGGGCATAGGCAAGAAGATTGGCGGAGAACAGGTTGCAGAGCTGTACCAGAAAGGGCGGTGTGCTGAGATAGTAGAGCACTGCCGTGACGATATCCTTCTTACAGACAGGGTCTTCAACCACGTTGAGGGGGCCCTCTGGTAATCCAAACACCGAAATATAGATATATCTCTATCAGTTAGCCGTGCAGTGATGATAGAAGTAATATCATTACTGATAATCGTGGCTACCCTTTTTTCATTGTACGTGTTGTTGCAGAACAACTCGCTACAAGGGAAGCATGTTGGCATAGCAATTGTGATCATCATTATGGCTGTAATGATCAACGGCGCGTTCTATGCGGTAGATGCTGGGGAGCGCGGCGTACTGCTTACCTTCGGATCACCCGATGACAGAGCCATAGGGGCTGGTTTGCATACCAAGATCCCTCTGGTGCAGACGGTTGAAAGGTTCGACGTCAAAACTCAGAAGTATAAGGCCGACGGTTCAGCGGCATCCAGGGACCTGCAGAACGTCCATACCAAAGTGGCTGTAATATACCACCTACGGCCCGAGAGTGTGCCCAGGATCTATACAGAGCTAGGCCAGGGCTATGGTGACAGGGTAATTCAGCCGACAGTTCAGGAGGTCCTCAAGGCTTCTACAGCCAAGTTCTCAGCTGACCAGCTCATCACCAATAGGACAGCTGTGGCCTCAATGATTCAGTCGTCTCTTTACGACCGGCTGTCGCCATACGGTATTGTAGTCGAATCCCTTGCCATCACCAACTTCGAGTTCTCCGAGGCTTTCACGGCTGCAATCGAGGCCAAGGTGACGGCAGCCCAGCAGAAGCAGAAGGCCGACATGGACCTGCAGAGAGTCCAAGTCGAGGCTCAGATGAAGATCGCCCAGGCCAAGGCCGAGGCTGAAGCCCTCGCGCTGCAGAAGCAGGCCGTGACACCAGAGCTAATCCAGCTGCGGCAGATCGAGGTTCAAGGGAAGGCAGTTGAGAAGTGGACAGGAGTGCTGCCCAGCTACGTGGGCGGAGCGATACCCTTCATAGACCTGAAGGGCATCGCTTAAACTTTTTAAGAGTAAATGAATTTAAGTCATTACGCAATCATTGACCGTGCACGAACACGCAGTACCATTACCTTCGCCCAATGTTGCTTATTTTAGGTTTCCCATGTTAATCCAGTATATGCTGTATATCGATAAATGTGTAAATTCTAACTTGGTTTTTAGAAAAACTTAAATATCACTTTGTGTTAATCGGGAATGAGGACGCCAATTATGCCAGCCAAACTTAGAACAGATAGAGAAAAACTAGGGGCCAAACATATAAGTCCTGTTCAATTTGAAAATAGTCCGCTAGATACTGGTCCGCTAAATAATGAAACCATTTTATTATCCAAACAAAAATTCCTGGAACTTATTCAAGCTCAAAAAGACGCTCTCGATGCTCTAGAAGAATTAATTGTTGCTGGAAAATCCACGCGCAGACACCGAAAATCATCTTCCAGAAGGCGCGATACAATGTCGAATGAAACACCTGAGCTTGTGACACCCGAACCTTCAACACCCACGCCCGTTTTCGAGAGAGATATATCCAGGGAGAAGGTTGAAATCGTCTGGAGAGCACTGGAATCCAGCGAGGCAAATGCTCAGACTGTCGTAGAAACTGCAACCAAAGCAGGGCTCTCCCCTCAACTGGTTCAAGACGCATTGTACGTGCTCTTACAAGAGAAAAGAGCTGAACGAGTAAAGAAAACTGACCCGAATACGAAGCGAACAACTAACGCTTTCGTGTACTGGAGAATCGATCTGCCGTATATTGAAGATACTACACGCCAAGCAATTGATCTTGATTGGCTACAAGAGCAAATTCCCTATGGTACAAAGCGTGCAATAACGATTAAATCATTGTGTAAACGTCTTGAGAAGGCAAACGATCGATATTTCGCAGAGTCAACCATAAGAGATGCTTGTAACAGGTTAGCCATGGATGCAAAAAGAGGAGTACGCAAAAGAGGCAAGCTATCAAAGAAAACACGCAAGTTTGATGCCAGGCCGTTCAAATACTATAGAGAGGAGCGTAGACCCCTCTCAACGGAAGAGACGTCTGAAATCGCTTCATAAACTTCTGTTTGAACATCCTTTTTTGGGAAGGCGGGCAAGAGATTCCACTCTTAGTGAGTTGAGGGATATCACTCCCGCCCTTATGCGGCTCTTTTGGCAAATAGGAAAGTTCAAGATCCTTGAACGTGAACATCATTTAAGCCTACAGCCTCAAGGCCTTTTTGGGTAATCCAGAAGCTATGAGCATGTGCTTCCCTGGACCAGGTTCTTCCCAGATATCCTCCCTTGCGAAGTCGACAGAGATTATCCTGAGTAGTATGGACTGAGCTTCGTGTCTCCTTCGCCACTCGTGTAACTGTCCAGGTGCTGTTAGCATCAAGCCGTTCTGGTTTTTCAGTTGGAAATCCCTTTTTAGTCAGGGCTACATATTCACGAAGAGCTTCCATGCTGCGATTAATCTGGTACGCTGCCTGCTTATCCCTGGCAGATTGCTCGAAACCATCAGATGGTTTACCATCCGCGATCCGCTCATCATTATGGCATAGTTTGCATTTTACGGCTCGGCCGTCTGGGCTATCCTCATCGAAGTCAAATGCGTGCAGTGGCAACAAGTCATTACATGCTGAACACCTCTTCCTCATGGAGGGCACAGCACTCAGAACATCATATCCCCTCTCATCCGTTACAGCGGCATCTTGCTCATCTTTGGCAAACTTCTCTGCAATATACCCCTTCAATTCAGTAGACAATTGCATCTTGTCCCGTTTGGGCTTTTTCCAGGGATCATGCTTCTCCGGCTCAATTTCATCGAATCCCAATGAACTGGTCTTTGACTCGCTTGTCGCAACAGCAAGTTTATCGCTGGAAGGAGCAATGGCAGTTTCAAGAATTGTGAATTCCGCCTCGACTTCAGCCGAAGATATTGATGTCGCAGAACGTTCAGCCGTTGGCACAATTGCATTCGGCATTGCCTTATCAGGATTCTCCATTAGGTCGAGGAAATAGCTATAATCA
The DNA here is from genome assembly GCA_964639235.1 of uncultured Methanotrichaceae archaeon. Lineage (GTDB taxonomy): Archaea > Halobacteriota > Methanosarcinia > Methanotrichales > Methanotrichaceae > CAZXDN01. The sequence continues at coordinate 71,998 of CAZXDN010000001.1, read as the reverse complement.
CAACAGCTTAATGCCTTCCAAAAATCCGCCAATAAGAGTATCTTGGCATTATTGAAACCGCTCATTCTTAGAGCAGCTATCGTCCGCTTCAGTTGCGTCTCAGGCGCATAGAAGTCACTATGAAACCCTTCAGTTTTTACTACCATATGAACCCCACATCTATTCTCTCATCATTTTGCACCTATCGCTACCTCTCGGCATGCGATACATTTTCGGTATTTCCGCGTTCGAATACGGAATATAAAAGGGTTTCGATGATATCGAAAACTTCTAAAATTAGATCCGATCAGCTCGTTTTTGTGGTTATCCGTGTAGACATTCTGTGTCTATTGTCGAATAAATGCTTATGACGCAATATAAAATGCTCTGCGACAGACTGCAAATAGAAATAGAAGCGTCTATTATTAAATTGAGTATCTCATCACTTCTATGCCAGCCTGTTTCAAGATATCCAATCCGCCAGAATCCGGGTACAGTGCCATGTATATTATTCTATCAATTTTAGCATTGACCAAAAGCTTGGCGCAGTGTGCGCACGGCTGTAGAGTGCAGTAAAGAGTTGCGCCCACCGTGCTGATACCGAATAGTGCCGACTGAATCAAGGCGTTCTCCTCGGCGTGGATGGCCCGGCAGAGGTCAGGCCGAATGCCACTTGCATACTTTGCACGGGCACAGCCAGTTTCGAGACAGTGCGGCAGGCCTGCAGGTGCGCCGTTGTAGCCCGTGGTCAAGATCCTCTTATCCTTTACGAGGACAGCTCCGACCTGGCGGTGAAGGCAGGTGGACCTCTTAGCGACCACCTTGGCAATCTCTATAAAATAAGTATCGAGATCTGGTCTCAAGGTCCAATTCCCCGGCGCATCAAGCGCTCGACAAAGAGATCTGCATTGGGGCAAATCTGGTCATAATTTGCCTGAAGACAAACGCCCTTGTAGGTATGACAACCATCGACGACCTCAAGCACAGTCTGCCCTGGAAGGTCCAGCCTGCAGGCTATCTCCGCTATGCTAACGCATCTTCCTGAGCCCTGGTGAGCCTGGATATACTCACCTATTCGATCCACAATAGGTTGATCTATCATATTTTCCTCGGAACTTCATCAAGTATAGGGGGCCGAAGCGGGTGCAGTATTAATCACCGCCAAGGTAGATTTTAATCAACAGCACCCGAATACCTCACAGACCTTCCGGGCCTTGGCTGGGCCTATGCGTCTCGCTCTACTCCTGACATCCTGGATATCTGCCTGAACAACTCCTGGCCAGGGGAGCTGGCGAAATGGTCCCAACCCATCGAGCATTGCAGTGGCCGTCGAAGGGCCAATTGTAGGAATAGCGCAGAGCATTGCTGCAGCACTAGCATTCCTGCTGCCCTTGGGGAGATGACTGAGTATGTCTCCGCCCTGCAGCATATTGTAAGCGTGGCTGAGCAGCCATTTTATAGGTGTATCATCCCAGAAGAATACAGGGATATTCCATGCCCAAGAGTCCGCACAGAAAGCCCTTATACGGCCCTTGTCAGTCTCTACCCGGTCTCTGCCCCTGTAACCACGCTTGGCTATCCTTTGGACTGATCCACAGGCATCCCGGACAGATCCCAGGCAGACTATACAGCCAGGTTCCTTCAAGCCTTGCATGGCAACGACCTGTCGAGCCAGGTGACCGTTCAGGACAGAAGCAGCCAGGTCTGCAGGTTCCTTCAGCTCAGCGTTCAGGGCTTGAACAGAGATGTTGCAGAGACCTATTCCTATGGGATCCTCGTCTCGAAGCTCAAACCTCACATCTACAGGGATTTCAGAGAAGCCATCGAACCTGAAGGCTGTACTCCCCTTGATAGCCGCGATAAGGTCATCGGCTCTATGGCTACCTTTTTCGTTGCTGTCGATACGAACGCTGATTGTCCGAAGCATTCTATGGCTCCGCTTCCAGATCTTCAATCACGGTAGCCATGGCAGCAAGGATATACCATCGCCACTTCTGGGAAACTTGGTCTATTTTTCCTGTCTCAATGGCTGATGCACTCTCCCTTAGAAGTGCTGCAAGTACCAACGTGCGGCACCTGTCAGGGAGCGCCTCGCAGAGATCTGCTTCGGCAAGAAGCACATGGCCGACAGTAGCGAAAAAGTTGCTGAGGTCGGTCATTCACTTCACGTATAGAGTAAATCTCTTGTACATTCGCTTGTTAGAGCCCTTCTTCATCCCGTTGTACTCGACACCAATGAGATCGCCGACGCCTACCCTCATGCCGATGAGCTGGTCCTTGAGCACGTTGTTCGGCCAGACACTGATACAGCCGTCTGTCGTCTCCAGGTTGAGGACAGTCCTTTTATCACCGTCTATATCCACTTCCTTATACTCCTGGATAACACCCTGGACGTAATCCCCCTCCGTTTCGGGTTTCCAGCTGGGGGTTCGTTTCTGTTTGTACGCTTGTCCGGTTTTTCTCAGATCTCCATCTTCATCCAATAAGTCTTCAGACATAATGCACCTCTTTAGTTTCAAATCCAAGCAACTTTGAAAGAGCCAGATTCATTAGCAATCGATTCCTCAAACAGTCCCAGATCTAAAAGACCGGCACATGCTACTGTATGCCATGTGAGCCCCAGATCCGTAGGACTTCTGATCGTCGAACTGGACAGTCATGGCTTTCGAGATACCGATGGCCTGGGCTTCCTCGAAGGCATCTTGCCCAGCCGCCAGAAAAGCAAACTCCCAGCTGTACGTCTCTCGCTGGTGTGTGATCATGCGAAACACCTGGTCTCGAGTGTACTCTCGGCTGGCATTCTCCTGGCCATCAGTCAGTATGCCTACAATGACCTTCCCAGGTCTCTGTTCCTCTGGGAGGGCAGCAAGCCTCTCACCTACGGAGACAATGGTCCTACCCACCGCGTCCAGCAGCGCGGTCATACCCCCAGGCACGAAGTCCTCTCTCGTGAGAGGCTTGACCTTACCTATGGGGACGCTCTGGTAGACGACTCGGTAGCCATCGTTGAACAGGACCAGCGTCAATGTAGCCTCCCCAGGTAGCCTCTGCTGATCGGCCAGGAAGGTGTTGAAGCCGCCTATGGCATCATCCCTGATCACGTCCATGGAGCCAGAACGGTCCAGGATACAGACGATCTCTGTTAGATTTAGGTTCGTCATCGCTATCAGGAGAGGCTGCAGTGTCCTTCTGCTATGCCTCACCAAAACGTAAAACTAATATAGCTATATCTATATTTCGGCATCACTACAAACATGAAATAACTCTGTGTCGTTTTAGATTTAGAATAATGACAAGGTCAAGAGTAAGCCTGCAGTCGTTTCCATGCAATCATGTGGCAGAGAATCCACCTACCAATCCCTCCACCATTATAGTCATACCCCTCAGCGAGGCTGTGCCGAAATGTAGATATAGCTCTATCCGTTCAGTGTGATGAAGCCCAGGGAGCGCAATCATATCCCTCCCGCTAACACGTGCTCCTCTGGGCACTTGCCCCGATAGCTCAGTTGGTAGAGCAGTGAAATAGGATGCTGGGCACAATCCTCTCCCTCACCCGGAAGTGCAGAGCCCGGCTACTTCGGTTTGTAACCCGCATGTCAGACGTTCGAGTCGTCTTCGGGGCCTTGGATGGGAAGTGAAACAAGCAGCTACTTCGGTGATGCTTTGAAATAGCGTTAGTGGGTTCGACTCCCTCGTCCCACGGGACCCCCGTGGGGTCAGCTGCTCAGACCTCCTCTCCCATCCCACACGGAGGTAGGGTAGTGGTCTATCCTGCGTAATAGTGCTGAGCCCAATATCTCCCTCACCGGAAGTGCATAGCTCGGCTACTTCGGTCTCTGGAACCCGCGACGGACGTTCGATTCGTCCCCTCCGTATAAGCCCGATCTGAGTGACACAGAGATGAGGGCTGACCCTGTAGAGAAGTGGGGCAACATTGGCTGGCGTCAATGGCGTAGAATCCCACTGCCCTCTCAGAGGTACTGCCAGATAACTTTGGGAAGTGCTTGATGCGGTTCCATCGGGTTCTCGCCACTTAGAGATCCGTGGCCGCTGGCCACGGTTTGTGACCCGCATCGCCTTCTCTCCCAAAGGTGATTTCCAAATGGGTTATCTGAACCAGACAAAAAGAATTACAGACTCTGCCCATCTCAACTGGATGGCTGGCCCTTCTTACAACATTAAGGACCCCATCCTCAACCTGAGACTGGCAGCGTCATCGTCCTTCTTCGGAGAGCCGATGTACTATTCACAGGACGGTACAGACAAGCGACCCAAGAAGCAGTCCGACAGGCCACGGCCACAGAGACGGCTGTCCCCCTCAGAAGTCGATTACCTGCGATCCACCCTGGATGCAATCGACCCGCAAGAGTGGCGCGGCATGAGCCCGAAAGAGATGATGGAATCAGCCATAGACGCCGCTCTGAGCTACGACGTAGAGGCTACAATGAAGGAAGCCGTGAGACTGCGGAATGAAGACCATATCCGCGTGACGCCACAAGTGATCCTGGTCAGGGCAGCGAACACAGACTTAGCCAGAGGATCGGGGCTGGTCAGGAAGTACGCGCCGGGCATCATCCTGAGAGCAGACGAGCCGGCTACGGGCTTCGCCTACCAGAAGAACGAGTACGGCAGGCCGATCCCGAATAACCTGAAGAAGGCCTGGCGAGACGCCCTGATGAAGTTCGACGATTACCAGCTCGCCAAGTACCGGCTGGACAACCACGAAACCAAGACGCGCGACGTAGTACGAATGGTCCATCCCTGCTCTCGAGTAGTCAGCAAGCTCATGTTAGACGAGCTGAAGAACACGAGGACATGGGAGGCCATAATCTCCAGGGAGGGCTCGACCAAAGCCGCCTGGACTAAGGCTCTGGACGTCATGAACCACATGGGGCTGCTCAAGAACCTTCGCAACCTCCTGGAAGCCGGCGTGGAGCCTGACCTATTCCTGGACAAGCTCATCGAAGGCGTACCCTATGGCAAACAGCTGCCGTTCCGTTACTACAGCGCCTACGAGGCTGTCAAGATGATTGCCCCGCCTTCAGTCCTGGACGGCCTTGAAGAATGCCTGAAGACATCCCTGGGTAACTTACCACACTTCCAGGGCCGTGTAATGAGCCTATGCGACAACTCTGGCTCGGCATGGGGGGACTACTGCGTCCGCCATGGGGACCATGCATATAGCCCAGATAGGCAACCTCACAGGCGTTGTTATTGGCCAGGCATCCGACGAGGGCTACCTCGGGATCTTCGGAGACCGCCTGGAGACCAGGCCGATCAGGAAGTCCAGCTCCGTCTTCGATATGCTCGCCGAGGCCAACAAAGCCGGGCTCAACATCGGCGGTAGCACTGAGAACGGTATCTGGTTGTTCTGGGATAAAGCCATCCGGGAGCAGGAGCACTGGGACAGCGTATTCATCTACAGTGACATGCAGGCCGGTCACGGCATGCTCTACGGCATTGACTCCAGAGACTATGCTGATTTTACCTGGCAGGACGGCGGATACTACACAAGGAAATACATCGACATCCCTAAGTTCATCAACAAGTACAGGAGCAGAGTCAACCCGGACGTGAACGTCTTCCTCGTCCAGATTGCAGGCTACCAGGATACGATCGTACCGGAGTTCTACAAGGGGACCTACATCCTGGGAGGCTGGGGACCTGGACTTCTCAACTTCGCTGGCTCCATGATCCAGAGGGGGAGGGCTCAGTGATATTCGCCTATGACGGGAAGTTCTGCCCCTTCCGAGGAGATCCATGCCGTAAGGAGAAGTGCGCTGCATGGTATACTGACAAACCAGACATGGATATTATTACCCACGGATGCTACCTGATCGAGAAGAGGGGTGTATGACCAACCAACCCCTCTCCTTTTCTAGTAAAATCAGGGAAGTGGCATTGAACCGCAGGTCGTTCAGCATCAACGGGATGCTGCCAACCGGCTTTATGCAGGGGATCGAGGCTGAGATATACCGGATTCAGGCGGGAGAGATGTGCCTGCGTCTATGTAAGCACATCTACGCCGAAGAGAAGGTAGAGCAGATCGATGTTCCCTTCACTTATTCCATACCTGCAAACTGGTTCGAGCACCTGAAGCAAGCCCTGGCCCCAACATGGGTCAAAAGTTACTGGCCAGTGAGAATGGCAGAGAGGACTGTGAGCAAGCGAGTGAATCTGACTCAGTATATGCTCTACCCCAGCCTTCCCGAGCCTGAAGGCAGGCCAGCTGTTTTGAAGATGGTGGTGTTCCAACACGATCAGAACTTACCGGTACCGATTCACAGTCGGGGGAACTGAGTTCATCACTGCTCCGATGACTGAGGAATACTTTGCGAAGCACGTTCTGCCGAACGTGAGAATGAAAGACGGAAAATATGCTAAAGAGCTGGTTGCTTGAAGCTGAAGTGCCGTAAAGGTATCAAAGATCACCTAAAGAAGAATGCACACAGATTGCCACCAACACTTCGCAGACGCCTGGCTCACCTCCTGGGCTGCTATTCTCGGGATGAGGTCATCCAGTTCATCGATGAGGTGGCTTGGCAGCAAGCCCCAAATGGAGGTCCCATATCATTGATGCCCCTCATCACAGAGAAGCATGTCTGCCGCCGGGACCTAGACGACCTGCTGCGAGAGATGGCCAGGAAGTGTGAGAAACTGCCTTGTGGCTGCATCCCTATAACAGGCCTCACCGAGAAGGCTGGGCCGTCGATCTCAGAAGAAGAGTACGATGCACTGAGGCCAGAGCTGCAGTGTATACTTTAGTGGGAGGAGCTAATAGGTATGGGCTGTCCCCGTCAGCAAATTGGTTGGGGGTTAGCCCTGTTCCTTCCTAAGCTCAATATCTCTTCGCAAAATAGCCTTGTACAGGCTAGGATACTTTGACATCACAGCCTCCTCCAGCCCTCCTCTCATATCATTCGACATCGAATATTTAATCACCGTCAATCCCAGGTACTGGAGAACTTTTGATGCGGTCGGAGAGAAGATCGTAACCTTGGGATTCTTCTCTCCGAGTGCAATAGCCTGATCGAGCAATTCTTCATCGATCTCCGAACTTCGCACATCGCGGGGCGATGCTCGCACTGATCGCTTCGATCTTCGCGTAGCGAGCTTCGAACTGCGAACTACTTTGTGCTCACTGCTTACTTCGATCTTCACACCTCGAACCTCGCCGTGCTCACTTCGGTCTTCGATACATGAAATTACCTCTTCGTCCTCCGAAGTTCGCTCATCTGGCTTTGAGCCGCAAACATCTGAGGGGGAAGGTAGTACTTCGGCATGCTCGGGAAGACGATCCTCTTGCGCAGTTCGAAGTTTGTGAGCCGCATCGATCTCATCCGGCTGCGAAGTTCGAATATCTCCTTGCGAACCGCCTACATCTTCCTTCTCAGCAGCATCCTGCGCTTCTTTGCTGGCCTTTAATCGTTCCCTCATTGATGAGTACGGGTCACGTCCCGATGGCATGCTGCTACCTCCTCGGCCAGTTCTTTATACTTCAAAGCCCCTGAACATTTTGGAGCATACAGACATATCGGCCTCCCTTGACCAGGAGCCTCTTCGAGCTTGACATTGTCCAGGATGAACGTATTGAAGACATCGGACCCGAAAATCTCCTTAACATCGGCCATGACCTGCTTGCACACATTCTTACGCCTATTATGCATGGTGATAAGGTATCGACGCTTGGGCCGATACCCGAACTCGCTCATAACATCCAGGCACTCTGTAGTCATGGTTAAGCCCTCGACTGAGAAAGGCGCAGGCTTGATAGGGATTATTATCTCATCGCAGGCAATAATAGCATTCTCAGTCAGATTGCTTAGGGACGGTTGGGTATCTATTATGACATAATCATATCCTGATAAATCGGATAACCTTCTCTTTAGCTTCAGTTCCCTGAACTTCTCCTTGGAGAGTAGCCTATCCGTATCCTGCAGGCCAGCGTCCGTGGGAACTACATCGAGCCCATTGATATCGGTGTGGACAATGGCATCCTCGAAACTCGATCCATCCATTACGTCACTCATGGTCTTCTTCAATTCTTTTTTCACCAGTCCCAGGTGGGTTGTCGTAGAGCCCTGTGGGTCAAGGTCGATTAGCAGGACCTTGTACTCCATCAACGCCAGGTAGGCAGCAAGATTTACCGCAGTCGTGGTCTTGCCACATCCCCCTTTCTGGCTAACTATTGCTATTACTATCATGTCGTCCCTCTCAATCTATCAACCTCTCCGATATTCGACTTGCAAGGAGATTTTTCATTGTCTATCACATCTGGTCCAAAGCCACGGGACTCATAGGCATCTCGGACCTGGACCGGAGCTATGCGGCTGTAAATCTGGGTAGTGCTCAGATTCTGGTGACCGACTTGGGCCTGGACGGCGTTGATTGGAATGCCGCACATTAGAGCGTCCACAATATGGCTATGCCTGAAAGAATGAGGTGTGACTTTATGATCACCATTTCCGAGATCTTTCTGGATGCCAGCTTCTTCGGCCAAAGCCAGTATGCACCGCTGAACGGTTCGTTCAGACAGGTGCCGGCCGCGTCTGCCAGGGAGCAGCCAGACCTGGCCGAGTACGATGCTCTGCTTGATCATCTCCAAGACCGGCTGGCTGACCCTGGCACGCCTGTACATCTTCGTCTTGCAGCGTTCAGGCTGGATCTCAATGAATCCTTCGTCAAAATCTATATCCGAGATTCTGGTCGTCACCAGCTCGCCCACACGCATACCTGTATCGTAGAGAATACGCAGTATGAGTTTGCCTTGTCCCTCCGCAACGTTGAATATTGCAGATAAATCTGTCTTGTTAAGATATTTGAGAAAAACATATTGATTAGGGATCTTTTTCCCCTTTCGACCACGCTTCATGTAATCCCCTCCAATCATTTGGAAGTTGTATGAATGTAAAATCGATGCAGCTTAACCTAATCAAAGACGCCAGTTATGCGATCATGAAATCCTCCCGTTATAATCTTAACGAATCAGGATAGCTAAAATAGCCATCAAAGCTCTGCCCTTATAATCTCTTGCCGTACCTGTAATAGCTACAATCAGTCTGCCTCCTCTTACAGCTTGCGACCAGTGGAGCTGACGGCCTTACCAGGCTGTAAATATCCCATGTACCATACCCTGGCGCACTTGAGATGAGTCCCCATTTTAGAAGGAGCTGTCTTACTGGTTGGAACTGACATCACTTCAAACTTATAAACTCGGATTTTATCGCTGCCAAGCTCCCGTATTCTAATCTCCCCCTTATCCCCTACGTTAAATGTGGCATTGACCGCTTTCACCGCTGCCTGTCCGGGCACGCTATGTGTATATAAACCAACCTCCTCTCCATCTGGTTGAACGATTACGAACTTCCGCAGCTTCCCCATGCATAAGGATGTATTACCCCTGCTTAATAAGTCTGGTCTTACTAATCCCCCTATTCCTGGCCCGATCATAGTCCTCGAACTCCCCTATCCAGAAGTGCTCTGGCATCTCCATTATTATTGCTGTAATGGTCATAATATCAGCCATCCGGTAGCCATCCTCCTCATTAATCAAGGAATTGGACCAATCCTCTCTACCTGGAATTGGGTAGAACTTCAGTTCCCGTTCTCCTTCAGGACGCTGCCAACAAAGACACCAGGGTTGTCCAAGTCGTTAATTTTGACGTCATTCCCGTCTTTGTAAATCTCAAAGGCATAGAAAGTACCTCTCGTTGCAGGTGTGACTACTCCCCTGACTGGAGTCGGGGGCATCTAGGCTTTAGCCACAGACTGTAGCCCCAGTCTGAGAACGTTTAAGGCTGCATTATGATCTCTATCCAGAGTCAGTCCACAGAAAGAACATCTGTGGACTCTCTCGGATAGATCTTTTTGAACCATTTGACTGCAGCCTGAGCATATTTGGGATGTACCATTAGGATTCACCAGTTCGACACGTTTACCGGCCCATTCTGCCTTGTAAGACGTGGTAGTTATTAGTTTGTTCCAAGCAGCATCCGCTATATGCTTTGCAAGACAATGATTCTTGACCATGCCTTTGATGTTCAGATCTTCAAAGGCTATCAGGTCGTATGACTTCACAAGTTTCAGGGATAGCTTTTTAACAAAGTCATCCCTCTTGCGGGTAATTCTTTCGTGAACACGATGAACCACTTTCAAGGCTTTCGCTCTTTCAGGCGTTCCTTTTCCTGCCTTAGATAGCTTTCTCTGGGCCTTTGCCAGAGCCTTTTCTTCATGGACAAAGAATCTTGGGTTATCTACACGTTCGCCGTTTGAGAGAGTGATAAAATTCTTCAGGCCAACATCAATGCCTACTGATAACCCTGTCTTTGGAAGAGGTTCATCAGGTTCAACTTCCACAACGAAGGACACAAACCATTTTCCTGTTGGCATTTTCCTGATGTTAAGCCTCTGGATCTCACCCTCGATTGCTCTATGAAGCTTGATCTTGATATCGCCTATCTTGGACAACCAGAGCTTTCCGGGTTTCAGGGAAAAGCCTGTCTGAGTGTAGGTAAAGCTATCATACCTACGATAACCCTTGAACCTTGGATAACCAGGATCTTTACCTGCTGTGACTCTTCGGAAGAAAGCCTGGTATGCCAGATCAACCCTCTTGACCACTTCTTGTAGAACCTGTGAGTGAACTCCATTCAATTCAGGCTTATCCTCTTTCCATTGAGGTAACAGCCTTTTGGTTTCATAGTAGGAGATAGATTCGCCTCTTTGTTCGTAGGCATTCTTCCTGGCAGCCAGCACTTCGTTGTAGGTCCATCGGCAAAGTTCCAGAGTATCAGCCATCATGGATCTCTGAGACTTTGTTGGATAGATCCTGTAGCGAAGCACTTTCAGCAAATCATTTCACCTTTCTGTAACCATAGACTTCGGAAAATATATAGACAACGTATGTAGGGAGAAAGTAATAGGGACGGGCTGTATCCCGCCATTGAAATGGCAGGGATTAGCCCTGCTTTTCTCCTAAATCGGCCTGCTATATCGAGGGTAGCCAGCACGCAGCTGGCTATAAAAAATCATCGATGCCCGTATAGTAAAATATTCCGGTATTCTTCCGGCTGCAGATCCAACACCGTTATCCCCCTGATACCCTTTTCCCCAGTGCAGCATTCGAACTGTATGATATCTATGTCGCTATACACTACAATACACCTCTTGGTACATTGGTAAATCCTATCCTTTGGAATCTCGAAGTCATCAGGTAATACTACCAATGGATATGGCTGCCCTGGGTACAGACGGAGTTTCTCGTGACAATGCTCATATGGTGTATCAAATAAATGCGTAATCCACTGGGAACTATTATTTTCAAAATGCAACTCCCGAATATCCCCATCATGCTCGGCAAGCGCTCTCCTCGCTGCCATGCGAACAGTCAACTGGCGAACATCTTCCGGCGTGATGGTGATCATTACCAGACCTGGACGAGGATCCAACTCGTTATTGACACAGGCTCTCACCAATATTCTGGCAAGTTTTTCCACAAGGCTCCCTCCCACAAACTAACCTATGACATCACACCAAAAATAATCTAACAGATACACTTTAGTATATATAATTGTGGCGATTTTCTATTACTTGCCGCTTCCTAAACGCTTTACTCTCAACTGGCGGACCAACTATCTTTCTCTAATTGCATTGGTCATGTGTATTCTCTCGTGTACAATTAGGTTAATCTGGCCTATTCTTTTCCTTTCTAGAGAAGATAGGCCGGCGTTTCCTCAGTCTATCGAGCATGTCAAAGCCCGCAACTGGCCCTGCGACCAGAAGCCAGTGATGTTAATTGGTTCGAAAACCTTCGTTAGCAAACCTCCATATTGTAATCATTAATAACGAGTTTACAAAAGTACAAGATCGGGGGTGGTCGTAGCACAAAAGGATAATTTTCCACCTCCGACCGATATCAGCCGGCTTTAAGTCGGGGGGTCGGGGGGTAACCCCACCTATATTACCTGTATATATCTTCTTTTTCTTCTACTACTACTAAATAAGAAGAATTACCCCCGACGGCTACGCCTGTTAGCGTTTCACCCCCGGCTTACCCCCGACTGCCCCCGACTGTGCTACGCCTGATAGCGATAAATTATTAATATATTATGATAGTGAGCAGAAAGATTTATATACTTAAATTCCGAATATCACGTTCATACAAAGTATTATTACGTAAACCAATTGCACGATTTAGGAAGTTTACAATAGCGAAATATATCACGATTTAACATTTGTACCCCATCTTCCTCAGATCCTCGGCCTTCAACTCTCTGGCTCTGGCACGAGCGCTTGCCATGTCAATCCGTTTCGCTGACCCCAGATAGACCGTGTGGCTGTCTTTACCGCACTTCCAGGAAGCATACCAATAGGTATAAGTCTTTTTTCCCCTGACTTTGTCTACCGTATAAACTGTCAGGTCCTCCAATCTCGCGGCTCCGGTAGCTTTCAGCCTGTCTGCTTCTCTCCTGGCCTGGTCTTCTAGCATTGTGAGCCGGCCGGCCTCAAGTTGAGCCTTGTGTCTCTCTGCTTGCATAGTGCTCGTTTCTGCAGTCGGCGGGTTCGGTTGTTTTATTTTCCTGGCGGCCTTAGCCAGCCTGGCCAGCTGTTTGGCCTCATAGCGCAGGCTCCGGATCTCTTTGCCCGTGTTCGTTTCTTTAGTCAATCACATCCCCCATAATGATCTATGCCATTATACTTGAAGATTCTCAAATGGCATATATCAGTCAACGAGGTATACATTTTCACTGGGTCCGCATATCGCACAGTTGTGAGGGATGATTCGGTCGATCTTCTTATCGAGGCTTTTTGCCATCTGCTCGGCGGTGTTCGAGACTCGATCGAAGAATATACTGTTAACGTAGACATATCTCTCCATGTTAACATTCCTCATTTTTAATTATAATATAGAAATGCATAAGACACAGCGAGCGCTCACATAGTGAAATGTTGCTCGCTGTGTAAGTCTTTCAAGTCGTTGACGAGACGACTGTTTGCAGTTAATTATTCGAAAATAAATACTCTTCGTTGGCATGCGGGCATAGGTGATGCCCTGCCAGGCCATATATCCGCCTGGAGGCGTGCACGACCCATTGGCAGTGGATACATCTCGCGCTCCAGGTGTTTTCATCAATCCGCTCCCATCCATCAAGTTGATGGCCTCGCTCCCTGGCCATCCCCGTAGCCTCCTCCCGAAGGATCTCCAGGAATCTTTCTTTTGGGATTGCTTTCCTCAGGGGTATCAGCTCTATTAAAAGCTGGTCTGAATCGGCTCGGATCACTTTACGAAGCAAAGTCTCTTCTTCACGCATATGTCTCATTCTTCTCTACCCAAAGTTTTGTCCCACTCGGTAGTCGATGCAGGTCGAGCATTGTTCTTAGCTTCGACCGTGCCTCTTCCATAGTCAGAGGAGCATCGGTCATCAGGCAGGATTCTTCCTTGCCTGGGAGCGTGAACCCCCAGCGATAGGATCTCTTTGCCCGTTTCCCTCTGAATTTGTAGCTCACTGGCTTATCTTTAGCATGCCAGCAGATGGTACAACCATCACAGTTATCCTCTGCAGGGCATTGTAAAGCATGCCTATAGGCTATACAGGCACCGGCATGGAGCCCTTTTACTACAGGTGCCGGTTCGTGCGGTTGCAGAGATGATGGTCTGACGGTCACGTTTGGCAGCTTGGCTAACTTCCGAAGCTCCTTGAGAATAGTTTTGTCCGTCCAGGCCTTGGTGGACACCCAAAAATTCGTGTCCGGGATGCCTTCACATATTCGTATCCAGTGTCTCACGTAGCGAGCATTCTTGAAGTCGCCTGCTCCCATCACCCTGAAATATTTGAATGGTTGAATGGTCCTCCCCAGTACTCTGACGATCTCATCATCGCTGGCTTCCTCCACCCACTGGTATCTGGCCTCCATTGCCTCGACCACATCATCGAAGATGAACCGACCATGCTTAGCATAACAGTATGTGCACTTATGCAAGCAGGTTTGTTCAGGTGGCAGGTTCCATGATGGACATGGCAGCTTTTGAGGGCTGGAGAGCAACAGATGAGTTGTCCCTGGAACGTAAGTTCTCACTAAAATACGATTCCTACAGGAGGGCTGGACGTCGATAGCATCCGCTGGTCTTTGTTTAGTTTGCATAGAAAACCTCCTTAAAGGCGGCCTGGGGATTCGAACCCCTGAGATAATCTAGGACCGGTGACCGCTACCTCGACTAGAAGTCAAGGATGTTGTAATATATCCATTCCAAGCGCTACTAGCTCTATTAGAAACACATCCTCAAAGTCGTTGTCTGAGAGGTTGTATATCTCTTTGAGCCAGTTGCTGAGGCTCTTAGCATCTGTTAGAGAGATGTAAGTTCCATCATTTAGGCTCACTCTGAGCAATGCATTCCTGAGCCTTTCGAGGTTGTGCTCGTCTCTGAAAAGCCTCTCTCTTATATTCAGTAGTAGTGGGCTGTTCATTAGCAGGTTTTTAACTCTGGCTTCATCCCAGATTTTATTATTAATTTCTGGAAGACTGTGAGCTAATTCACTTGTGTTACATGCTTTCGGAGAACTTTGATAACCTGTTCTTATCAATTGCATATTATCACCATTTTTGTAAGTCTAAGTTCATATGGAAAGAAAAGTTGTGGAGCTATGGTCGAATGCATTAAATATCCTGATATTTCCAGGTCGTCAGCTGATAGTGGAAAAAAACCGGTGTGCATTGCTTTTGTGGTTTTACGGTTAAGTTTCCATAGTTGCCATAATGTTGACTACCAGGTATCCGCCCTGGCTCTGCTTATCAGGATTAGCACCGCTAGGGCTTGGTCGCTTTCATGCTCACCCCGCATAAACTCCCTGATCTATGCGCTCAATGAAATCAACTGGTTCGCCCTCTGAAAATATCTCGAATCCCTTTCCAGTATTCACTAATTCGACACGGCCGTATATTTGCGTCAACTCATGCTCAAGGTCCGTGATGTTTCCTAGAATCATTTTGTTCCTCCAAAAGCACGGCTAGCTATTGCCGTGCAGATAGTTGCCAGAAGTGTTGAACTTCGCTAACTATAGCCGTTCTCCGTGGCAACTTATCTATGCCATCAATAAGGAATCTAAATAATGACAGAGACAAATTTAATTTGGCTCTGCGGTTGCCGTCGTATCCTTGAACAAGGTTGCCGTTATCTTTTCTGGCGCAGATGTTTCCTCAGCTACGTATAATCCTACTGGGTGAATACCGTGATCAGCTAAGAACTTCAGAGCCTTCTCAGTGTTCTCCTTCGAGGTTATCCAACCTTTCGGATATTTTAGGGTCTTTATGTTATGTCCGCCTACTTCCGCTTTCAACATCTCCCGAAGAGCTTTAGGCATATCAACCTCGTGCCCGCTCTCGGTTACGATGTGAAGGATATCCTTTTTCACAGGCAGCCTTTCCACATTTACAAATTTCACAGACGCTGCCTTTGTTTCCTTGATGGAGTATATCTTTCCATCAGCCATTTCCAGTAAAACTATGCCCTCTGGCAGATATGTCTTCTTGACAGCTTCAGCTTCAAGGGATACGATTCTCTTCATATCAGCCATAGTTCTTGGGGATAGTTTCACGTACTCTCTACCGTCTCCAATATGTTCCAATACTCTCATCTACAAGACCTCTTTAGAATCAGGCATCAGTCGGACTTTAACCGGCTAGATACCACATGAGGCAGAGGCAGTTAACCTCTGCCAGTAGGTCTTATAGACCCCTTTGTATTGTGGCTGCGCCCTTTCGTGTCCAGTCAAAGACCATCACCCACTACTCAGGCGACTATAAGCGTATGGCGGGGCAATACCTGCACGTGGCCAAGCGCACCATCCGGTAACAACATGGCCGACGCTGGTCGGTTCATAGCGTCACAGCCTCGGCTATTCCATGCAGCGAGGATGATCTAAGGCTAGATACATCTTGGCCGCAAGGCTCAGCTTCCGCTCTGCCTGTATACCGTCCCCTAATCCCATACATGGCTGCATCTAATCGGCCCGAACCTTCACAGCTCCCGCTCAGACATCGCTCCGACTATTTACAGTTCTCCTGTATGTTCACGTTAGCCTCGGCTATTGTGCCCTTACGGGATCTCTTCCCCGAAGCCTTCTATCCGCTCCGCTAAGGTATGTTGTGTTTACCTTAACGGTTCGGTTTGTCGCCGGCTTATCTTTCAGCCTTCGACACCTTAAGCTTAGCTGCTAGATATATAAGCTTTATGGTAGCCCAAAGAATATGGTGGATATATTATAATATAGGCTCAATGATCTACTAACATCGATTATTGATAGATATGAGCTAATAGCGCCGGATATCATATGGTGATTTGTGCGGCGTTATAGTGCGGCAATTAGCCGTATACAAGGCCATATAATGACCTATTAAGGCTCAAATATGGCCAAAGCATATCGGTTTTGCCTCGCCGCGATGTAAGGCAGTAAAAGAGCTTATGCCTTAGCATGTATCATCCCATGGAACCTCTCAGGCTGGGCTTAAAACGGTCTTAGACTGCAGTTAAGGCATTGAGAGATATAGTGCAACTACTCAGGCTATCCGGCGATATGTCGCAGAATATGAGATTATACGACAAACGCTCTTTGGCTATCGATATCTTGGCGCGCTCAAAAATCTATCGTTATATACCTATAGACTACGAGAATGAGAAGCTATAGAAAAGCATCAAAATCTATATAGATTTTAGATTCATAGAACAAACGGCTTGATAGTTACATAAGGTTAGCGTAAAGGAGATAAAAATGCTTTAAATAATGTCCTTCTTTATTAGTATGACGAACCAAGGCGTTTCGATCAATATTAAGCATAGTTCAATGAATTCTGCGGTCTGATCGTACCACGGGAATGTAAATACCATTGCCATCATAAGAACAATCGGGAAGAAAGCGATTCCCGCCGCGATTGCAAACGCAATTCCAGATACGATATTATCAGTAATATTTTCAGTATTCATTTGTCTTGCCTCTGGCCATAAGGTTCTTTTGCCCCTATATAAAGTTTGTCCAATCTTAGATTAATCTATGATTAAACATTGATCAATCTTCGAAATGAAATCGATATCATAAGATCTTTTAAAATAAATTTCTCGCACCAAACACCGCGAGGATTATCATAACCCCACCCCCTTGAATTTAAAATTACAAAACCCCGCCCCTGTAATTCCAGGCGGCCCGATTGCCCCTGCGGAAAATCCCGCGAAATATTATTATTAAACAAATAATATAAAATGAGCATTAACACACATCACAGGATTTAAATAGATCAATGATTGTATAAACACTGTTTAGAGGGATGAGATTGACAGAGAGGCCAAAGGCACGGAGACGCCCATCTGATGAAGAAGGGCTGCCATTGTTGCATGTCAATATTGATAGTAAGGTCATGGCTGACTTTGAAAACTTGATCAAGGACATTAACAAACACAAGGGCTATGATCATGCTGTCCTGTATGGAGATAAGCGCAAATACATTGAAGAGGCGATAGAGGCCTGGGTCAAGAAGAACCGCAGGAAGTATCCGCCAGTCGAGGTCTGACTCCCTCCCCCTTCATTTTCGAACCCCTAGAAATATTGACCCACCCCCTAAAAATAGATCTTGTTTCTGCAAAATTTAAACAGAAATTTGATACCAGCGGCCCGCCTCCTTGTCTATGTTATCTTTTCAAAATTGAAATAATGACATAGATATAATTATATAGCTCTGCGATTTTTCCCCACGAAATGAGCAACAAGAATCCTTCTGCCAAGGAACACGACAAGCAAAAAGCTCCTAGCCCGCGTCAGGAGCGAGGGGAGCATCTCTCGGTGAAAACATGCATCACCTGTGGAGTTGCCCTGACGCCCGATAACGCTTATTCACGGTCGGCGGTAAGGTTCAAACCCAAGTCTTATTGCAAATCATGCCAGGATAAAGTTGACAAGAAGCGCCATAATAAGAAGCGCCATTGGTTAAACCGCCATAAGCGCGCTCAGTATGACCGGACGAAGTTTTTTTCGATTAAGGTGAGGAGAGGAAAGACACAGTTCACCTTCCGGTTTCCATCACTTAAGGCAAAGCACGACTTCGTGGTAGGCCGCCGCCTGCAAGTCAGATACGGCCGTGGTCACATCTCACCATCCTCGAACTTCGGGAAGAGTGTGTATGTGCCCTCCTTGGAGGAGCATGATGGAAAAACCATCAAGCGCTATAAGCGGCTGCTCTGCGACGAATGTGATGGCATCGTTCGCTACTCTGCCAACGAGTTCCAGATCTGCGAAGATTGTGGCCTGGTCGTCAATGACAGGTTTAACGTGATTATCAAGGACTCGTTACAGCAGGCGGACACAAAGGACAAGAAGGGACTGCATGTGCCTATCCCGGAAACCAAATCACGCGGTGACAGTGGAGAGCTTGTTCGTTGCTATGATCGCTACTACGCTCGCGCTTATTCAAAGAGGCTACGATAGTGACAGGGACCAGGTATCTTGATGACGAGGACATACTATACGGTCCCATTGACGATGATGCCTGGATCGTCGAAGCATACTATGATATACCGATCGACCCGCCGCCCGAAGACAATCATCCGGTACTCAGCTATAATACCTGCAAAATCTTGCTAGAGCGGTACAAGATAACCCCCAAGGAGAGATACATCTTCCCGTTCGAACGTGAACAGATGGAGGAACGTCTCAGGATATCCGGCAACAAACCGGAGCGCTCAGATTAAACAATCTTGCCGAAGTCGATCCCCAACAACATGGCTGAGATTAGCGAGTTTCGGGCAGCTAACGCCGATCGAGTCCTGGCTGATACCGCAGCCAAGCGGGCTGAATACGAAGCCAGGTGCAGGGAGATTGATGAGAACACCGCCCAGAAGAAAAAGCGAAAGCAGCTCACACCAGAAGAGCGCCTGCTTATGAAACTCTCGGCATCAGGAACCTACATACCCGGATCGCCAGAAGCAGACCCGGACAGCATCCGGCCGACATTTCCCAATAAGGGCTTTGCAGATAATGATTAACTAATACGACCAGCGCCTAGCTCCGCTACGGGATGCACTTTCTTTTTCGGCCCGATCTCGCCATTGGAGGGGTCGGGAAGGGGCGGCGCTGGCATCCCCATTATGAATTTTTCAATGTGATCTCCATGGTTTGGATGACCAAGTTCGGACCAGAGAAGCAGAAGGCATTCATCGAGCTTCTGGCTCAGGGCATCCGAAGACAGGCAGCGGCCAAGAAGGTCGGGATTGTTCCCGAGACTTATCGTCGCCATATGAAAGAGGATCCCGAGTTCAAGGCATTGGTTGACGAGGCCGAGATGGAAGCCAACGAGCTGGTTGAGAACGCACTGTTCAACAGCGCCTTGGAGGGCAACTTCAACGCACAGCGCTTCTGGCTTGTGAACAAGGCACCTGAGAGATGGTCTGACAAGCAGAACGTCAAGATCACCAACGACGGCGAGTCAATTCTGAGAGTTGACGTTTCTAACATTTTCGACGATATTAAAAGGTTAGCATTCGAGTATGAGCAGCGGTTCAACGAGGCACGAGGACTGGCCGCAGTTGCTGTCCTGCCTGAGCCCGGAGGAGATCGAGGATCTGGGCTGGATGGGGGTAGCGATTCTCCAGAAGACTGTCTGGGAGAACGAGTACATTCCTCATCTACCGTACAAGCAGCAAAGGAAGTTCCTGGCTTATAACGGGTTAGAAGGTTTATACGGAGGAGCGGCTTCAGGCGGGAAATCGGACTGTTTGCTAATGGGCGCTCTCCAGTATGTGAAAGTGCCCGGCTATGCTGCTCTCCTGCTTCGTCGTACCTACGCAGATCTCTCTCTTCCGGGAGCCCTGATGGACAGGGCCTTCGAATGGCTCGGGGACACTGACGCTCACTGGGATGAAAAGAATAAAGTCTGGACGTTTCCCGCTGGGGCCACAATTACTTTTGGCTACCTGGAGGTTGAACGGGATAAATACCGCTATCAGTCGTCGGAGTTTCAATATGTAGGGTTCGACGAATTAACCCAGTTTCTGGAGAGCCAATATACTTACCTCTTCTCAAGACTTCGTCGTCTCAAGAGCATGCCGGCACCTATACGCATGCGGTCGGCCAGTAATCCTGGCGGTATAGGTCACGAGTGGTGCCAGCAGCATTTTCCAATCGATGGCAACCAGACCGCTGGCGACATAATCTTTGTCCCGGCTAAGCTTGATGATAATCCACACATCGATAAAGAAGCTTACGAGCAGGCTCTTTCCAGGTTGGACTACGTCACCCGTGAGCAGCTTCGAAACGGCAACTGGAACATATCAGCATCAGGCGGCATATTCCTCCCTGACCGGATGCACACCATACCGTTAAACGAGGTCCTCGATCAGCCTGCCAAGTTCTATGCAGCCTGCGACCCTTCAGAGGGAGCCTCGGACTTTGCGTCTATAGTAACCTTGCTGGTCCTACCTGACGGCCGATGGATCCCCTTTGCATGCGACATGGCGGTAGAGAATCAAAGCCAGACTATTGACAAGATCATCGATCTCCATTCATTCTTCAAATACGATAAAGTCTGGATCGAGGCCAACTCCCTCGGCCATGCCAAGTCCGCCAAGGGCCAGTCTCTATTTGAGCAGGAGCTTCGAAAGCGCCAGTTGACCAAAGGAGTGACCGTTCCTTATGAGTTCATCTGGAACTCTGCCAAGAAAGAGGACCGCATCCGGTCCATGGAGCCCTTTTACTCCAACGGACAGCTGTCCTTCCTGGCCGACTGGCGACAGAGATACCCTACCCTGGTCAACCAGCTCCGAGCCTTTCCCTCTGACGCTCACGACGACGCACCAGACGCCCTGGCTATGATCGTATCAGGTTTATTGAATAACCAGGCATCGAGGCCTGTGCCGGTGATAGTTCCCCAGCGTGTATCAGCGGAAAGCAGGTGGAAATTCTAGCTAGATTTTATAGGACGGTTTTAAGCGTGATCAGTTACCAGAAACTTGTTTTGAACATAGCCCACCGACTGCTCGGTGTGGGCAAGAAAAATGAATATTTGCATGGCCACACTTGGGTAATTGAGGTCTATTTCAAGGGCGAACCTACAGAGGATGGCTTGCTGGTGGACAATCAGGGGATTGAGGAATACTTCGAGAACAACTGGGATAACCGGGTCCTCCTGAACGCCAGCGATCCGCTTGGCGCAGCACTGGCCTATGCAGGCATTCCGTTTGTGCCCATGTCAGGCAACCCGACTCCTGAGAATATAGCTCGCAGAATCCAACATGAGCTGAGAGCCCAGAGGATCCTGGTGAGAGAGACCTCTGAGACTGTGGTGGAGTTCCCTGGATGAACACATATTCAGACGATGCTCCATATGCTTTAAAGGTCCTCGAAGAACTTCGCTGTACTCGATCTGTCCTTGAAAGGATTCTCCGGGTAATGGATGAAGGCTTGTTTGTGGACTACCAGATGGAAAAGTTTGGAAAGTCCTATAAACAGGATATTGGACCATAAACAGTTATCGAGCGGCGGTGATGGCAGCCGTGGTAAGAGTATTAGAATTGTGTTCACACCCTGCCAGGTGGAGATGGACCATAGGGAGAGGGGTGGGGAATCCCTCCTGCTCGTAACAGTGCTGTAAGGCCCTCCTGAAAAGGATGAAGCCGCCTATTGGTGACCGACAGGGATCTTATCCCGGTCCTGCTGGACGAAGTAGGGAGGGGGAGCACTTTAATGAAACAAATTACCAAGATCAAGATCGGCGCTACGGACGTGATTGTCCGCACGCCTCTTGACGTCTTTGACACTCCTGCATCTGAGATGATAGATGCACACAGCCAGATCTGCAAATTTGTGGTGGCCATATCAGAGGCGCATCACGATAAAGCAGTGGCTGATCTCGCAAAGACCATTAAAGAGATGAGAGAGCGTGGGATGTTCGATTTTTAGTTTGCCACTGAAGCACAATAGGTACGTGCGTCCGTCCAGTAAACGGAAGGCTGGGAGTTCGAGTCTCCTTAGTGGCTTTTTGCAGAGAGATAAGATGTACTATGTGTATCAAGAGGCGGGCTGGGATGAGCAGTGTGTAGCTGAATTCCAGACGGCAGAAGCTCTCCTCATCTGGCTGAACACGAGCGGTTGTGATCTGAAGGATCTGATCATTTACCATGGCGACAAACTGAAGGCCGAGAAAATCGGCAGCAAGCTGCAGCTGCGCCTATATGACTAGAACCAGACGAGCGTACAATAAGCGGCCGATTTATGGTGGCCCAGGTTACAAGGGCATCGTAGTAAGCCGGAGAGGCTATTATGAAGATGACGGCTTCTGGACAGCTTATCATCCCTATAAACAGCTATGTATGGGGCATTGTCCCAGCTGCAAGAGGATGTGGATCGAGCGTGCCAAAGAGCGCCGCAAGTTAGAGAAGCGGCACGCTGAGCTGGAGATCATTAACTCCGAACTTTTTGATTAGCTCCGAACATTTGCTCCGAACGTTTTCATTTTTCAAAACGGTGAACTAGCCTTGGCTGACGAGAAATACACACCCCCGAAGACGACAGTAACCCCGGCCAACGACATTTTTAACGTTCCGCCGACCGTAACCCTGGCCCCATCAGGCCTGCGTCGCTTCGGCATGTTCGTCTTGGACGACTTCATGCAGGAGCTGCAGTCGTCTAGCCGGGCAATACAGGTCTACCGAGAGATGTCGGACAACGACTCCACGATCGGAGCGATGCTGTTCGCCATCCGCATGTTCTGCCGGGCCGTGCAGTGGTACACAACACCGGCTTCGCAGAGTACAGAGGACCTTGAGGCTCAGGAGTTTCTCCAGTCTTGCATGGAAGACATGGAACAGCCCTGGTCTGATGTTATCTACGAGATCCTTTCATTCCTCATATACGGCTGGGCTCTATCCGAGATAATCTACAAGCAGCGTCTCGGCCCTGAATATCAGGATCCTTCCAAGCATAGCAACTATACTGACGGCAAAATCGGCTGGCGAAAGATATCACTGAGGTCTCAAAGCTCACTTTTTGGCTGGCAGTTTGCCGAGGATGGCTCTGGAGACGTCGTGGCCATGCGCCAGCTCGCTCCTCCAGAATTTAAGCTCATAGATATCCCGCTCACCAAGTGCCTTCTCTTCAGGACTGACAGTTCCAAGAATAACCCTGAGGGCCGGTCAATCCTCAGGAATGCTGTCAGGTCCTGGAAATTCCGGCAGAATATTGAGGTCATCGAGGGCATAGGCATTGAGAGAGACCTCGCTGGTCTCCCGGTAGTCACCATCCCGGCAAAAGTCATTACCGGCCAAGATGAGGACTCTAAAGCTGCCTACGAGACCTATAAGGCCCTGGCTGCTGGCATCCGCAGAGACTCGGAAGAGGGTGTCGTGCTCCCTTCGGACGTATACGAGGGCACCAATATCCCAATGTACGAGCTGAAGCTCCTCAACTCTGGAGGAGCTCGTCAATTTAACACTAATGAGATCATCTCAAGGTATAATACCCAGATCCTGGCAACTGTCTTGGCAGATTTCATTGTCTTGGGCCACGAGAATATAGGCTCCTATGCCCTGGCTGCTACCAAGACCGACGTATTCGTTGTCGCTCTCCAGTCTTACCTGGATATCATAGGCGATGTATTCAACCGGTACGCAGTCCCCCGGCTTTTTGCTCTCAATCCTGAGTTCAAAATCAAAGAGTTTCCGAAGGTTGTCCACGAGAACGCGGCTGGCGTTGACCTGCAACAGCTGGGCGATTACCTGAAGGCCTTGAAGTTCGCTGGCGTGCCCATAGAGATCACTGATGAGATGCTCAGGCACCTCTACTCGGCAGCAGGCCTGCCTGACCCAGCGGAATCGGCTGAGAAGATCATGGAGGAGCACCTGGAGAACGAGCTACTCCTCCGTTCTAACGGTATGGTAGAAGGCGGTGACATAACCGACGACCAGGCCGATAGCGAGCTAGGACGTGAGACCCAGTCCCAGGTAGACAAGGCCCAGGTCTGGCCCGATGAAGACCTAACAACTCCAACCAAAGCGGACGACGTGATTAGGGACGAACTGAATAAGCTCCCTGATTTCACAGCTAAAGTGCTCCGCAGGTACGGATTTTTCAAGCATTGATCTATGCTATTTTTCTAAATTAAAAATAATGACGCAGATCTTTTTCTCAATTTTATTTCCTATTATTATTCAGGAGTGATAAAAAATATGGCAGAAGAAATCGAATGGCTGGAATGCATTCCCTGGAATGGAGAAGAGAAGTCGCTGCCCACTGGCGGCCAGATCAGAGCCCCTGGGGTAGTTATCCAGGACTTTGTGAAGACTATTATCAAGGCCCCCAAGTCCGGTGCAGTTATTGGTGTGGTTATCGACGAAGACGTCTACAACGCCATCGTAGCGACTTATGGAGAGCGGGGCGTAGTCATCACGGAGTCTGACAGCGGCAACCAGCTTACCAGGCGAGAGTGGAAGGATAAGTACGGCACTGATGGCCTTGCATTATGGGCTATCCGGGGTCTCTACCTGGAGAACACTGGACCTGGAGTCCAGGTTATGAGACCTGCAGGCACCAAGTTTGGCGTGGAGACCAAGCCTGTCGATGGAGCAGGTCAGGTCAGGATGAAGAGCAAGACCGGTAAGACGCCGGTGAAGCTCGGGAAATATTAACTTCTAAGCGTCCGGATGATGTATTGGACGACCGCTGCTTGCGTTTTCTCCATAAATAACTATGCTTTTAACTAACGACCTCTGGAAGAAGATAGCTGCTGCTCTGATAGTGTATTTGGTGATCAAAAACCAGAGAATCTGGCGTGCTGTCTGGGCTGCAATAGCGGCTCGTGCCTGGTTATCTGGCTATACCAGGGGCAGGGCAACTGAGCGTCCCAAGCTCCAAGACGTGATACAACTTCGGCATCCCGAGGCAAAGCGATATTTCGAGAGGCGCGGCCCGGAGTTCGTTAAGACCATGACTGACACCGATCTGGTGCGGTTGAAAGACCAGATTGTCGAGGGTTGGGGCGTCTCCGAGGAAGAGTTCATCCTCCGTGTTCGAGAGTCTTACCTTTGCTCAGACTCCCGGCTCATGGCCATCTACAGGAACGAGGCCCACCTTGCAGACGTTGCTGCAGTAATGCGTGTAGCCGCCGGTCTTGGTAAGAAGATGAAGCGCTGGAGAATCCGGGATGGTGGCGCCTGTCAGGCGTGCAAGGATATGGATGGCGAAGTAGCACGTCTCGACGAGGAGTATTCCAGTGGCACAATGGCGGCTCATCTGCATCCATCGTGCCGTTGCCATGACGAGTATTTTTAATTTTCAAGAGGGATAATAATATACGCTTCAACAATCACATGCGACATTTGCGGAAAGACCGTGCTCGAGGACAGCTCGGTGAGGAGGGAGCAGATCTGTCAGGTCTACGACCTCTATTTTATCTGCCACGACTTCAGCGAGGACTACGACGCCCTGGATTTAGACGTATGTGAGGACTGTGAGCCTGACGTCTACGCTGCTGTTCAGTTAGCTGTCCAGGCTGTTAAAGCCGCAAAGGATCCTTGAATTTGTTTTTTGACCAGGGGGCGGTTCGCTGGATGAGATCACCAGAGAGGACCTGATCCGGGCTTACCAGGAAGCCGGCTCGTTCAGCAGGGGCGGTGTCTTGCTTGGCCTGGAGAAGTTCGGACATCTGATCCCCCGCAAGACTTTCAAAAAGCTCTGGTGGGAGAAGGTCAATGTAGATCCGCAGGACCTCAAGCCTGTACCCAAGGCTCGAAGTATCGCTGTTGTAAGCGATACTCACCTGGGCCATAAGCGGCAGCAGCTGACTCATTTAAAGGAGTTTTACAGGACTGCAGAGGCACGAGGTTGTGACTGTGTCATCCATGCTGGAGACCTGACAGATGGTCTGAGCACGGGACATGAGTGCGAGAGGTTCCTATTCACAGTGGACGACGTCGTTAATTATGTCGCCGATAATTATCCGAGCAATCTTGACACGTTTATAATAGCTGGAAACCACGATAACAATATCTACAAGTGGGCAGGCGTTGATGTTTGCTCATCGGTTGCATCAGAACGTAACGACTTTCGTTATCTGGGTCAGGGCGTGGCGTTCTTCGATCTTGATAAGATCAAGGTTTTCCTGGGCCATGATGTCTGCGCCAATGCTTCTGCAGGTGGACTGGAGGGAGCTTTTCAATATGCCTGTAAACTTGGCAAGCAACCTGACCTGGTGGTGAACGGGCACTTTCATTCTTGGGGTTCCATGCCATACCATAAGGGAGCTTTTCTTTTTCAGCCGCCTTGCTTTCAGGGGCAGACGGATAACATGCGTCTTCGAAAGCAGACGCCTTCCATAGGAGCTGCGATATTACATTTCAACGCAGACGGAAACAGAACGATAGATTGTTTTCATTTTGATGAAATATTGCATGATTATTGATTCCGGGAGTTCCAAATGTACGAGGTTCATGATGGCTGGAAGGAATCTAAGGACTTGAGCGTAGTTGCCTATTCCATAGGAGACGTCCTCTTTGTACTCGACGTTGATGGGCGCAGATACTGCGTTCCAGTAAGCGATATGTATGCATCCAATGGCGATTACCGTGTCCTGTGTGATCTTGATGAGTTTACCCTTCTCATGGGCAGGATTGAGAGGCTGAACGTCGCCGAGAAGATGCTGATGGGCAGGCTGGATATCTTTGGATATTTCGATATCAAGTCGTTTGTGTACGTCGGCGAGAAGCCTGAAGATGGGATCAGAAAGATCCTGATGGATGGCGATGTTCCCAAGGAGTTTGCCATCGAGATCTGGCAGCGAGGGGGAGGCCTGCTGAAAAGATGCGAGGAGCTCGTCCTAATCCAAGAGCAAATGTGCATTAGCACGGCGGACGCTGTAACTTTAAGATACCATTTCGGCAGGCCTCGGACCGAGTGGAACGATTAATATCTGGACAGGCTTCTCCGAGTACGAGGCCGATGCTTATCTTCCTGTAATGTATGGTCTGAAGTTCATTCTTGTGCAGCCTGATGGGATGCATGTGCTGTCGGTCATATTGAGCAGTGGTATTGTGATACGCGACTAATACACAGAAGTTACGCTGCAGCAGTTCCTGGATAAAATCGAGATCCTAGCCCACGGATCGTTTGTTTACTATTTTGAATGGTGGTTTTCATTTTACAAGATGCGGGCGATCTGGAGAAGGCGAATCATCACTCCAGGGAGTTTCTGGACGCGGTTCACCAGGCTTTCAATGCTCATCCTGCCATCCCTCTTTACGTTAAGGTTGAGGTTTTCGAGCAGGCCCGAGCTGTTGCCGGTGGCAAGGTCAAGGCCAAGAACCAGGCTGCTGCTGGTCTGCCACCCATTGCTCTGGATGAGGAGAAAGCGGCTGACGCAGGAGATGTTCATGTTGATGTTCCTCTGGGCGAGAAAAGGCCTGAGGAGAAAGACTTCGAGTCTGATGGCACTGGCTCCACGATATCGCCTGTTAACAAGGCGCTCCAAATCCCTATTTCTAAGGTTGATAATTACCAGCATAAGGTCGCAGGAGTGGTTTTAAGCCCCAACGAGGTCGATCTTCAGGGTGACATTTGTACATCCGAGGAGATCGAGAAGGCATCAGATAGCTATATGATTCGATCGCAGACTGTGGGCAACCGCCATGAAGGTGTTGCCGGCGCGGTCGTGGTCCAGAACTACATAGCCCCGATGGACTTCGTACTCGGCAATCAGCCGGTTAAGAAGGACGCCTGGGTAATGGTCGTTAAGATTAACGACCCTGTCATTTGGAATGATGTCCTAGAAGGCAAAATCACTGGATTTTCGATAGGCGGAAAGGGCGTTCGCACTCCCTTGGAAGAGCCTGTGCCGCTACTGTGATCTAATGATAATTCGCAATTTTGACAGACCGCCTGACGTCCTCAGGTGATACTTTTGCCAACTCTTTTAACTGATTTGGAGATAGACGAGGTTTCGCTCGTCGAACAGGGTGCGAATAACAAAAAAATTATTTTTAAATCTGCACAATTTGAGGATTCAACTATGTCTACTGTTAACGAAAAGCCCGAAACAGACGAGATTGAGAAGTCTGTTGAGGACGTAGAGAAGGAGGCCATGGAGGGCGAAGGCGGAGCCGGTGCGGCTGCTGTTGGAGCCACCAAGGAGGAGGGAGAGGAGAAAGAGGAAGAGGAAAAAGAAGAGGGCGAGGACAAGGAACCCGCAGAGAAGTCCGTCTCCAGGTCCCTGATGAAGAAGATGGCCAAGACCGAGAAAGCCCTTGATAAGGCTAGGGTCGATGCCGAGAAGGCCAGGGTCGAGAAGGCCAAGCTCGCCAAGGAGGTCGAGGACCTCAGGAAGGCTTTCGCTGAGGAGCAGAGCAAGAGAATACTCAAGGAGCACGTCGAGAAGGCTGCGATCGAGTATACACGACTGGGTAAGCCTGAAGAGATTGCTCTGATCACCAAGGAGGCTTCCGAGAAGCTCTCTCCCGAGGCCTACGGCAAGCTATCCGATGTCCTGAAGGCTGCCAACACCAGGATCGAAGCGGCCATGTTCCAGGAGGTTGGCAAATCTGGTTCGGTCCCCGGAGGGTCCGTTGTAGAGAAGGTCAGGGCTATTGCCAAGTCCTACGTTGAGAAGTCTGCTGGGAGTCTCAGCATGGCTCAGGCTGAGGCCAAGGCATGGGCTGACAATCCCGACCTGTACATGCAGTACCAGTCGGAGAAGCGCAAGGCTCTCTGAACTCTTTTAAGGTGATTTTAAATGGCCGAAATGTTTGAAACTGATGTTTCTGATTACTCTTTCTTCACTGCTGATGCCGATCTGAGGGCAAAGCAGTATTTCATTGTCAAGAGGACTGATACAGGGGTTGCTCTCTGTACCTCGTCTGATGAGCCCTTCGGTGTCTTAGTCAACAAGCCCAACATTGGCCAGGCTGCAAAGGTCAGGATTAAGGGCATGTCCAGGGTCAGGGTCACTGCGGCTGGTCTTGCTCGTGGTGTTCAGTATGGTGCTGACGATAACGGCAGAGCAGTGGCTGTAACTGCCGATAAAGGCCTCTACCTGGGCGAGTGTCATATCGCTGGGCCTTCCACTCTGGACGGTCTGGCAACTGTAAGCGTTGAGGGCGGCGTTAAGCACACTCTCAGCGTTTAAATAAACTGATTTTTTTTTCTGGTCCCTTTTGGGACCCTTTACCTCTTTTTCGGTGAAATTTCATGTCTTTCCCTTACCAAAATATTTACAAAGCTGCCGATATTGGCGACGTCCACGTTGACGTTCCGCTCTCTTCTATGTCTGTAGCTTACATGCAGGACAGGACCGAGTTCATTGCTGACAAAATTTTCCCCAACATTCCTGTTCCTTTCCTGTCTGGCAGGTACTACACGTTCGCAAAGGAGACTTTCTTCCGCAACAGGGGGCGGAAGTGGACTCCTGGAACTCCGATGCCTCAGAGCATGTTCGACCTGGACAATACTCCCACGTATGGGTGTCAGTTCAGGGCTTTCGAGCATCCCCTGAGGTGGGATATTGCAGCTAACAGCGATGCTGTTGTCAATTTCGAGAGGGCCACTGCAGAGTTCATAACCCAGACCCTTCTGCTCGGGCGAGAGATTGAGTGGGCTGCTGACTTCTTTGCTGCTGGCAAATGGGGTACTGACCTCACCGGTGTCACCTCTGGTCCCTCCAGCATACAGTTCGTTCAGTGGGACGACTACGTGAACTCCAACCCCATTGAAGACTTCACCAAGGCCCTCCTGATTGTCAAGGGCAGGACCGGCTTTACTCCCAACACCTGTGTCATGTCCGAGCAGGTCTACCAGAAGATCAGGATTCACCCCGTCATAAAGGAGATGTACAAGTACACTCAGGTGCCGGTGGTCACTCCTGACATGATCGCCAATGTGCTTGGCATCAAGAAGCTCTACATCGGCTCTGCCATCAAGGCCACCTCCGATGAGGGTGCTGCTACCTTTACCGCAGACTGGGTATTCGGCAAGAATGCCTGGCTCGGCTATGTGCCTGACAGCCCCAGTCTCATGATGCCCGCTTCTGGATACACGTTCTCTTTCACTGGCATGGGAGCCGGCTATCAGTTAGCCATCCAGAGGATACCTGACCAGCGTCATATGGTTGACTATACTCAGGGATTCCTTTGCTATGATCAGAAGATCATAGGCGCTGACCTTGGTGTTTTCTTCTCCGGTGCAATAGCTTAGATTTATTGACTTAGGCTCTCCCACTTGAGAGCCTTTATTTTTATCGGAGTTATTCTTATGAAATACAGAGTTAAGACTTCCTTTCAGGGCGGCAAGACCACCTACAAGGTCGGCCAGGTCCTGAGCGAGACGAAGGTCTCCAGCTGGAAGAACCTACAGGCTCTGATCAATGCCCAATTTTTAGAGATTCTTTTAGAGGTTGACGATAATGGTACTTCCAACCGAAAGGCTTGAGGGCGGAGTTGCCGTCGATAAGCTCATGGCTCGGTCCATGACGCTCGAAGGCAATGTTATGGCCCCAAGCGATACTTTCATTCTTTACGGGCTGCACGATTTTGGCTCTGCTGCTACCGCTGTAGCCACCAAGATCTGCGATGCCACACCTTGTGCTGGTGAGGTCATCGCTGCAAAGCTCACGCTGGTCGAAGCCAAGGCAGGAGGCACAGTGGATGATCAAACGGTCATCTCCAAGAACGCAGACGGCTCGAATCCCGCTACTGGGACGCTAACCCTTGACATGAGTGACGCTGTTTACATGAACATGGTTGGATCTGTGGCAGGTGTGAAGGGCTTAGGGACAGCCAATGCGCAGTTTGCTAAAGGCGCTGATCTTTATGCTTACACTGG
This sequence comes from uncultured Methanotrichaceae archaeon, assembly GCA_964639235.1. Taxonomy (GTDB): domain Archaea; phylum Halobacteriota; class Methanosarcinia; order Methanotrichales; family Methanotrichaceae; genus CAZXDN01. Next base: position 41,180 of record CAZXDN010000001.1, on the reverse strand, counting down.
TGCTGCAACCGATAGGTCTGCAGGCCAGTACTTCGTAGAGATCCTCTGCAAGAAGGTTTAAAACTAATTTTCCGAGGCAAAGATGGCGGTCGATGTTGATATTGTCCTCTCCTTTTTTAGCCTGCAGTATGCCTACATTCCTGTCCAGACCAGGGCTCAGAGAGATGCAGGCGAGGCTACTGAGCCAAAATACCTTAGCTATGATCATTTCAATGATTACTGCGATCTGGCAGCAGAGGAGCTGGCCGCCGACCTTCTCAATCGGGGAGGAATCGTTCTTACCGATACCCAGACCAAGGCTGGCCTCGCTCATCTGATAGCTGATTACTGTGAGATGGCCAATCCGGACTGGGTTTATCCTACTCAATCGATTTCAACTGGTGACGATTCTCTGAAGGTGAGCGTTACCAGGGGTCCGCATACCTCCCCTCGAGCTGCATACAATAAGCTCCTGGATATTATCGAGAGGGCTGCCAGGCATGCTCCCAAGTCCTTCAATGGTGCTTCGGACGTCGATCCTTACTTCTACAGAGGAATTATGCAGCCCAATGGGTACGGTCTCGACAGGACTCACAGTGACTGGTGAGGTCCGATGGTTACCATATCCGAGGTCCGGGCGATCATCAACATACCCCAGGCTCAAGAGCTTTCTGATGACGCTATTCAGGAGGCCATAGACAGGGCCGAGACGTTCATTAGTCTTCTGGCTGCCCGATCCATTGCTTCTTCTGAAACTGTCGAGCTGGCTGTGACAAACTATGCAGCCTATCTTGCTTATCTTTCATACAGCGATAGGGTGCTGAACCTTCTTCCTGGATCTACTGACTCTGAAGGCATCTGGAGCCCTACGGGGGAAGTGATTAACCGTGAGGTTAACAGCAAGCTCGCCTTACTCAAAAGCACATCTGATGCTTCTGTCAGGCAGCTTATAGCTTTCGGGCCGATGGGTAGGCTAATTCGCCCCGGCTGGCTACTTTACTGATTCTTCAATTTCAAAAGGTGATTTTTATATGATAGAACTCGATTACCCAACTATTGTATCTTCTGTTTTATTCATCGCCGGTTCGGTCGGCGGGCTCGCTTTCATAGGGTTCAAGGGCAAGGTTATCTCTGCTATAGGAGATGTAGTAGAGCTCCTGGTCGATGTGACGGATCTCCTGCAGACAATCGCAGAGGCTGGCAGGGACGAGAGCCTTACTCCCGAGGAATGGGCCAAGATTTCCAGCAAGGCCATGGAGATCAAGACCGACCTGAGCGAGATGATAGTGTTTCTCGGTCCCGTTCTGTCGAGATAAGTAGGGTAGGATTCCGAGGGGGAAACGATGGAATCCGAACTCATTGCCTTCGTCACAAACCAGGGCCTTGCCATTGGTCTGGCTGCTTTTCTTGTTTGGTGGGTCACTCAGCAGATGAACACTCAGCTGAAGAATGCCTGTGACACTCAGCTGCAGATCGTTGCTCAGATGCGAGATATCACGACAGCGATGGACAAGATTGCCGGGCGGCTCGAAGCTCATGACGTGCAGGCCAAGGAGATCAGGGTGATGGTCGATCGGATCGAGCAGAGTATCAGAAACTGAACTTTTTATGGACACTGAGATTGTCGATGCCCTGCAGGCAGGGGCTGCCGACCTAAAAGAGAGGGTGGTCGAAAAGATCGTCCGTGGCGTGCCCCCTCCCAATGCCGAATCCACTGCGAGAAAAAAGGGCCACGGCCACACTTTGATGGAGACAGGGGAGATGATGGCTGCCGTTACCTGGCAGATCACCGGCGATGCCGATAAAGCCACGGCTGAAGTTGGCATCTTCGATCCTGAGATTGCCGAAAGGGCTCTTATCAACGAGTTCGGCAGCGTTGTCGTTCCCGACCATCCTCCTCAAAGATCTTTTCTCCGGTCTACTTTCGATGAGAACATAGACCGGATCTTAAAAAATATTTCTGATTCTATTTTAGATCACTTAGAAAATTCCCTGCGCTGAAGCAGGGGAGCTTTTTTCATGACTGCAACTGTTTCTGTCCAAGAGGGCAATGGTGCTAGCCCCACATGGACAACTATTACTCAGGGTAGATATTGCACCAGAGATGCTTACAATCCTGGAGATAACGACCCCTGCGTCGTCCCGTCTGCCGGTTTTAATTACAGCTACTGGAAGCATCACAGAATCTACTTTTCTGGATCGTTTACCAAGATCAACAACATCAGGTGGTTCACTTCCGGGAACGTCAAGACAAACTGGGCTCTTGGCACTGGTGGCATGCTCCTTGTTGGCAGGAGAGACTCCGGTGACAATGGTTGTCCCGCTGCCAGCTATGAGATAGCGGCCGGTACTCAGGGCACATCTGGGTCCTACCTAAAGGACGCTACTAACGGCCACGACTATTACAAGAGCCAGACGGCAGATCCAGCAGATGCGGATTCTTACACATCGGCTTCTCCGCTGGCTGTTGACACTACTGACTATACTAGTGAGGGCGGGTCCAAGGCTATTGTAACCCAGGTCAAGATAGCCACTGATGCCACTCAAGGCGACAAGGCTAATGAGACTCTCACGTTCAGATACGATGAAATTTAAATAAATGTCAATTAGACTATTTTCGATTGATATTTTATTTATATATTTTTAGGGCATGTAAGCTAATCGGAAAACTGTACCGCTCCAGACGGTGCTTTGTATGTTCGAGTCATACCTTGCCCATTTAACGGTACACGGAGGATAATGAACTTCAGGGATCCCGAGCCAATCTATACCTACTTCTGGGTAATCGTTCTCAGAGATGGAAAGACAGCCATCCCGCAGTACGACCTTGAGACAGGAAAAGAAAATCTTTGGAAGGATATTCCTGTCAACCATGTTTCTAAAGCGAGGTGGTATCCTTTCTCAGAGGAGTTTGCCCACAAGGTAGCCACGGCTAATAGCATTCTCACGCTGGCCACTAAGAATCCTGTTCTTTCAATCGAGATCCCTGAAGGATCATGGCCAGCAGTGTTCCGGCCTCATGAGATCACCCGTTACGAATACTATCAATGTCAGACCTGCGGTACAAAGATCTTCTGGGATGGTAGCGGCGAGCTGCACTGTCCTAACTGTCTCGCTCGAAACGAGTGGTACTGCAAGCGATGTAAGGTCGTGGTTGAGAAGCCCTTGTTCAAGAAGAACGGAGAGGTTCGCTGTCCATTCTGCGAGGAGAAGGGCGAGCCCTATGGCTTAAACAAAATCCAGATGCTAGACCTCATGACCGGTCTTTCTCACGAGGTCAGATACTGCCTCGGCATTGAGGGAGGAGAGGTTCGAGAGTGGGATGACAGGGGGGAGGAAATTGAGCGTAGCTGCTAAGGGCCTTCGGAAGGAGCCTGATTCGACGACGATATCTCCGCAAGCGTTTCGAGAGTATCTGCAGGAGCTGAAGAGACGGCCAGGGACGCCGATTCCCTGTCTGCAAGAGGATGTAGCCACAATCCAGGGGCTGATAGATGTTCTTGTCGTCAGCGGAGTCCTCAGGGAAAAAGATGGTGTGCCGCCTGATGAAAGGATAATCAAGTATATGGAACGGTACAATTCCATAGTTACCGCTCTTGTAATGATCCTCATCGATGACGGAATAATAACTGAACGGAAGCTGGAGATGGGGATACTGGTTTTCCATCATGCAATTCGGCATTTTGGAGAGAGAGCAACGAGCTTCGAAGAAGTTTCGACCTTTAGGCGAGACTCTTTGAGAAAGTTATTCGAGAAAGAGGGTTTAAATGGCAACTCTGGATGACGTTTTAAATGCTGTCCGACAGAAAACTGATTTTTTAGACCTTGTGGAGGTCACCGATAATACTCGAACTGGCTCGAAGCTCAAACAGTATGAGATCTATTTTGGAAAGCCCGATGTGAACTCCATTACAGTCGAATATCTGCAGATATACGTTAATGGAAACACTGCCCGTGTTGTCTCTCCTTGTTTCATGTGCAGTAAAGTTTCGACTTTCAAGACTACAATTCAATCCACATTGGATCAGATGAAGCAGGGCGCAGATAAAGTTCGTGTCCTATTGGTTGACGACGATGAAAAGTATGCCCTGGTAGAGAAGACTATCTACAACCAGAATACGGGAACGGCTTCTATCCAACTGTATCGACTCTACGAGCTTCCTGATAGATCCATCCGGGTCGTGGAATCGTGAATGGTCAATGTTTACGTTTTTCGGGATGATGCCACTACCCCCACCGGATGGTCAGAGATCGCAGCCGGTTACCGGGACAGATTGGTACTTCTCGGCGGCACTGTTCTGGAGACTGGCGGTACTACTTCGCACAGCCACACTGTAGCGGTCTCCGCTATAGCTCAATCTTCTCTTTACTCTGGAAGCTCTTATGGAGCTTATGGATCGCCGTGGAGATCCGCTAAGACTCATCAGCACGTCAATGCTGGCACGGTGAATTGTAGCTCCTATGGCCACATGCCAGCTTACAAGGCTTTCAGGGTGGTTTACCGCAGTACGACTGATTGGGATGGCAGTATCCCTTCTGGGTCGATTCTCTTCAGGGAGAGTGTGCCTGCAGGATGGTCTAGAACTTGTGATGGAGAGTCTTATTTCCTCCTTACTTCGGCTACAGCAGGCTCATACGCAACATGGACTGGGCATAACCACAGCTTATCCGGCCAGACCAATAACGATAACGGGACGGCCCAATACACGAGTGAGACCAACCAACGTATTCCCGACGGCAACCACTACCACACTTTTGCCGGGCAGCTGGCTAACGACTATCATGATTACAAATACTGGTCATGCGGGCTAATCAAAGCATCTTCGGATGTTTTTATACAGAGAGATAGCTACGCTCTATTCGATGGAGATCCGGGCACTAACTGGGAGGCTGTCTCTGCCGATGGTAACTACCTGCGTATAAGTTCAACGAATAGCGTTGCCATTGGGGGTTCTTACACCAGCTGGACACACAATCATGGCGGTAGCGCCCAGATAACTTCTAATCAGCCTAACACAGGGGGATGCCATAACATATCTTCGACGTCTGGAACCCTGTGGAATGCTTGTGCCCATACTCACGTCGTTACCATCACTGTCCAAAATCAAACAGTTCAGCCTTCCTATGTTCGTCTTCTACTCTACAAGAGCCTTACGGACTTTGGCAACCCTACCACTTATACTGTAACCTATGACCTGGATGTTCTCGTTGCCAAGCTAAATGTCGATTCCGCGGCTGATGCTGACATAGTCCTGAAGAAGCAGGATATACCCGCGACACTTGACATAGATGCCCTCCTCGAAAAGCTGGATATTTCTACTTCTGCCGACTTTGACATCCTATCACAATTAAGGGATCTCTCGGCCATCTATGCGACCGATGATGTTCTGAAGAGGATAGCTGATACACTCTTGGACATGTCCTCAAGGATAGTCTTGAGGATCGACGAGGAGGTTGGCGTTGATGCCTTGCTCAAGCAGATCTACAGCAGAGAGTTGATTTTCGACTTAATCACTAAGAAGCCGTTTGAGTCACAGGCTGACTTTGATCTGCAGACCAGGGACACTATCCCCAAGACGTTCACGCTGGATGCTCTACTAAAGAAGCTGAGCCTTTCTACAGGACTTGATGTCGATACCCTCCTGAGGAAGTTAGGGATCGGGGCGACTTATCAGATGGACATGCTTGGCAAGCTTCTTGACCAGGAGTCTGCCTGTACACTAGATACCGAAATCAAGACCGCACGGACCTTTACCGAGCTTGCCGATCTTCTAGTGTCCAAGGCTTTTGCTGAGACATATGAAGTAGACACCGAGTTGAAGGTCATCCAAGACCTATTGCATACTATCGATGTACTGACTCGCAAGGCTCTGAGCCAGAGCATGACGGCTGATTTACTCAGCCGCAAAGCTTTTGCCAATACCTACGGGATTGATATCGAGATCGAGATAGCACTGGAGGCCCTAGAAACCGTAGATTTGCTGCTGAGGGCGGTCTTCAGTAAGACTATGTCTGTGGATTTCATAAACAAACTCGTATCCGAGGAGGCTTATGCCTCTGACATAGTGACGAGAGCTGCCAAGGATATTCAGATCCTGGCTGATCTGCTCTCAAAGAAATCCTTTAACGATAGTTTCCCGGCTGACGTCGTTCTGAAGGAAATCAATTCGGTCCTCTGCGACCTGGATTCCCTGATCAAGCGCCTTGATGTCGAGAAGACATATGCCTCGGATATTGAGATCAAGGTGATTAAGGACCTTGCCATCGTTGCGGATATCATAACTCAGGGGTCACTTCTAAAGGGTGTTTCCGCAGATTTGGTTACCAAGCGCATTTCAGAGGTCCCATATGCCTCTGATATGGTAGCCAAGGCTATTAATCAGGTCCAGATAACAGCTGATTTGCTCTCCAAAAAATCCATAGATCAGGAAGTTTCTGTAGACACGATCATTCGAGAGATCAGCTCTGTTTTGTATGGCATTGATGCCCTTATCCAGCGTTTCGATATCGAGACGGTTTATGATACAGATATCGAGATCAAGATCATAAGGATTCTCGCTGGTACGGTCGATCTGCTGGTTAAGAAATCGCTCGGGCAGGATTTGCCGGTCAATCTGCTTTTGGAGAAGCTTGGCATAGTTTTAACTTATCAGATTGGCTTGCTATGTAAGCGCCTTGACTCTCCAGTAGCTTACGATCTCGATATACAGATCCGCACTATTAAGGAAATTTCGGAAGCGATCGACCTGCTGGTCGAGAAAGGATTCTCTCACGAGTTACCTGTTGATTTGCTTCTGAAGAAATTCGGAATTGATCTGAACTACCAGATGGATGTGCTCAGTAAACGTCTTGACCTGGAGAAAACTTACTCGGCTGACCTCGATGTATTGATAACTAAAAATCTTCTTGGAATCGCTGATTTGCTGATTAGAGATACTTTCTCGGAGACATACAGCCATGATATGATCAGTAAGATTATCCAATCGTCTCCTTATGCGCTGGACGCCGAGATCCTTATTATCAAAGATATCTCAGAGGCAATTGACTTCTTGCTTGAGAAACCATTCTCACAAGACCTGGCACTCGATTTGCTCCTGAAGAAGCTGAGCATTGCGATTTCCTACCAGATGGATGGAATCTGCAAGAGCATCCAGGAGAAATCGTATCCGACTGATGCCCAGGTCATGGTGATCAGAGATCTTCTCTCAACGGCTGATCTCCTTGTCAGCAAAACGTTTGGCGAGGGTTTTCCCTCTGACATGCTTTCGAAAAAACTTGGTATCACTGTGGCCCACCAGATGGATCTGCTAGGCAAACGCCTTGACATTGATGATCCTTATGCTGCGAACGTTGAGATTAAGATCGCCAGGGATTACCAGTTGCTTGCTGACCTATTGATTAAAAGGGCATTCGGCCTGGATCTTGCTTGCGATCTGATCATGCAGAAAGGCTCCTCCATTCCTTATCAGATGGATTTCTTAGCATTTGGAATTGAGGACGTTTCCGCAGAGCTGGATATGTGGCTGATAACTATGTTCACTCAGACTTACAATACAGACTTCCATTCCCGGATCTATAATGCCGTGGAATGGGAGATGGGTCGTAAGTTGCGGAAAGATAATGTGGACTTCGTTTACTATTTTAGCGGTTATTTCAAACTGGATGCAGGAACCCGTATTGCTATCCTGATCGATGCCCTTTGTTTCGGGGATGCTGAATACAGTCTCAGTACTGACCTAGTTTTATCAGAGCATCCAACTATCCACCGACCTCTCCGGCGTTACCCAAGAACCGATGAAGTTCCTGCCGGATCGTTAGAGAGACATAAAGAGTCTTTCGAGTACACACGCTTGGATAAGACTCCTAGGCTCTATCCAGAAGCTGACCCTGCGCCTGCTAATCCCGAAGTTCATAGCGAGAGTTTCGATTACGAATCTTCTGAACGACGGAACCGTCCGATTAAGAAAACGTATCGATAGACCGCCTTTTTTCAGCCGTTTTTGATTTTCCATGACGAATATATATTTTCTATGGAAGGGCGGTACGCCTCCATCACCCTACGCCAAATGGACGGGTGGTGATGGCAACTATATCCGGTTTACGAATAACGTAAACTTGTGGGGGCAGACCGGCGGCAGCACTTCTCATACTCACAATTCGTCTGGCGCGACATGTGGCAACAGTACCACATGCGGTTATTACTGGAGCGGTGGGTCGGGTGGCACGTACATGAAGGTCCACACCCACACGCTATCGTTTTCGATCACCGCTTCAAACAATGACCCAAGCTATTACCAGTATGAGGTCATTTATTGTGATCTCACCACCTGGGAAACCCTCGAACGCAGCCTTCCGGCAGGGACGGTCGTTATTTCCGACACAGCTCTGTCATGGTCTGCCCTGTCCAGAGAAACCGGCCCGGATAACAGGCTCGTCAAGCTCGGGACTGCTGGCCAAACAGGTGGAAGGGATAATCATAACCATCCTGTTAGCGTCACGCTGACATCCACCAATCCGAGCCAGGCAGGCGTTCCTTATGCGTCGTATTCTTCAGTTAGCTCGGCCAGTCATAGCCATACTGGGAGCCTCACTACTCCTGATAAAACAATCAAACCTGCTCGCATTCAAACTCGCTTATATAGCGTACCAGCAGCCACGGATAGGGTAGAGGCTGGTATAATCGCTTTTGTGGACGGTGTGCCATCTGCCAACTGGACTCCTTTAGACTGGAACGATAACTTCCTTGAGTCTATGAACCAGAACGCTGCTGTCACCGGGGTTAACTCCCATGACCATCTGAACCTCTCGCTAACTTCGTCAACTTACTCCAGGGGCACAACAGGCACTGGCGGCGACTCCACATCTACAGCGTGTAATAACCACTATCACAACGTAAGCTTTAGCCTTGATTCTCAGTCGTTCTTGCCGCCATATGTTTACCTATATCCTGTCAAGCTAAACACTACCCTCTACCACATCAACACCTACACTGCCGCGCATGTTGAGGATCTGGTGCTCAAGCGGATTTACGACAGCTCCATCACGAACACCACCAGACTAAAGGCAGCAGGGTACGAGTTTATCATTCCAGATGTCCTGCTGAAGAAACCTCTGGACTATGGACTTCTCCATGACACTATGATGGCGAAGAGGCTTACTGTCTCGGTTGATCACAACGCCATCATCGAAGCCTGGAATCACCGCTCGCTATTATCATCGCTTAGGTTAATGTACACCACGGCAGCAATATCTGCTGGTGTCAGGCTCATCCAACCACACCAAGCTAGCGTTCCCGTTCTTGATTCTATTCTCAAGGCGTGGACCACACAACTGGATAAAATCCAGATGCGGATCGCAACAATGGACCTTTCCAATAAGCTGGATTACGCCACAGATAGCGAGATAGACCTGAAATGGGGAGCGGTCTACAATCTGCCCCGCTTTTCTGACGAATCGGACGAGCACTATCGAAAGCGGATAAAGACCTACACGATGATTCAGACCGGCTCAGGAACAAAAGAGGTCTGTGAGGCTGTTCTAGACAAGATAGTTGACGAGAGCGGGGCTTCCAGAGTCGAGACCAGGGAACCTGGGAAGGTGAGAATCTATTGGGATTCCAACACAGCTCCTCATGTAGCATCTGAACGAATGGATGTTATCGAGTATACAGTCCCGATAATGCTGGCAGCAGGCATAGAGTGGGAGATGCTCCTGGAGTATATCGAGCTCCCTATTGGCATGAACTTGCAGGGGTCGGACTACATCTGCTACTATCTCGACATGCTCCTGCAGTCCAGGGATCGATATGCAGAGTATTATGTTCGCCCAAGGCTGATAACCAGATTCATTGAAGAGCTGATCGCCGATGCCATCTTGAAAGGTGTCTTCGCTGAGATATTTCTAATGAATCTTCGGACGCAGCGAGGCTTCGCTCGAAGTTTCGTCGCAGATGGGCGTTTCCGGAAATCATGTGATGTAACCTTGATATTCGATCTCCTGGAGAGAGCAAACCCAATTCGTACCTATCTCATGGGCCAGATATTGAATAAGCTTAACATCGATCTGGAGCTTGAAGCCGACTCGCTGCTGAAGAGGCTCTTTAGGCGCACCCTCTATATGGCGCTCATAGCGGTGTTTCAGGGTTATTTGGATGTTCATCTGGACACAGTGTTGCAGCGGTACGATATTAACAAACTATTCCCTCTTGATGCTCTTTTCAAAAAGGGCTCCTCAACCGCTGCCGCTGTGGATCTCATTTTGGTGAGCGCATGAAGCCGGTAGTATTGATGAAACTCCCCAATAGCAACTTCTTTTTTGGATCTGAGGATGTTGATAATCTTCAAGTTTGGTGGAAATCTCACCCGCTTCCGGGAGATGTAGAGGAGATCCTTGATTCCATCTGGGCTTACGGCCAGTATCATATTTGCTGGGCTCGGATGGCTGATGGAACCTACAGCATATTTCAGAGCCGCAATTACGGAGTTCAGTGGGCAGAGGTCTTCAATACCGTCGAGGAGATCAAAACTATCTCTCGCCTCGATTTCGGCTGGCTCTTGGCAAGCACTTCGGGGGGTTGGTATGAGAGTATCGATTCTGGCTCGACCTGGCTCCAGGTGTCCACTCAAGCTCCAGGCTGCTTTTTGGTCAGGGAGGTTAAGGAGGGCGTTCTCCTCGCAATGGATGGGGCTTGGGTCTGGAGGTCAACTGATTATGCCCACAGTTGGACGCATAGCATCGCTGCCGCTACTAAATACCCAAATCTGGACGGCAGGCTTGGTAGGGTATTCCTTGGCATCGGCAAGACTATTCATTTTTCAGATACAGCAGGAGCTTCCTGGCTGGTGGGGGATGTTTATGGAGTCGATCCATGGAATATAACCCATAGAAGAGAATCGGGAGCTAAGGACGAGACGATCACGGCCATAATAGTCACCGGCATCACAGGCAGCTCTCCTGGCGAAATAATCTGGCTAGTTCAGGCGCTGAACACTAAGACCAAAATATATAGGCACTATTACTATACTGAAGGTGCAAAGATCTCTGGCTGGGCCGGCGCTAAGTTCCAGGCCCGCTTTGATGCCAATTACGATCCTGAAGCATATATTGATTCTCAAGAGATTTTGCCGGTCGGAACCAGTTCTATCGATCGTATAGTGACCTTTACAGGTACGAAATTTGACACGGCACAAAACAAATGGGTCACTCGTGTTACTGCCAGCCCTGATGGGGGATGGACTTGGGTAGATCGTGATCTCACAACGGCTGAGGTCTATAGTGGCCCGGATCTGTCTCAATTGAGCTTTGAAGGCGGTAATCCATTCATCGTAGAGTATACTGCTCAGTGGCATTGGACAGGTTCAGTATGCCATAACACAGGGAAATGGGTCCTCGATAACAGCATGATGCGACGGGGCCTGAGCTGGGAGATGGATGTGAAGTATCGTGAACATATCGATCATCCTTTACGATCCATCCTAAGGCTCGTGTTGGTAAACGATCAGACGATAGATGTTGATCATCTGTTGCGGAAAGAATTTAATAAAAATTTGCCCAGCGATGCCTTGCTGCTGGCGACCATTCCAAAGCCACTTTGGGCAGACTCTGTTATCAAGAAGGCGTTCGATGCCGTCCCTGGTCTGGATATGGTGCTGGTCACGAGAAATGCCATTCCATTGCTCCATGACGGTTTTTTCAGAAAGGCCATGGACCATACTTTCCGCTCTCAGGCCTATGTCAGAGGGGAAGTGAACGGTGGTTATGGCATGGGTATAGTCCTGACTAAGAGCAGGTTCAACGAACTTCTCATAAAGATCGAGAGATTCTTCCCACAGATTTACGACATCCGCGCTCCGATGCTGCAATACTCAGTCTATGATTCTCGGAGAGATGGGACGCCGTCTGAGAACTGATTTTAGGGTGGCTAAAGATGTTAAACCAGGCACAGCGACAGGTAATCTTTGATGGCATCCCTAATGTGCTCTGTGGTATCACTCTACCCAAACAGATCTCAGACCAGTACGTAGCCAGCCCAAATATCCCAGGTATTGAGATTACCTACCTCACCCAGGGAACAAGAGCCCGCTGGTCGTCTCATCCTATCCGCTGCAAGTGGAACTCTGAGACTAAGGATTATGATGAGGAGTGGGGCCAGATGCATAGTGCCACACTTTCTATAACCATATCGAGCCATGATAAGAAGCAGCTCTTCGACTTTGCAGCGGACATGCTCATGCATATCTTCCGGGACCGGCTTGGGCTCAACTATGCGGAAGATCGGGTAAAGTTCATAGACGTCGTATCTCAGCCCATCCTCACTTCATACCGACTTGAGCAGGACCGTAAATTGACGCATCGAACGCACATAGACATCAAGATCGAGTACGAGGTTAACTGGCCAATTACCGAGCCTACTATCAAACGGTTTGGCTACAATTACAATGATGTTTACATGGGCATGACCTATGAGCCTAGCGCATATGGAATCAGCATGAAGCTGATCTACGGCAAGGGCATCTTTGGCATGGGCGTGAAGCTGGTTTCTGATTGATTTTTTTACAATTTTCACATTTTTTAGCGTCAAACTTTTTTTTGGTGATTTTTATGCAGTTAACTGTTAGATTAATTGACGCAAAGCTCCGGGGATATATCAGCCCTGCGGAGTACGGGAGGCGTGTAACTGTCGAGAAGCTGAATCAGAACTCGAAGATTACAATCGAAATCCCTGATGAAGACGAATTTTAGACTATTTTTGCAATTTATGGTGTTTTTAAATGCCACGTTATGGAAATCCTAACGCTTTTGTCGGATTAACTATCGATTTGAGGGCCATCGGTCCAATTCCTATCACAGTCGGAACGGGAATCCTCGGCCTGGTAGGAACCTCTACCCGTGGCCCTGCATCCGAGGCCATAGCTATCGGAATGCCCTCGGATGCTAAGTCCCTCTTTTACTCTGGCGATCTGAAGGAAGCCATTGAGCTTGGTTTTGGTCAGGGAGTGCCCGTCATTTATGCCGTGCGTGTCCTGGGATCTGGCTATTCCAAGGCTACCAAGACCATCGATGACGGCCTGACTGTTGCTACCAACTGTGGCACTATTGATGCTGTCAGTGAAGGAGCCTGGGGCAATGCTGTCGTGGTTAAGATCGCAGATGGTGACTACAATGCCACCGATGTCGAGATCTTCCCTGGAGACGGAACTGTTGGTCCGTTTGCCCTTCAGCAGTGCAATCTGGTAGAATCCACTGCTAACTACATCAAGGTAGATGGAGTCGCCAGGACGCTTGTTTACACAGAAGGCGAACTAGCCGCCGGGAAGGCTTACGTTGACAAAGTAAACGGAACCATCGAGTTCTATACTGGCGAAGCTCCTGCTGCTACATCCCTGATCTCTGTAAGTATTAAGTACAAGACCAAGAAGCTCACGATTAGCGATAACGAGTCCGTTGAAGTTTTCAATAATATCAAGGATCTGATCTTTCTGGAGGCTGCTCTAGAGAAAAGCTCCTTGGTGAGGTTTACTACTGCAGCCGGTTCCACTCACCTTCCCGATAACCAGACTACAACTCTCGCTAGTGGCAGCGATGGAGCAGCCATCACTACGGACGACTGGGAAGATGCCCTGGAACTTTTGGGCAACGCCATCACCCCGACGACTGTAGCTATAACCAGCTATGAGGTTGATTCTGCCTCTTACGACCTGGTCCCTGTTCTCGATGCCTGGCTAACCTACATGGCTGGACTGTTCAAACCCTGCCTGGGATTCGTGGCTGCCAAAGAGAATGAGACTGTAGCCAACCTTCTGGAGCTGGCTTCCGGTTATAACAACCGCCTGCTGACCATCGTCGGCAACGGCTGGGACCAGAGCACGCCCAGGAAGAACCTGGCTATCGCCAGGGCTGCCAAGGAGGCTGCTGTAGCCCTCGGAGAGAGCACTGCAGATCCCATAAACTCGCTGAACGGTGTGAACGATCTTCTGACCACCTTCAACCAGGATGAGATGGATGCGCTCACCAGAGGTGGCATTGATGTCATCCAGAAGCAGCGTGGTATCAAGCCCTATGTCGGCATTTCGACTGCTACTGATTGGCAGTTTATGCGGTGCGTGGACAACCGCACAATTAACTGGGTCATAGTCGCTGCCAAGTTCATCACCGATGGATTTTACCACAAGAGACGGACAGCTCAGACCCTGAACTCTGTTAAGGCCAGTATCGATTCGATGCTTGAGGAGCAGAGGATTCTCGAAAATATAGAGAAGTATGCCACTGGTGTCTACCCGGATGCTACCGATACCGGTCGGGTGAACATTGAGCTTCTAATGCAGAACATCGGCCATATCGAGCGGTTCAGAATGGTCATGGGGGTGGGCATCCTGCCAGCTTGAAGGCGCTCGTGACCTTTTTTCTTATTTTTCAGGTGTTATTAAATGGCTTCTTTTACTCAAGGAACTATTCTGGCCAATGACAACGTTGACATTGTCGCCCAGGACCCAGGAGATATCATAATCGAGATCCAGTCCGAAACTGACGGATCGCTGATTTTCCCTGTCAAGGCGCTCACCTGTGAGAAAACAGTTGATGTTACACCAATATATGGAACAGGCTCTCACCAGGCATATCAGAAAACTTACGGTAAGATCGGATACAAGGGCAGCTTCACTATCAATACCTGGATCGATCAGGCCGACAAGATGAAGCTGGATAAGGCGCTTTATACACAAAGCGATGAGGGGCTTCCGACGGAGTTCGACATCGTCGTTCATGATCGTCAGATGGGTCAGACCGCGAGCGGGATGCCTAGCGCTAGAATCCTTACAATATCGAAATGCACCGCATCCGGTAGCGGCATAGACATTGGCGAGCCAGGAAATCCTGTCGCCACCAAGTACGATTATATAGCGCTCAGGAGAGATCCGCTGTAGATATTTCATTTTTTAATTTTATTTTTCCCTTACAACTTTTTGGTGAGTTTTTAATTATAGATATTGTAATAATTATAATTTCTTCATGATTTCATGGGAAGTGGTCGATTTTGAAGCTAACAAAGTCTCTGGTTCTACAAGGTATCAATTATCGTACTGAAGTTTATCTGCCGGTATACGATGCAACAGTTGAAGTTCGGCCGCTAAGCGATGTCGAACTTTCAGAGTGTCGTAACGAGGTGGATGTCTTTGGCCTTGCCAAGGACCTCGGCCTGAATGCATCTGAGCTTGCTGGTAAGAGCCCTGAAGAGATTGAGCAGCTGCAGAATAACCTGGATTTGGAGGGCGTGGATATGGCAGGGCTCGATACCAAGCTCAACCGCTTGTATAGAGCGGTGGCCAAAAGGGGTCTGGTTGATCCAGAGCTGAAGGAACTGGTAGATAATCCCAACAAGGGCGAACCTGGCGAGCCTGATAAGGTGATGGCGTTTGAGTTGCTTAAAGGCGGCTCGCTGGACAGGATCGGCGCTAAGATTCTGGAGATTACCACGACTACAGTAGAGGCGGTCGAAAATTTTTCCAATCAACTGATGGAGCCCAGCTCTGTGTCCTCCACGCCGCAGGGTACAGACTAGGCGAGATGGCCAATCTGACCCCGGTACAGGTTGAGCTGGTTGCCAGGGCACATTTAGTGGCGATAGGTGCTGAAGCTCCGAAAGTAAAACGCCAGCATGTAATTACCAAAGAGGCGTTTGAGAGGTCTCTCGAAAGCAAACCCACGGTCGCTGATTATGCCAGGGCTCAGAAGGAGCAACAGAGGCAGAAAGAGCAAGCGGCTATGGAAGAGGCTAAACGGAAGATAGCCGAAGCCGAGAGGGAGATGGGGTTTTGCCCAGGCTTATCTGATTTTTAAGGTTTTCACATGAGTGAACTTAGACAAGCCAAGCTGGTCATAGAGGTAGCTGGCAATGCAATGAAGGATCTCAAGCAGATCCGAGCTGCAGTAATTGAGCTTGAGAAAAAGGGCATACAGATCAAATCCGCTGCGAACTTAAAGGACACAAACGCCGATCTCAAGTCTACGCAGTCAAACGCAAAAGCTGCCGCGACTGCTTATGATCAGCTGTCATCGGCTTCTGCCAGGCTGACTAATGAGACCAAAGCCAGCGCTAAGGCTCTGTCGGAACTGAACAAATCTCGGGCGGAAGGGTACTCTGCATTTGGTATCTGGGCTGCAGACAAGATGAGGGATGTAGCTAACTCAATCTCTCCATCTTATTCAATAGCTGCCAAGGCTCTGCGTGCGACGAGCACCAAGACATGGGAGGCTGCTGGCGGGTCAAAGAAGACGGCTGAACTGGAACAACAGAACGCGATCCTGGACGAATATCTGAAAAGGATCGAGGGTGCCAAGAGCGTCGAGGAAGTTGATGCGCTTGAGAAGCAGCTGAAAGAGGATCTTGATGCTGTCTCTGCCTCCACTCAGAAAGCTGGGACGTCGACGAAGACACTAACCGGACTGCTTCTGCAGCACAGAACTGCTCTTCTGGCAACCACAGCTGCTCTTACTGGCTATATCACCTTCACCAGCGTCATGGCCATGGGGATCAACCAGAGCCGTGAGGAGTTGATCCGTTATGCTGAGGCCAAAGGTTGGGATGCAGATGCAACCAGGGCCTGGCTGGAGGAGGAGAGTAAGGTCTATGGTATGTCTCAGAGGACGAAGGCGGCGATCGCCAATTCTGTCCGAGATTATGCGACAGGCGTGGACCAGGTAAAACAGTTCACTGAAACCATCAACGCCTATTGGGAGGTCCACCAGGACAGGATTGGGATGAGCCGGGAGGCCTTTGCTGCTGCCATAGGCTCTGGAAGCATCGAGCAGTTCACAGGCCTCCTGCAGCTAGACCCATTTGCAGTTAATGTTGAATGGAACCAGGCGGCAGAAGAGGTCCAGGCTCGCCTTGGCTATTATAACGAGGAAGAGATTCGGAAGTGGGCTAAGGCAAGAGCTGCCCTCCGTAAGATGGGAGTTGAGGCAGATACCCCCGAGTTCAAGAAGGCACTGGAAAGCGTCAAGCCTGGATGGGATGACTTTTTATCAACTTTACAGGACGTCAATTCCAACATCGGATATGCTCTCGTGCCGTATTTGATGAGAGTTGTTAACTGGCTGCGAGAGATTGGTAAGATTTTTAATTCTTTACCTATCGTCTCCGAGTTCGTAGCGGCAGGGTTGGCAGTTGGAGCTATTGTAGTTGGATTGGCTGCGGTTGCGGCTGTGCTCTTCGGTATGTTACTTGGCACCAAGCTTTATGTGGCAGCTTTGGAGGCAGCAGGGGTCAAGGCTGTAGCCATACGAGGTTTTACTCTCACATGGTATGCTGCTCAACTACTCCTTAATGGAGCTATGGCCCTCTTCGGCATTATCTCGGCTGCCACTGGTTTGCCGGTGTTGGTCATTGTCTTTGTGGCGCTGGCCGCTGCAGTTGCCCTTGTAGCTTACAAAATGGGCTGGCTTAACGGCCTGTTCGAAGTCCTGGGCGGGCTTGATATCGGTACCCTCCTCTCCAGCGGCCTGGATTATGCAATAGGACTCTGGACCGCACTGACAGGAGCTGTGGGAGGAGCCCTAGATGCCATCTCTAAGGCAGGTGGAGGCGGTCTGTTCAAGATGCTGCTAATGGCAGCTTTCCCGCCCGCTTTATTATTGAAGCTTCTTGAACCATTCGTCAAGCCGCTGGAAGACCTGCTTGGTATAGATTATGATACAAACAATATATTAGGTTCTATATACAAGCTCTGGAAGGAGTTTGTCGGCTGGCTGCAGAATGGCTGGAAGCTGATCGCAGACCTGGTGAAGTATGTCACTGGATTTAGAGCAGGGGAGACCGACAGAACACTATACAGGGATCTCGTCGCCGCTGTGAACGGCCTCAATCCTTTCGATGTTCCCTTGCCGGATATTGGAAAAGCGATCATCAGCGCAACTGGTGCAAGCATTAATCCACTGGACAATCCGGTGGTCAAAGGAGTCCTCGATAAAGCGAGCAGCCTCAATCCATTTAATCAGCCGGGTGGAGGATCGGTTCCTGCAAGCAGTGGGGGATCGACCCCTGCAGGCAGTCCAAGTACGCCAGCCCCGGCTGATATTATTGACTGGAGGCTTGATCCTGCCGGAAGAGCCCGGCAGCTTGGGCTCGATCCCAGTACGACTTACACGAATGAAAATAGCGGGCTTCAGGAATCTGGTGCTGCTCTTGCGGTGAGATTTAACCAGCTGCGATTACCATCGGAGTACCTTGCGAACTGGAAGAACGATGCTACTGGTGAACCTGCTGAAGGCAGCTCGAATCCTACCCAGACTAAAAGTGATTCCAATGATAAGTCGAATCCTGCTCCAAGTAAAGCCAAGTCCGAGGATGAGGATGTACCAGTAACCAGCATCAGCGGGAACGACTGGAGCATTGGAAATTCCTTAAAGACATCT
Source organism: uncultured Methanotrichaceae archaeon (assembly GCA_964639235.1). Taxonomy (GTDB): domain Archaea; phylum Halobacteriota; class Methanosarcinia; order Methanotrichales; family Methanotrichaceae; genus CAZXDN01. The sequence goes on along the minus strand of CAZXDN010000001.1, from coordinate 22,790 downwards.
TACGAGGGTGCAAAGGATACCATTGGGAGTGCAGTTGAAGGTGCAAAGAGCTATCTTGGTCTCTCTTCTGGTGGGGAGATCTCCAGCTCGGGAGGGATTGAGATCCACAAGGGCGAGGAGGTCATCCCACCTGCTGAAGCAAAAACCGGCCCAGGGGCGATTGCCAGGGCCATCGAGGCCTTAAAGGCTCAACAGACTCAACCATCAGCATTGCCCCCAGTCAATGTAACTGTCAACGTCTACTATCCTCAGCTAACCAACCAGACGGCCGTGACACAGATGAAGTTTGATCTGGACAGGCAGATCAAAGATACTGTCGCCAGAGCCATGCGTTTTTACACCCGCTAAACTATTTTTTTGAGGTTTCAATGCCGAAAGGATTGCCAGTGAGGATTGGCAATGTTGAGCTTGGCATAGAGTTCACCGAGTCAAATCCTCAATCTATCACTTACCGAATGGAGTTCAACATTGTCCGGCATGAGTGTCTGCCAAAGCCCAAGACACAATGCACCCAGCCTCAGGGGCTTTGGGCAGTGACCATGCAGTTTGTCACAACTCAACCCGACCGGATGTTCCACCTGTTTGAGATGGACGCCGGGCCACACTGGGTAGTGACCGATCTCCTGCCGGGGATTGCGATGTATCTCAAATCAAAACAGGCGGTACAGGAGCCCGGCGATCCTCATGTTTTCAAGTGGACACTGGATCTGATCCAGGCTTACGATGGCGAAGATGAGCTAGGCACGGGGGATTGAGTTGCTCAGATACATTATCACCATCGGCAACAGAGTTATTACTGATACTAAAGAGGCCGATGCTGATCTGATCTCCCTCCGCTATGAGACTGATGCAAAGGTTGATGGTCAACACTTGGACCTGGTCATTGCCAATATCAACAACCATTACACCGGCGAGTGGATGATCAATGATGAGGTGCGGGTCACCCTCATCAACGAAGGGTACACTGCCCGTGATAGAGCGGCCGAGCCTGTGCTGCTCTTTCGACACGAGTATCCGCTCTGCCACGGTTTCGTAGAGAACGTTGACTATGGCCTTTTCGAGGTCAAACTCCAGGCCGGCTGTACCGAGGACGACCTGGCTGCAGATCATCTGAAGAAAGACTTCGAACATGATGGCAAGCGTATAAGTGAGATACTAAGGTGGCTGTTGAATGACCACGATCAGGCTTATGCTCCGCTCTTCGATTACTGGGATATCAGGATAGGCAGTGACGAGAACGGTGGATCAAGGGACCTGGTGCTGGATGACTGGAGGGTCCAGGCTAAGAGAAGCTATCGGGAGGAGATCGACTTCCTTGCCAAAAAATGCGGCTGCGTGTGGTGGGCAGATACCGACGTGGAGGGAAACCGGGTATTCCACTTCATAGATGCGAATGCCCTGGTCCAGGGCAATATCCACGACCTGGATAATCACATTACATTGCCGTCATTAGCTTTCAACGCGGTCGGCTACTGCAACGATATCGTCGTGCTCGGAGGAGGCAACCCGTATTTCGGGCCTGGAGAACCGGGCGCTGAGATACAGACAACTAAAGTCGTCCGGGGCAAAAGAGAGCAGATCAGAGAGAACGAGCGACACTACGGAGCTCCAACTTTTTATGACCCCCGGCTCAGGACTGAAGATCAGTGCGAAGAGAGAGCCTCTGCCACGCTTGCTCAGTTTAGGAGGACGAACTACAACATTGCCAAACCAGTTGCCATCGGCATAGCGCCTATTCTCATGTCCTACGTGAGCTATCATGTCGGGGACATACTGGTACAGGGAAAAGTCACCAAAAAAACAGTCGAGTTCTCGGCAGACGGCTGGATATGTTACCTGGAGGTGAACAAATTTGATGAATCGTTCGCAGGCAGAAACGTGAGGCCTGATGAGATTACCCCCGCTGGGACGACTGGAACCAGGATATTTGCTCCTGTTGGATCTGATCCCACGGCCTGGACTGAACCATTGGGCAGCAGGACTATTTACAATGCTAATCCATTTGAGTTCTTCCGTTTACTTTCCAAGGCTGACCCGAGCCTTGGGTATGAGGATATCGGGCCGACCGGGCAGTATGACTTATACTATGACCAGCCAAACGACCGGGCACGGGTAGTGAATAGATCCGGTGATCCTCCTGAGGGTATGTGGCTTGTTCAGCCCTGGGAGTCTGACAAGTATCCAGTAGGCGTGCGAGGGGGGTGGCCGGATTGGTAGACATTAGAGAAGCAACCCAAGACCTGATCGACCGGTATATGAACAGGCCCTATGCTATCGAGATCTGTGAAGTGATGATGGTCTACCCACATCGCCAGCCTTTCGATAACGGTGCAGGGGACCGGGATTTTGATGTAGTCGATGTCAAGCTCCGGGATGTCAGAATGCCGCCTGGCAGTGCCGAAGAGATCGTAAAGCACAACAGAGCCCTGGTGCTGCAGAGGGATATAGGTAATCTGAAAGGCAACCCGTGGGTTCCCAAAGTAGGGGATATGGTGCTGGTTGCCTTTGCCCAGGATGAGCAAGCTGTTATAATTGGCCAGCTTAACAATATCTTCCAGGAGCCGGTCTGCCGACCGACCAGCAACGAGAAGTATTACGATATCGTGTATAAGATCTGCCAGCACGATTTTCCAGTGACCGACGAGGAGTATAACTACGTTAACCATCCAAAGCCTACCCGGCCTCCGGTCTGCTTCAAGTATTTCGACCGCACCAGAGATACCATATTCGTTCACGAGTGCAAGACGGGACACGAGTCAAAATACTGTAACGATTGTACAGGTTTAGATGCCATAGGATGCGGATCTACTTACCTGATGTTCAGAAGCTCGTGCGGCTGCGGGTCGGATTCTGAGGCAGATCCCGGAACTTCAACCGACAACTGTCCTGACTGCAAAGGCACTTCCTGTAGCGGTGCCTGTGGCTGTACCTGCCCTGAGTGCATAGGTAACCAGCACTATGGGAGCTGTAAATGTGGAGCACCCGAGTGCCCTGTTTGCAAGGGTAGCACTTGTGGAGGGGACTGTGGCTGCTCCAAGGAGCCCAAGAGGAGGGTCAAGTTCCATCATCACTGCGGCTCAGTCCAGGTTTTCGATGATGATGGCACAATCCTGATCGAGAACTATGTACTCCAGGGAGACGAGGAGGTTCCAAAAGGGCACGTCAAATGGCATCCTTCTGGCACGATCGAAGTCCACAGCAACCATAATGAGGATGAAGGGGCGCAAATCAAGGTTTATTCTCTTGATGACACGGACAAGTGCATTGAGCTTCGGAACCTTAGTGGAGCGACGGTTATAACCATCTGGAAGGACGACAGGATTACGATCTCCGGCAAAAGCTTGAGTGTAAATTGTGAGACCGCCAGTATGACCTGCAGTGGCTCGATCAACCTAAATTCAGAGACAGAGGTCAATCTGGGCGCTCCTGTGATTAAACATAACGGAGAGACGATCCACCCGGTGCCAGGATAGGGAAGGATATTGGTATATTTTCTCTTCGAACCTATCCTAAATCCTGATGAGCAGGTTGCTCATGCAGGAAGAGTGGAAACCTGATAAGAAACTGGGAATATTTTGTGCTTGTTGTCTTATAGCAATTCCGATAGTATTGAAGCAAAAGTTTATTTATCGAATACCTCGCATCTTGCAACTTGGAACTTATTACCGGTATATAATCCAAGCTAAAGAGAGCGTGCGGGGTACGGAAACCCTACACGTTTTTTTACGAGTAAAAGTCTGGTCTTCAGATAGGTAGAAGGTGAGAAACCTCACGAATCTGTTGAGCCCCAATATTAGACTTTTTCAGCCTCCACTTCCAGCCTCATCATTCTAACATGGACTTGACCATAACTATCTGGCGGATTGGTTGATAGGTAGCCCCCAACTAACTCACAGATAAAATCATGTCGAAGTTCATCTGGTATCCTTTCGACATACGGCAACCATGTACTTCCTATCCAGGTTGCAAGGCCTTCAGCGCCAGGATAAACCATGTCCTTCGGAATCAATTCCACTCTTTTAATCCTTAATTCTACCTGGTTAAGCCAATCTTTATATATCTCCGGTCCAAAGAAGCCATATGGAAATGTAAAATCCTTGAAGTATCTAATCCATCTATCTTCTAATATCTCTTTATTTGCGACTTTAAAGACCTCGTCAGCATTCCCCTTGCCTCCGAACTGGATAAAGAGTCTGCCGCCCGATTTGAGGCTACGTTTGATCCCTTCAAGAACAGGTCTATGATCCAGAAGCCAGTGAAGACAAGCGAAAGAGACAACAAGGTCGAACTCGTCAAGGTATCGTAAATCAGAAGCGTCTCCATATTGGAAGAATAGATTAGGCCAACTTAATTGTGGGAACTTACTTTGTGCGAAGCCTATCATATCTGCTGAGTTGTCTATACCAATAACCGATCCTTCAGGCACAAGAGATGCAATATATGCAGTAATCTTTCCATCTCCACACCCAATATCAAGGATTCGCTCATTTCCCATTAATTGGATTTTAGATATAACTTCTTCGGCCCATTTTTTCTGCGTTGATGAGTTCTTTTCATATCCCTCTGGATCCCATTTATGCATTGTATCAACCCATAGCAGCTTTTAATATCATTGAATATAAGTATAATCTTTGTTTTATTTTTGATTCATCTTTTCCGGAGATTTATGCTCCCTCCGCAGCTATTCCCCAGGCAGAACGTCGCTAGCTACTGCTCTTCTTCGCACTCCTCCCGCCAGCTCCTTTCCTCCAGTCTCCTCTGAATCATATCCTTCACCTTGCCTGGCCTGGAAGAAGACCTCCGCTAATATCTCATTGGCGTCTCCAGCTTCACGACCCTGGTAGCTGATCGCTGCTTGGGCTCGATCGGCTTAGTCACTCCCACATACACGGCCCATTTTATGAGTATGCCTCCAACGTTCTCTGAGTCCCGGCACCTTCACCTCAGACCTCGCATGGTCACTGTGGAAGCGAAACACCCGGTCCACCGGCTCGTATCTGAGCACATATATGAAACTAGCTGTAAATAATTATGTCGGAAAGCATCTTTTTGATCTTCTTGTCATTCAAATAATCTATTCCGCCGATAAGTTGATTAAATATAAGGTAAACACGAAGGCCAATGAAGTTAATTTACATTGAAGATAGCTATGTAAAATCTTTTGATGCATCGATCAGCTCTGCTGATGGTGAAAAAGTGGTCTTAGATGCAACGGCCTTTTATCCACAGTCTGGGGGACAGCCCTCCGATCTGGGATCAATCTTTCGAGATGGAGAGGAGTTCACGGTCTTGAAGGTTGAACCCTTAGGGCCGATTCATGTCCTGGATAAGCTAGGTCTCGCCCCAGGAGATAAGGTCTCTGGAAGAATCGATTGGGAAAGACGCTACAGGTTCATGCGCAGCCATACCGCATGCCATATTTTGGGCGCGGTCATATTCAATGAGACTGGTGCAAAGATAACCGGGAACCAGATAGATCTGGCCAAGTCTAGGATCGATTTCAGCCTAGAGAAGTTCGATAAATCGGAAATGGCAGCATATGTTGAAAAGGCTAACCGGATAGTAATCGAGAATCATATCGTTAAGACAAGTCTGCTATCGAAGGCAGAGGCCACTGCTATACCTAATCTAGTACGTCTAGCCATGGAGGTTCCGGACAGAGAAGAAATCAGAATAGTAGAGATAGAAGGCGTAGACCAGCAGGCATGCGGAGGAACTCATGTCCGCAGCACTAGCGAGGTAAAGGGAATAAAGTTGGTCAAGGCCGAGAACAAAGGAAAATCCAATCGTAGGGTCTACTTTGAGTTAATTGATTAAGATTATGTGGTGGCGCGCCTCGCATGCTATTAGCTCTTGTGGGATGCGCTGCCGATTTTAGTTCATTGCAATTTTAAGTCTACTGACTCATATAGATTCCTATTTTGTTCCGAGAATCTACCTTCAAACCTCTTTATTCTTGCAATTAAATCTGAATAACATGGGACGTTTTTAAATATCATTTTATTATGATCTATAGTAAAGCTAAAATCGTCAAAATAATAAGATATCATACCCTTTTTTGCTTCAAAATCATCTACTATAAATTCCAATTGCGAAGGATAGTCAATACCTACAAGATTTGCTTGTTTGAATTCTCCACCTTTTTTCAATAGAAAATTTTTAAAAAAGAATCCACCATTGATACTTATTAATGATGCAACTATATTACGTGGTTCAAGATAAATATACCCTCCCTTGGGTTCCATTTTTTTGCTAATAACCCAGGTTGGTATTAATCGGCCAAACCATAAGATACCTATTTCTTCTCGGAGGCTAAACTTTTCTGCTTCCTCTAAAGGCAACCAAAACTTGAAGATGCTTCCCATTTTAATTGCTGAATTGTTATCTGTAATTGCAGAAGTAGGGCTAATAGAAAAATCGTCCTTTCTTATACGTGATCCTTCGATTTTTATATCGTCAATAAGTACCGTGATTATACTTCCTTTTTCTGCTTGTTCAATATCATTACCTTTAAAAATCCTTATATTTTTCACTTTTGCAGAAGCAATTTTGCATCCATTACTATATACAGGGGAGATATTTATTACATCACCATTTTTTAATAATCCACTAATTATCTTTCCTTTTAACACTCTTCCGAGGGGTCTATCGAAATCTGTCTCGATTGTCATAAATAATGGCTCTACAATATCGATGAAATCTTGAGATTCATATATATCTTTCAATGTAGAAAGTAATGTTGGTCCAAAATACCAGTTCATCTTGTTGCTTTTTGTTATTACATTTTCATCTTGTTCATTTTTGACATCAATTGATATTGGTATAAAATTAGCAGAATTAACTTCTTCACATAAAGTTTTTATTAAATTAATTGAAGCATTAAAATCTTCTTCAGAAAAATCTACATTATCCATCTTTGAGATTAAAATTATTAATTTATTTTCTTTGCTTTTAAAATTCAACCATATAAATAATGGCATAAAGAATTCTTGCAATGTTTTCATATTTTTTAAACTAAGCAGTTTCTGTCTTGTCAATTTCTTTGCTTCTACCATAAATAGACCAATATCACCATAATATATTCCTCTAATTTTAGGATTATAAATGTGCTGTGCACCCGGCGTATCAATAATTGTTATTTCATAATTATCCATTTTGACTCTTTCAAAATGCACATATTTTGAAGTTCCTAATTTTTTTGATTCAATTGTTCTTTTTCTTTCGTCTTTTGCTGTATCCATTATGTATGCGAATTTTTGGCTCTCTTCATAAGTGCCATTTTTTTTAACTTTTGATATAACACGATTTAGATCAAAATCGGGGTCCAATTTTGCTCGTAAATAGCCAGCTAATGTTGATTTACCTACATCACCAGGACCAAATAAGACTACACTCCTTTCCATAATTAGAATCTCCTTTAATTGTTTATTAAATTTTCTATAGATCTTATTAAACCTAATGAGTACATAATAATAATTTCTCTATCTTCTTCAGAAATGCATATTTTTAGTTCTTTTAAATCATCAATCATTGACTTATCGCATTTATCCTCGATAGAGAGTTTGCACTTCATTTTATTAGCATCAGACTCGATAAGATTAGGCTTTATATTATCAATAGGATCGAAATTTTTATCTTTCATTGAAATAGATGAATTTTTTAGGTTTTTGCCATATATGCAAATTATCCCGTTATCTTCCGGAACTACACCATAAATCTCTCTTCTATCGAAGATATCTCCATCATCTGAACTTCTTAATATTTGGATTTCGTTAATAACTTGAACTTTGGAATGCGAGGGGATATTTTTTGTAATATAACAATGAGCACCAATTACTACATCATCCCCAATATGTATTGGCCCAATAATTCTCGCAAAAGGCCCAATCTCTACCTGATCGCCTAATGTCGGATGCCTCTTTGCAGAAGGATTCTTTTTGATCTTCGGTGCTCCAAGAATAACACCATTTAATATATAACAATCAGAACCTATTTCAGATGTTTCTCCTATAACGGTGCCAATTCCATGATCAATAATAAATCGTGGCCCAATTTTAGCAGCTGGATGAATTTCTACAAGTGTCTCTTTCTTGGCATCCTCGGAGATTTTCCTCGCCAACTCAATTTTTAGGTCATCATTGATACAATCATAATAATATATTGCGTTAGAAATTCTATAATACATAGTTGCCTGAAATGCTTTATAAGTTTTTAGTACATAATCTCCAGAATCTCTAGCTGCTGGATCGTTATGAGTTAATGCCATTAGGTCCTCTAAGATAAATAAATAAACGTTATTTTGAATTTCCTCTATGTTGTTTTTTGTCAATCCTGATGTTTGCATTTTTTCTTGCGGCATATAAGCTTTAAATATATTTTCAATTCCTATTCTGACTTGCTGAACAAGAATTATATCTTGTAGATCCTCTTTATTATCAAATTTGATCATTTAAATGCCTCTATCTTGGTTTATCGGATTACTAAATCAAGTAATTTCTCCCTCCATCCGGAGCGATGGTCACAATTTTCCTTCCTACTCCCAATTCTTTAGCCATATTTATAGCACCATATATATTTGCAGATGAAGATAATCCCAAAAATAGCCCCTCTTTTTTAGCTAAATCATCCTTAATTTGAGAAACATATGAAAATTCTACCGATATTATTTTATTTATAATATCATGTTTAAGAAATCCGGGCTTTATTCCCACTGCAAGTCCTTCTATTCTATGTGGGATAGCTTTTCCATTTAGTACATCGCAACCTTTTGGTTGCACTCCAACAAGAATTGCATCAGGGAATTTTTCTTTAATTACTTTTCCCACCCCCATAATCGTTCCACCACTACCGATACCAGCAACAAAACAATCGACGCAATCTAGAGACTCAATTATTTCCCGTCCTGTTGTCTCATAATGGGCTAATGGATTTGATAAATTAGAAAATTGATCTAACCATATGTATTCGCTGTTCTGGGATACAATTTTTTCTACAAGTTTTATATGTGAATTATTTCCTGTTTTGCTATCGGACAAAATTACTTTAGCACCATAAGCTTCAGAGATTTTTATCTTATTTTTGCTATAATTATCTGGAACTACTAATACAATATTATAACCTCGGATGGCACCAATCATTGCTAAACCAATGCCTGTATTGCCTCCTGTAGGTTCGATAATCGTCTGCTCAGAGTTGGGTTTCAGGATACCTTTCTCTTCCGCATCAATAACCATTTTTAATGCAATCCTTGTCTTAATACTGCCACCAGGATTAAAATCCTCTAATTTAACATATACATCGCCTGCATCCTTAGGGCACAGCTTGTGGATTTTAACAAGTGGCGTATTTCCGACGAAATCAAGTATATTATCACCTATATACATCATCCCTCTCCTGGTAGCCAAGATACGATTTGAATATTTAACGTTTTCTAAGGGCAAGTTCTATTTGTAGAGTCTCGAATGTTTGGACTTTATATACTCGGCCCGTATCTTTAAATTCTGTTCCTAACATTTAATTCAGTCTCCATGCGATCCAAGACATTTTCAGCTTACATTCTTCCGGCAACCTGGGCCAGAATGCCGTATCTGGCGTCTGTAGATACCATTTTGTATCAAGTGATTCTTATCCGAGAAATCAACCGACGCATATTGTAAAAGTTACAATAGATTTTCAATTTTGATTATCCTGCCCTAAGTATCAAATATCGCCTATTGTAAGACTTGCACGTTTTCGGATAGGCTCTTCTTCTAATTTCTCGTGCTCATTTTTCAAACTTTTCTGGTGCATTTTATGGCAGATTTAAAGACCAACCTCCGGTTCGAGGAGGGCTATATCAAGTGCCACAGCACTCTCGACCTCGAACTCACCTCATCTGGGGATCTGGCGCTGGTGGAAGGGGTGGACAACACCCGTCAGCGACTGTTGCTCTGGTTCGCTACACCTCCCGGCGAGCGATTGAATCCCAATATTGGCTGTCCCTGGTACAACTACCAGCATAAGAAAAATACAGAAAGCAATCTGAGGGAGCTGGCCGGAGTGATGCGTTACTCTCTGGAGCAGCATTTTCCAGATTTTAAAATCAGGAACGTGGTCCTGACCAGGATAGATCCTTTCGTGGTTTACGCTGATATGACAATCGGTTATGAGTCTTTGAGATTTCTATTCTCGTCTCCTGATATCGTTGAGCTGAACAAGAACGTTTGGGCAGAGTTTCAGGAAAATGACCTGCCCCTGAGTCTATGACTGAAACAAGATCCATAGCTGATATAGTCGAGGAGCTGAAGCTGGAGATAATGCGGCGCAATCCCCGCATTAACGATTGGACGCCGCTTTCGGTTAACAGGACGCTGGCCGAGGTCATGGCCACACAGTTTTACCAGCTGGAAAAACTGATCTATACGGTCGCCGATGACCTATTCATAAATACGGCAACCGGCGATTCGCTGGATAAACTCGTGATAGACAGACTGCCAGACGGCCGCCAGCCTGGCACCAAAGCCACGGGGCAGCTTACGTTTTCCAGATCTTCACCTGCACCGGTATCCATTGACATCCCGGCGGGAACTAAGGCATCCATGCCCATGCCAAGCGGGGAGCCTGTTTACTTTGTGACAACCCAGAGCACTACGCTTCAAGCGGGCGATACCAGCGTAGTGGCGGCTGCAGAAGCAGAGGGTATCGGAGTAGCTGGAAACGCTCCTGCATTTTCTATCACCGCTCTTATATCGCCCCCGCCAGGCATCATGGCCGTAACAAACACTCTTCCTTTCAAGAACGGAACTGATGCAGAGTCCGATGAGGATCTCAGGGCCAGGTACATATATGCCGTCCAGATCCCTGGCCGGGCTACCAGGAGCATGATCGAGCAGCACCTGTACGACCTTGAGAGCGTTTTCGAGGCCAAGTGCTTCAACGTTGCTCCTGGCGAGGTTGAGATAATCATAGACTGCGCTGATATATTCAGCCATGATACCGCGATAGATGCAACGATAGTCGATAATCTCGCTGCAGGCGTAGTAGCCAGAGGGCTTCTGGCAGCCACGGCTTCTTCCAGCGGTAATATTCCGAGCCTAGGCAACTCTGCAGGTGGCTATATCTGGATCCGGCCGGAGGAAAATGTACTGAACGCTGAGAGCTTCAGTGTGACTTATGAGGACCACCTCGGACGTCCCAAGACAGCTACTGTCTCAATCCCTAGTGGAACGCCAAAGGGGTATGCAATCCGGGCAATGTTAGAAGACACAGGTGACAGAGCCGTGGAGGTGACCGATCTTCCTGATGAGGTAATCTGCAGCTATACGGTTCTCATCGGCCAGGGTGCTTATCCTTACTTGTTCAACCTGCCTGAGCGCGTACCTGTAAACGTCAATCTGACCATAAGGCAGACATCGACCCCGGAATCAGGCCTAGCTCACAACATCAAGGCTTCCATTGAGGGCTTTTTGAATGAGTTCTATATAGGAGTCGATCCTGAGTTCAGCGACCTCGTAGAGTACATTTACCGTGATTATGCCACAGGCCGAAGGTTTGAAGGGATCGACACTATAACAGGCATAACCGTAGTGGGTAATAGCCAGACCATGACATCCTTCGGCCAGACCATTACCATCGATAATGACCAGCGCGTGGCTGCTGGCGCAGTACAGGTTAGCGTCGTAAGCTAGGCGTATCCAACTGGTATTAAGCCCGTTGAATGTTTCCAGACTCAAGATCTAGAGATCTGATCCACGTTGGGATGGCTAGATTTGCGATTTTGGAGCATTTTACGGGCTTATTTTTATCACCTCTTGAACTTCTTTTAAAAATTTAGAGATTTTGGATTTTCTACCTACTTTTGCATAACACTACAGATAAGGGGACAAAAATTTTGGAGTATCTTAGTGCGGTTGATGCTCTAATCACTTAGGATCAAGGAGATAAACTTCGGGCATTACTTCTGCATCATAAGTCAAACCAACGACTGTGCACTCCACAGCAAGCTGCGAGGTCTGATTATTTTGCGAATCACCTTTGCGAATTATTCCGGCAACTTCCTATCTGCCTTTGCTTTCCTAATCCAATAACATATCTCTCACCACCGTATAGCGATGGCTATATTTTTTTCTCTTATTCCAAAAGAAAATGACCTTATCCAATGATAATATATAGCCCAGACAACTATGCAGCCAAAAAACGAGCGCTTGGATTCCATTTCAGGTACATATCAGGCAGGCGTGCCTTTATCCTTATTTTGCTATGTTATAAAATATTATAGATCTAAATTTGCTAATTTATTAAATTTGCATATACCTTTCAACGGGCAAATCTCACATCTTGGCCGAGATGGCCTGCAAATTAGAGCTGCAAAATCAATCAATGATAACGTGAATCTTCTTGGTTCTCCGTGCGATATCAAATCCTTCATAATGGATCTAAATTCCTTGCTCCTTCTTGAGGAATCTCTAACTTCTAAGCCAAAAATCCGACCAATTACCCTTACAATATTCGTATCAAGAACTGCAATATTTTCATCATATACGAAGCACAATATTGCTGATGCGATATAGGGTCCCACACCAGGGAGTTCGATGAGCTTGTCCATGTCCTGCGGAACCGTACCCTCATATCGTTCTTGGATTTCTTTAGCCATTTTATATAATTGGGCTGACCTCCAATTCAAGCCAAGCGATTGAAGATCTTTTTTGATTTCTTCTTCATTGGATCTCGCGATTGATTTAAAATCAGGATATTTTTTTACAAAAATTTCGTATATAGGTTTGACCTGATCAGCCTTGGTTCTATGAAGCATAACTTCTGCTATTAACATGCGATAACTATCATTGAAATCGTCTCGCCAGGGATAATTCCTTAAATTCTTCGTTCCCCATTCCAAGATATAACTCCAGATTTTTTTGGTTGATTCCCTGTAAAAATCGTCTTCAAAATTTGATGGATTCAAAGGCCCTCCAGCATTTGACGAATCGAATGGGCTATGCGTTCAGCCATTAGCGGTGGCACAGCATTCCCTATCTGCCGATATTGAGGTCCTCTCTCACCTTCAAATTTATAGTTATCTGGAAAAGATTGAATTCTAGCAGCCTCCCGAACAGTTAGCGATCTAGCCTGTTGCATATCAGGATGTATAAAATAATGTCCATCTCGTGATAAATGAGCTAATATAGCGTGAGAACACTTACGATCAGCTTCGACAACCTTGAATCTATCCCTGAACGAGCTTCTATTTTTATGCGTCTTCAATTCCTCGGGCAATTCATCGTAGTTTATTCTTCGATGCTCGTTATTCCATATCTCGATTGCTCGTCGGTAAATGGCCCTATCCCTCTCATTATGCATGCGAGCGTTATGCTGAATGAGGACGTCTTTATCAGATCGTATTTTGGCTTTTTTGAGGTATTCCGAAGGGGGACGTATATAGTCTTGAGGCCCTTCATCGCCTTCCCCAGGAAATAGAGGAGGAAGATCTTCGAGCAAACATGAGACTTTATAGTTATGCTGTATTTGGGGAAACATTGGATAATCTAAATCATAGTCAGAATCCCATCCCACTATAATAAGTCTTTCCCTATTTTGGAGGACAAAAAAATCCTGAGCATTTAGAAGATTATCTCGTAGATCATAACCACAATCGTTCACTCTGGTCTTGAAGCTGCATAGAATATCACCCTGCTTTGCTTTTTTCATCCCTGGGACGTTTTCGAAGACGAACATTTTTGGCTTAAAATGTCTTATTAATTTTAAATAATATAAATATAAATAGTTTCTTGTATCGTTTTCCATTCTTTGAGGATCACGACTCCGTCCTACGGGAGAAAATGCTTGACATGGGGGTCCGCCGATTATGAGATCCACGTTTCTTATTTTTAATTTATTTTTGCATTTTTCTATTTTATATATGATTTTATCTGTTGTTATACTTGTAAATTCCTCATTAATTATTCCGCCTAGTGTTTGCTCATATTGCTTTCCCTCCCTCAATAGATCGTCTCTTGATATCTCTCCATTGATATAGTTAAAATAGATATCATCCTTCTTATCCTTATTAAGGGAATGAAATAAAGATCTTGTTTCCAAGGTCTTTAAGGCTTTCTCATCTTTATCGATATGAGATATAAAATGAAAACCTTCTCTGAAGAAACCCTCGGTTAACCCGCCGGCTCCTGAGAATAAATCCAATACAGCAAATCCGTCGTTCAATACTACTGATCTCCCAGGCCATTATTGATTTTCCGATTATTTACCCTTTACCCTGGGTTCAGCCAGCAGGGTTTGAAGCAAATTCCACACTCGCTGATCTTCTTAAAGATATGAAATAGCATTATCTAAGATAATATCTCAGGGCATTTAGGGTTACATGGTGCCCATCGGTCAGAAAGTCCACAATCCTAGATCGCCTGAGGATCATGAGCTTTCTATCAGAAGTATATACTCTGCACCAATTTGCTTTCAAGTCATTTCATTAGCCCGTTCATCAATCCCTGCTTTCTCAGAAGCTTCTGATCTTTTCTCGCTGTTTAGCGCGAGTGGCTCTCGATCTCGGCAAGGAGTTCTCCAGATCACGTTATGACTGGAAGGATCAATATCTTTGGTCATCTCATAGCCTTCTGCCTTAATCAGTACGACGACTTCTCGAAGCTTGTTGGATAAACCCAGTTCCTCAGCGATCAAAGCTGGTACGATAGGCTTGCCTTCTTGTTCTGAGCGCATTATAGCCTGTTTCACGAGCTGAGCATTATCTTCAACCGAATATTCGTCAGATGCCCTATCTTCATGCTTAGGCAGAACTAAAGGTGATTCAGTGTATGTAGCTTCCTTCTTCTCTCCAAGAGTAGGAGTCAATATTTCTCCTCCCGAGAGAGAATCAATTCTAACAAGGTCTTTTTTCCTGTATTCTCTCCAGCTGTTCTCCACATTTTCTGGACCGCTAGTTCTGTTATCTATCGACCCTTTGCAGGGTACGTTTTCATCTTGGAGCGGTTCATTAAAGTCCTTGGCCGCAGCGTATCTCGAATCGCTGTCTTTCTCAATTGATTTGATCGGTTCAATAAATACATTTGTACTATCTCCTTCAGCCATATCAGATATTTTTTCAGAGCAGGATAAAATATTGGTAGAATCTATCGATTCAACAGTTATAGATACACAAGCTTCATTTCCATTGATTGAGTCGCCTTCTTCCCACATCCAGCCATACAATTTTGCGTCATCCCAAACCTTTCTACAAGAAAAAGAGAGCGGTATTGAGGGTTCATCCCCTCTACCCAGATGCATACCCATGGATAAACACTGACTTCTCGCTTTCAATGTCAAGAGGTTTCGCTGTTTTAGCCATAGGGCTAGTTCAGACCATGCTTTAGATCCCTTAACTTTGCAGAACTCTACAGCTTCCCGCTCATCATGGGTTCTTGAATCATACCCATGGCCTTTTGATCCCTCAACCATGAGGCACGCATTGATTTCAGGAGGTAGAGTATATTCTTTTGTTAGAAGGGTCTTCCAGCACTCCTCTTTCTTGCACCATTCCGTGACATTCTGTGTGGTATCCCTTATATGATCATTTACAATTTGGCACATCGCCTCTATTGACACCAATACAGCATTCTCGCATTTTTGCTCGCGCCATATCTTTGCAAGATCCATCCTTGACTGCATGAGTTTGAATAACCATGCTAACGTGTATGTCACTATATTATGTCTGTAACCTTCAAATCCTTGCTGTCTGACGATTCTCTCAGCATCCCGCCAGATGATGAGTAGAGCTACTGTATGCTTGAAGAATGGTTCGAGCTCGTATTCCTGTCCTCTTAACCATAAATTGAACTGCGCAAAGCTCTTCTGAGCACCTAACGAGACAGTATATGGCTTCAGCAGATATGTATTCCAGACTTTTCCTAATAAGCCCTTATCGAACCTCTGGTTCTTCGGATAAATCGCATCGAAAGCTTTCTCTTTAGCGGAAGTCTTTGCATCGAGCCGTCTGGTCTCCTCATAGCTACCTCTGGCCCTCTCGTAGAACCAGTAAGAAACACGGGAACCACCCGTGGGATCAGGAGCCTGCAATCTCTTCGATAATTCATGCAGATCCAGATGAGGTTTATCATTTGCTGCCAGATCCGACATGGAAATCTTGTTTTGCGTGTTTGAGTACTCGCTGATTTTAGGGACGAGAATCTTGATATCCTCTTCGCTGGTGATGCTGATTAATTTCATCGGCACCATGATACCTGAAAGATTCGCTTTCTGTCTTCTCTTTGCGTGGTAGAGAGATGCCACCGTCTGGCCGCCATTGACTATATGAAAGTCACTTGCTCCGAGAAGGTATCCATGACCCCCATTAGATTTCATGAAGTTGATGTTCCGTGCGACTACGGTTATTCCGTTATTGTATGCGCAGAACATGCTGGGATTATTAATGATAGTATCGCGTATTCCTTTATTCACCTTTCCTCGAGCGGATAGAAATACACGGAGATTCATCTCCAGCAACCGAGTCCCCCACTCTGAATACAATCTGGCCAGCAATTCTCCTGGAATAAATGCAAGATAAGACGTGTAAACTCCTGACCCGTTGGTTTCGCAAAGGCAGGGTATTTTATCATCCTCACCGAATTCGACTTTGGTGGCCTCCCTTTCGCCAGTTTCAATGAAATCAAGAATTCTTTTAATATCCCAGATGATCTTCTTGATTTCAATACCATCAACGGTTTCAAACTCAGCAGGACGTCCCTCTGCAATTCCATCAGTCATCATGATAATTGTAGTATTGAATATCTCATTCCGGCACTCTTGGATCAAGTGTGCCAGATCATGAGCTTCATTTGCAACCTCGATCTTCTCAAATAGATTTGCACGACTTTTATTAAAGAAATTGAGACACCGATGGAATGTATCTTCGATCTCCTTATTAGTAACTCTCGCCCTCGCTTCTTCGATTTCATCTTTCCAGAGCGCAACAATTAGATATAGCCAGCCAGTTTCAGAGTCGTAATAATAGCCATCTACCTTCAGACCTCTGGCTTGGTACGAACATCGAATACAATCCTCTATTTCTCCTGCTTCTACCAGAATTTCACCAACATCCTCCACGAATTGATGTTCCTTTAGTAGTTCAGATGCAAGGGATTTCGAGCCAATATCTGAATGGAATCGTTTCAATCCTTCTTCAATCTTGCTCATTTTTCCCTCCGCAAAACTCTTTGATCATATCCCCAATACTTATCTCAAAAGGCTTGCACACGGAAATCGTTACTGTGTACCCGAGATCCTCAACACCTTGGGGGACTGAAATTATGCGAGGGAATTCGTCCTGAACATCAAAAATTTCTATGCTTCTTATTTTGTATCGTTTCGGGTACTTATCTGCATCAGAATCCAAGTATCCAGCTTCAATAAGTCTGGACTCGAAAATGCTATCTGCTTCCCTATCATTCACTAATAGTTGCCTTACAGCTCCAACTGCATCAGGCAAGGAAATACCGCCGGATTCCACTTCATTTAGAGTGAGGACGACGAGTGCGAGCGATTCTAAATCCGTGTTATCAAGTTGTTTCTCGCTGCTGATTGATATCTTCCTAGGTTCTCTTGATATCGTCGTCTTTACTTCGATGGCTGCATCCATATGGATGAAATCTTGATCCGATCCTGAGCTGCCCTTCCACGAAGATACTCCCTCCACAAGCGGCAATCCTGTTCGGAGCAGTGTCTCAAGAACCATCAGCTCACCGAATAGCCCGCGTTGTCTTTCAGCGGAAATGCCCTCCTGTCCCCATCTCTCAAAGAATTTTGACCACCTATTGAAACAGTTCTGAAGATTCCTGATTCTGGATGTTTGATCGGATGATTCAAGGGTACTTATGATATCTGAACTCAACGTTGTGAAGACGGATCGATGCTCTGGACTCTCGACATACAGGCAAATGTGCTTCGCGCTTAGCTCCGGGCCTACCTGAGGAATGATTCTGAATCCCATCCCCCGCCAGCGTGGTGGTGTCAGGGCGCTCGCATCATCAGGGGGAATCTCAATCAGGATGGCCCAAGTCCGACCGGGAGTCATAACAGCCATCCTGATTCCGGTTTCATGTTCGAGATTCAATCTCCTGTAGACTAGTTCTTGTCCAGCGTAATGTTCCTCCAGTTCATTCCAGTACCTTTTGAGGTCATGATGCATGATACCCACGCTCATGCAAGGTGCTCATCTTCCATTTGGTAGACAGGAGTAGCCCAGTATTCTATTGCCTCAGCGGTCGGGCTTTCTGGGAAACTGATACCCCACCCTACGGTCTCCTGACCCGGTCCGCCATAGGACTTCGAAGATTCTCCAATCGGAGATTTTTCAGTGCCAGTTAGAAGGTAAACAATAAGTAGTCCTCTTTCCTTTGGCCTAACATGCCTTATTGCCTTTCCAGAGGGATCATTTTTGTTTTTGTGAAGTTGCGTTCTATCGTAATCGATCGCCCTACTTAGCTCCTCTGGTGATAAGTCCACTCTTTCGTGGTTAGGGCTCACGATTCTTTGTATGGAAATCCTATCGTCAGATATCTTGTTAGCTTTCCTTGTTACGCATCCGATGTTGTAACCTGCGATAGAGACTCTATGAGTTACATCAGATTCCCTTAACGATTCGCTACCCTTGCTCACTATTAGAACATGCCATTCAACCAGTTCATTGATAGAGTTCTGTTTCAAGATATATTCGTGGATTGCCTGCGGATCCACAATTCTGGCGTAAAAATCGTGGGTTCTGTAGTTAGCTAGGAATGTGAGTACAAAATCAGCAGGGACTCCATGCCAGTGATAGCCATTGGTGTCCAACGTAGGGCTAATCTGTTTCTGGTCCATATCTCTTATCAGCCTCTCAAGAGCTTTCAGATTCGTCTGTGAATGCATTGGATCGAACACAACTGTTTCTTTCATCTCGTGTGCATATGACAAAGATATCAGCTGTTTGCTCCTAGATTTTCCAGCTGATGTAACAGCAAGACGTCCCGGATGGCTGCGAACCTTCAGACCAAATTCGATGGGTGTTAATCCTAATTCCGACATGAACTCGATTTCACCCCGGAGTTCCTGTGTGGCCATGGCTATGTGGCGATACCAAGACTCAAGTTCATCAGTCGTAAAGATACGACATAGATCTGAATACCCGCCCCTGTATCCAAACCACCTCCCCATCTGCATCAATGTATCATAAAGTGCCGATGCCCGCAGGTAATAACTAACAGTGAGTCCTTCGAGAGTCAATCCTCTAGAGAGCTTATCACCACCGACGGCAATTACGCTTAACCCTTTTTCCTCCCATGGCACTTCCTGGCCAAATTTTTTCCTTTCGTTCGCATCCATCTCGACTTCTTTGTAATACAGAGCATCTTTGACGGTCCCGTTAATTGTTTTCACTTTAATTACTCTTGCAACAATACCAAGACTTCTTTCAATCTCTGACCATTCATGGGCAACCGCATCTCTGAATCCCAATTCTGCCATTTCGTTAGAAGTAGGAATGAAATCGTTTTCCCAGATTTCTTGAAAGTCCGCGAGGCCACTCTGGCTCATGATTTTTGCAACCAATTCATTCAATTCCCTGGTGATAAGCGCTGCGATCTGTTCCTGAACAGCCGTGTATCTTGTGACGTGTACAAGCATCGAATTATGCGGTATACCTTCTGATCGAAGCCTTCTTGCAGCGCAACTGAGCAGAAAACATTTCAGTGCTCGCTTCAGGCTATCAGGCAAATCATTTACCTTCAAATTCTTGTCATGGCCATCAGGGATCAAACCCAATTGATCATCGACGATCCTTACGAGGGGCAATGGTTCAACTGCCTCGTCATCTTCGTCGGAATCTATGCCAAGGCCAAAAACCTTTTCAGGTCCCAAGTAGTTACTTGGCTGCGGAAGGCTGATTATGAAACTTCTTGGGAATAGGTCTTCACCATAATGCGGATGAGGATCATCATTGTGTATAAATATATTTGCAAAAGGAGTGGCCGTATATCCAATATACGCGCTCTTATCAAAGGTGTTTAAAAATTGCCGAATTAGCCTGTTTGTTGTTGTTGGATCCCAATCTTCGATTATTCTGCCGTTCTCATCCCTTTCTGGTTGTTTGGTGTTGACGGAAGCGAAATCGCACTCATCATCAATAAGAAGTAATGGGATATCCCTGATTATTGTATTGCCATTTCCATCTGGCTGGCCTATAATTGATGAAATCCAAGTTCCTAAATTACGTAAAATGCTAACATTCTTTTTAATCACAAGTATGATGGGTGCACCTTCTTTTGCTGGAAAGATCCCGCTCTGTGTGGCAACCAGCCTATTGAAATCCCCCTTCTGGCTGCTACTCGTGAGGGTATAGACGGGATTGTGATCTTTAAATATGGTCCTCACTCCTATCTTTTTCTCATCACCGGTCACCCTCTGTACTCTGGCGATGTCATACCCCAGAAACTCTTCATTTATCCTCGTCTGGGTCTGACTTCTGAGACTATCATGTACACCGGCAAGAACGATTATAAGTTTATAGCCAGCATCTGCGGCCTTTGTGATCAATGCAGTGTAGTTAGCAGTTTTCCCGGATTGTATGCTACCCATCACCATTCCGCGTCTGTCCCACGGACCTATACGCTCTGGATCCTCCAATCTTGAAAATATCTGATTCGAAAGTTGGTCAATGCTCATTACTAAGCTACTGGGCCAGCCCTTGTATAAAGTGAGATAGTCGCGGTAATGCTTCCAGAAATGCCAATTGATCTCACGCTCGAATCCCTCACCGGTATAGGGATTAAACCAATCGATGTGATCCTCCGTCTTGTCATCAAGTATATCAGCATCTCCTATACTGACTGAATGAATTGATTCCAGCTGTCGGAAAAGCTCTTTTTCGTCCAGATCCTCATCGGGGAATGCTTTTTTCATTTTTTTTATGAATATTCGAATTTCTTCCGGTGTAGCACTTTTGTTCTGCATATAGCCATGGGACATTTTGACTATTGTTTCGTAGGTCTCTTTCATGAGTCCTCCTCCTCTGCTATCTTATCCAGAGCAGCTTCGAATGCTGGATGTGTGTTGAATGGTTCTATGGATAGAACAAATCCAGCAGCCTCATCATGAGTTCTCCCCTTTGCTCGGTTTTCCTTATAGATCTCAACGCACATATCAATTAGCCCTTGATATGGCCGGGAAGCATCCTCAGGAAGATCAACGTGACAGTCTTCCTTATTGCATGAGTCCATAACGATCTCCAGGTGAGGAATGGTGCGCTCAACTGCGCCGAATAATTTCCTAACCCATTTATCTGGAGGGGCAATCTCTGCAAGAATTCGCTTAATCGATTCGTTATCGCGGTTGATCTCATAAACGATCTTGTCTCCCTTTCTTCGCTTCATCCAGATCTCCTGAACGTTCTTGTGGCTAAGCTTTCTGGACCTTCCGATTCTAGCTCGGTATATTTTAACTGCTTCTTCTCTGGTTACCTTAGCCACTTTCTCCAGTTGTGCTCTCAACCGATCGGGTGGAATAGCTACAGCCTTCCGGACGTCTATTCGCCACTCTGTGTCCATATCGTTCTTAATATCGACCATTATACGGCCAAGTTTATAGTGCTCCTCAGGCTTAAGGTTGAAGTCCAAGTAGCCACCGGAGACAATCATTCGGCGGTTTCTGTATACGTAGAATCCCTGTTGGGCATTCCAGCCCTTTGGTCCAGCTCCTTCCGTTGATTCTTTAGCTGACCTTTTAGAAACATGCGGTAAGATATACGGAACGATTTTTATTGACCCATCATCATACGTCTCAGTCGATAGCTCCTGAGTAAACTGATTTGATATCAAGTAAGGGTCCCAAGGTTTGAGAGGAGTCCTGCCCATGAGAATATTCAATTTAGTTGGGCCACTCATGTACCTGTGAAACACCATCTCAATATAATTGGCTACATCGTGGAATTTATTATAGAAGACACTCTCGCCGTCTTTGATATCATCATTATTATCGATAACCCTGTCTAATTGCTGCCAAAGGACCACCGTTCCATTCTCCATATGATCAAGGTCCTTCAACATTGGTTCTGCATTTTCCGGTGGAAGTAGCTTCAGATGCCATTTCTTAGTTTTTTCGATTACGTCAAGGTCCCAGCACCGTGTGGAGGTTATTCCACCTTTAAATTTGGTGCTCACAGTAAGAACCCTGCACTGGGAGAATGACGCGGTCTTGAGACCAAGACCAAATCTTCCCAAGTCATCAGGATCTCTTGTCTCGTTAGGTCCCTTACCGCAAAGGCGCATAGCCTCACGCAGTTCGTGATCAGTCATTCCTCTGCCATCATCCTTCACTCTGATCCAAGGATTGCCGCCACCCCAATCGTAATCTATCCATATATTCTTGGCCCGAGCAGAGATACTATTATCGATGATGTCCGCGATGGCCATCGATAGATTATACCCGATTGCCCTAATCGAGGCCACCATTGTATCTGCATTGGGAGGCAACTCTTCATAATCCGCCATTTTTCCCTCGATTTGTACCATGTTTGCAGCACCAGCTCTTGGATCGTTACGTGGTCGCGGGCCATTCTGTCTTAAGCGCTGGCCCAATATGTGATGATCATATATATGCATTTCATCGAAATATTGCATACGTATGGTAAGGACGAAATACAAAAAGGTTATAAATTATTAATGGAAGGGATTACCATCTTTTTGGTGCTAAAAAGTATGCCCTAGTACTCTAGACCTTATCAAAAGGCAGCGTATCGAATTGTCTGTAATTTAGCGATAAGGATATAGGCCCTGTTATCC